>NZ_JAHWGR010000070.1:0-11347 GCF_020873825.1 Micromonospora sp. DH13
GGTTGGCGGAGGTTGTCGTACCAGTAGTGGTTGTTGAGGGTGGGTGTGGTGTGGGGGTGGGTGGTGGAGTGGAAGGGGATGGTGGGGTTGGTGGAGGAGATGTCGTTGAGGGTGGTGAGGAGGTGGTGGCGGAGTTGGTCGATGTGGGGGCTGTGGGAGGCGTATCCGATGGGGATGGGGCGGGCTTGGATGCCTTGTTGTTGGTAGTGGGTGATGAGGGTGTGGAGGGTTTCGAGGTCGCCGGTGATGACGGTGTTGTGGGGGCTGTTGTGGGCGGCGATGTGGAGGGTGGGGTGGTGTTGGAGGTGGGTGGTGACGGTGTCGGGGGGTAGGGGGATGGCGGCCATGCCGCCGGTGCCGGTGAGGGTGTGGGCGGTGAGGCCGCGGTGGGTGATGATTTTGGCGGCGTCGTTGAGGGTGAGGGCGCCGGCGATGTGGGCGGCGGCGATTTCGCCTTGGGAGTGGCCGATGACGGCGTGGGGGTGGATGCCGTGGTGTTGCCAGGTGCGGGCGAGGGCGACGGTGATGGCGAAGATGGCGGGTTGGACGACGTCGACGCGGTCGAGGTCGGGTGCGTCGGGTTTTTGGTGGAGGACGTCGAGGAGTGACCAGCCGGTGTGGGGTTGGAGTGCGGTGTCGCAGGCTTGTAGGTGGTGGGCGAAGGTGGGGTTGGTGGTGTAGAGGTCGAGGCCCATGCGGGGGTATTGGGTGCCGTGACCCGGAAACACGAAAACCGTCTTCCCGGTGATCTCGGTCCCCTCGACCAGGCGGCGGTGGGAATCGCCGGCGGACAGGGCGGTGAGGGCCTCGGTGAGCTCCTCCCGGGTGTCGCCGACCACGGCGGCGCGGTGCGGCAGGGCGGCGCGGGTGGTCAACGCCGCCGCGACGTCCGCCGCGCTCAACTCCGGGTGGGCGGTGAGGTGGTGCAGCAGCTGTCGGGCGTGCTGGCGTAGCGCCGTGGGGGTCTTCGCGGACAGGGTCCACGTCAGCGGGCCGGACCGGTCGGCGGGCGCGCCCTGTTCCGGCTCGGCGACCGGGGGTGCCTGTTCGAGGATGACGTGGGCGTTGGTGCCGCTGATGCCGAAGGAGGAGACGGCGGCACGGCGGGGCCGCCCGTGGTCGGGCCATTCCTGGGTGTCGGTGAGGAGCTGGATGTTGCCGGTGGTCCAGTCGACGTGGGGGGTGGGGGCGTCGACGTGGAGGGTCTTCGGCAGGACCCCGTGCTGGATGGCCTGGATCATTTTGATGATGCCGGCGGCTCCGGCGGCGGCTTGGGTGTGGCCGATGTTGGATTTGATGCTGCCGAGCCAGAGGGGTTGGTCGCGGTCCTGGCCGTAGGTGGCCAGCAGCGCCTCGGCCTCGATCGGGTCGCCCAGTTTCGTGCCGGTGCCGTGCGCCTCGACCGCGTCGACGTCGGCGGGGGCGAGGCCGGCGGTGGCCAGCGCCTGCCGGATCAGACGGCGTTGTGCCGGGGCACTGGGTGCGGTGAGGCCGTTGGAGGCCCCGTCGGAGTTGACGGCGGAGCCGCGGACGACGGCGAGGATGCGGTGGCCGTTGCGTTGGGCGTCGGAGAGCCGTTCGACCAGCAGCAGTCCCACGCCCTCGCTCCACGCGACACCGTCGGCGCTCGCCGCGAAAGACTTCGACCGCCCGTCGGAGGCGAGGCCGCGCTGGCGGCTGAACTCCACGAACGACGCGGGGGTGGCCATCACGGTGACGCCGCCGGCCAGGGCGAGGTCGCACTCGCCGTTGCGCAGGGCCTGGACGGCCAGGTGCAACGCCACCAGCGACGACGAGCACGCCGTGTCCACGGTCAGCGCCGGTCCGGCCAGGTCCAGCGCGTAGGCCACCCGGCCGGACGCCACACTCGTCTGGTTCCCGGACAGCAGGAAACCCTCGTACCCGTCGGGCGAGGCCTGCATGAGGCGGTTGCCGTAGTCGTCGTACATGACGCCGGTGAAGACGCCGGTGTGGGTGCCGCGCAGGGTGGTGGGGTCGATGCCGGCGTGTTCGAGGGTTTCCCAGGTGGTTTCGAGGAGGAGGCGTTGTTGGGGGTCGGTGGCGAGGGCTTCGCGGGGGCTCATGCCGAAGAAGTCGGGGTCGAAGTCGGCGGCGTCGTGGAGGAAGCCGCCGTGGCGGGTGTAGCTGGTGCCGGGGTGGTCGGGGTCGGGGTGGTAGAGGGTGTCGAGGTTCCAGCCGCGGTCGGTGGGGAACTCGCTGATGGCGTCGGTGCCGTTGAGGACGAGTTGCCACAGGTCGTGGGGGGAGCGGATGCCGCCGGGGTAGCGGCAGCCCATTCCCACGATCGCCACCGGCTCGTCGCTGTCGACCCGGACCGCCTTCACCTCGTCGACGTGCTGCGTCCCGGTGAGCCGTTCGGCGAGATACCGGGCCAGCGCGGTCACCGTCGGATGCTCGAACACCACCGTGGCCGGCAGCGGCATCCCGACGGCGGCGCTCATCCGGTTGCGCAGCTCCACCGTGGTCAGGGAGTCCAGCCCCTGTTCCCGCAGGGCCCGGTCCGGCTCGATCGTGTGTGCCCCGTCGTGCCCGAGGACCTCCGCCGCCTTCACCCGGACCAGGGCGGTCAGCGTCTCCTCCCGCTCCTGCGGGGACAGGCCGGCGAGTTGCCGGGCCAGCACGGCCGACGCGGGAGCGGCGGCACGGGTGCCGGACGCACCCACCCGGGGCAGGAGCCGGCGGAACAGCGCCGGGACCGCTGCGTGCTCGTGTTCCGCGCGTACCGAGGCGAGGTCGAGCTTGGCCGGGACCACGACGGCCCGGTCGGTGGCCAGCGCGGCGTCCAGCAGGGCGAGCGCCTCGCCGCTCGTCATGGCCGCCACGCCGTTGCGACGCAGGCGCGCCCGGTCGGCCTCGGAGAGCCCGCCGGCCATGCCGTCCGCGTCGCCCCACAGACCCCAGGCGAGGGACACGGCGGGCAGGCCGGCGGCGCGCCGGTGCCCGGCCAGGGCGTCCAGGAAGGCGTTCGCCGCCGCGTAGTTCGCCTGCCCCGCCCCGCCCACCGTGGCGATCACCGACGAGAACAGCACGAACGCGGCGAGCGGCAGGTCGCGGGTCAGTTCGTGCAGGTGCCACGCGCTGTCGGCCTTGGACCTCAGCACCGTGTCGATCCGCTCGGGGGTCAGGGAGACCACGGCGCCGTCGTCGAGGGCACCGGCGAGGTGCACGACCGCGCGGAGCGGCCGGTCCGCCGGCACGGCCGCGAGGACGCCCGCCAGCGACGCCCGGTCGGCCGCGTCGGCGGCGGCGAACGTCACCTCCGCCCCGAGGGCGCGCAGCTCGGCCTCCAGCGCCTCCGCGCCCGGGGACGCGCCGCCGCGCCGGCTGAGCAGAAGGAGGTGGCGCACCCCGTGGACGCCGACGAGGTGCCGGGCGACCAGGCCACCGAGCCCGCCGGTGCCGCCGGTGAGGAGGACCGTGCCGCCGGTGGCGGGACCACCGTCGAGCCCGGGGGCCGTGCCGTCGAGCCCGGGGACCGGCGGGGCGGCCTCCGCAGCGACCGGGACCAGCCGCGGCCGGCGCACCTCGCCCGCGCGTACGGCCAGCTGCGGTTCGCCGCTGGTGGCCGCGGCGGCGATCGACCGCGCGGACGTCTCGTCGTCGTCCAGGTCGAGCAGGACCAGCCGGTCGGGATGTTCGGTCTGCGCCGACCGCAACAGTCCCCACACCGTCGCCGACGCCGGTGACGGATCGTCCGCGGCGCCCACGGCCATCGCCCGCCGGGTGAGGACGACCAGCCGCGCACCCGTGAGGTGCTCGTCGGCGAGCCAGTCCTGCACGAGGGCGAGGGCCCGCCCGGCGAACAGGTGCGCCGAGGCGTCCGGGGCGCCGTCGTCGCCCTCGCCGACGGCGTCGGCCACCGGGTCCACGAGAACCAGGTCCGGCCGCGGGTCACCGCCGTCCACCGCCGTGGACAAGGCGGTCAGATCGGGGTACGCCGCGGCGGTCACGCCACCGGCGCGGGCCACGCCGAGGGCCGCGTCGCCGAGCACCGCCCACCGGGCGCTCTCCGGGACGCCCGTCGGGAGGGGCTCCCAGTCGACCCGGTACAGGTGCCGCATCTGCCGCGCCGGCAGCAGCCGGTCGGTGGCCACGGGCCGCAGCGTCAGCGAGCCCGTGGCGAGGACCAGCGTGCCGGTGTCGTCGGTGACCGTGAGGTCGACGCCGCCGGAGGCGGCCGGGACGAGCCGCACCCGTACCCGCACCCGTTCGGCGACGCCCGCATCGCCGGGGAGCCCGGTGACCGTGAACCCGGTCCACCCGAACGGCAGCAGGATCCGCCCGTCGTCCTCGCCGAGCAGCCCGGTCGCCACGAGCGGGTGCAGCGCGGCGTCGAGCAGCGCGGGGTGAAAGACGAAGCGGCTGCCCTCGGCGAGCAGCTCCGCCGGGACCGCCACCTCGGCGAAGAGGTCGTCGCCGGCCCGCCAGGCCGCCTGGACCTGCCGGAACGACGGACCGTACTGGTAGCCGTGCTCGTCGAGGGCGTCGTACAGCGCCGCGACGTCGAGTGCGGTCGCCCGCCGCGGCGGCCACGCGGCGGTGGCCGGCGCGGGCCCCTGATCCGGAGCCGCCGCCGAGAGGAAGCCGCTGGCGTGGCGGGTCCAGCCGGTCTCGTCGCCGCGGCTGAACAGCCGCAGCGGCCGGCGCCCCGACGCGTCGGCGGCGTCCACGACGATCTGGAGCTGGACCTCGCCGTCCTCGGGCACGGGCAGCGGCGACTCCAGGGTGAGCTCCTCGGCGGACGCGCAGCCCAGCTCGCGCCCGGCGCGCACGGCCAGCTCCAGCAACGCCGTGCCGGGCAGCAGCACGGTGCCCTGTATCGCGTGGTCACCCAGCCACGGGTGGGCGGCCCGGGACAGCGTGCCGGAGAGCACGTGCCCGTCGCCGACGGCGAGCTCGGTGACGGTGCCGAGGAACGGGTGCCCGAGCGTGTCCGCCCCGCGCCGCCCGGACTCGATCCAGTACCGCTGCCGGCGGAACGACGAGGTCGGCAGGTCGACGGGTCGCGCCGGCCGGCCGGCGAAGGCGGCGGACCAGTCCACCGGCACCCCGTGGACGTGGACGCGGCCGAGGGACGACGCGAAGCGGGCCCAGCCGCCGTCGTCGCGGCGCAGCGACTCCGCCACGACGGCGTGCCCGGCACCCTCGGCCTCCAGGGTCTGCTCCACCGCGGTGGTCAGCACCGGGTGCGGGCTCACCTCGATGAACGTCCCGAACCCCTCGGCCACCAGCTCCCGGATCGTCGGCTCGAACTCGACCCGGTTGCGCATGTTGTCGTACCAGTACTCGGCGTCGGTCCGGAAAGGCCCGCCCCGGACACCCTCCACGGTGGAGCGGAACGGGATCCGCGGCTCGTGCGGCGTGACCGGCGCGAGCACCTCGGCCAGCTCGTCGCGCAGCGGGTCCACGTGCGCCGAGTGCGACGCGTAGTCGATCGGCACCCGCCGCGCCCACACCCCGGTCGCGGCGCACTCCGCGAGCAGCTCGCCGAGGGCGTCGAGGTCCCCGGCGACGATCGTGGAGACGGGGCTGTTCAGCGCGGCGACCGACAGCCGGCCGGGCCAGCGTCCGATCAGCTCGTCCACGTCGGATCGGGACCGGGCCACCGACACCAGGCCGCCCGTGTGCGCCACCGACAGCAGCGCCCTGCCGCGCAGGGCCACCACCCGGGCGGCGTCCGGCAGGGTCAGCGCACCGGCGACGTACGCCGCGGCGATCTCGCCCTGGGAGTGGCCCATGACGGCGTCCGGCTCCACCCCCATCGACCGCCACAGCGCCGCGAGCGCGGCCACCACCGCGAACGTCGCGCACTGCACCACGTCGGAGCGGTCCAGCCGGGGCGCTCCCTCGCGGCCGGACAGCACGTCGCGCAGGGACCAGTCCAGGTACGGCTGGAGCGCGTCGGCGCAGGCGAGCAGCTCCTCCCGGAACACCGTCGAGGTCCGCATCAGCTCGGCGGCCATCCCGGCCCACTGCGAGCCCTGCCCGGGGAAGACGAACACGATCTTCCCCCGCTCCCGCGCCGTGCCCACCTGGACGTGGGCGGCCGGTTCGCCCTGCGCCAGCGCGTCGAGGCCGGCGCGCAGGGCGGCACGGTCGACGCCGGAGACGACGGCGCGGCGGGCGAACGCGGGGCGGGTGGTGGCCAGCGCCCGGCCCACGTCGCCGATCAGGTCGTCGGACACGGTGTCGAGGAACCGGCTGAGGCGGTCGGCCTGGGCCCGTAGCCCCTGCTCGTCGTGGCCGGAGACCAGCCAGGGCAGGCCGACCGGCTGGTCGTCGCCCGGCCCGGCCGGCTCCGCAGGGTCGGGGGCCTGTTCGAGCACCAGGTGCGCGTTGGTGCCGCTGATGCCGAACGACGACACCGCCGCCCGCCGCACGGTGGCGCGTGGCCAGGGCCGCTCCTCGGTGAGCAGCCGCACCGTGCCGGCGGACCAGTCGACCTGGCGGGTGGGCCGGTCCACGTGCAGTGTGCGGGGCAGCGACTCGTGCCGCAGCGCCAGCACCATCTTGATCAGGCCGCCGACACCGGCCGCGGCCTGGGCGTGCCCGATGTTCGACTTGAGCGAGCCCAGCCACAGCGGCGCGTCGTCGGGTCGGCCCTGGCCGTAGGTGTCGAGGATCGCCTGCGCCTCGATCGGGTCGCCGAGCCTCGTGCCGGTGCCGTGCGCCTCCACGACGTCCACGTCGACCGGCCGCAGGCCCGCGTCGGCGAGCGCCTGGCGGATCACCTGCTGCTGCGAGGCGCCGTTGGGCGCGGTCAGCCCGTTGCTCGTCCCGTCGGAGTTGACGGCGGAGCCGCGGACGAGCGCGAGCACCCGGTGGCCGTTGCGGCGCGCGTCCGACAGCCGTTCGAGCACCACCATGCCGGCGCCCTCCGACCAGGCGGTGCCGTCCGCCGCGTCGGCGAACGCCCGGCACCTGCCGGTCGGCGACAGCCCCTGCTGGCGGCTGAACTCGACGAAGATGCCGGGCGCGGACATCACCGTCACCCCGCCGGCGATCGCCAGCCCGCACTCGCCCCCGCGCAGGGCGCGCGCGGCGAGGTGCAGTGCCACCAACGACGACGAGCAGGCGGTGTCCACCGTCAGCGTGGGGCCCTGCAGGCCGAGCGTGTACGCGATGCGGCCGGACGCGACACTCGCCGTCGTGCCGGTGAGCAGGAATCCCTCCAGCTCCCCGGCGCCCTCGGCCAGGCGCGGGCCGTACTCCT
Organism: Micromonospora sp. DH13; assembly: GCF_020873825.1. NCBI lineage: Bacteria > Bacillati > Actinomycetota > Actinomycetes > Micromonosporales > Micromonosporaceae > Micromonospora > Micromonospora sp. DH13. The sequence goes on from NZ_JAHWGR010000070.1 coordinate 7,235, forward strand.
GGGACATGGCGCCGACGAACACGCCGGTCCGGCTGTTGCGCAGTGACAGCGGGTCGATGCCCGCCCGCTCCAGCGCCTCCCAGGACACCTCCAGCAGCACCCGCTGCTGCGGATCCATCGCCTGTGCCTCGCGGGGGCTGATGCCGAAGAAGGCCGGGTCGAACAGGTCCGCGTCGAGCAGGAAGCCACCACGGCGCACCGAGGACGTGCCGCTGGCCGCCTCCGGGTCGAACAGCGTGTCGAGGTCCCACCCGCGGTTGTCCGGGAAGTCGGAGATCGCGTCCGTGCCGGTCTCCACCAGCCGCCACAGGTGCTCCGGGGACCGCACCCCGCCGGGGAAGCGGCAGGCCATGCCGACGATCGCGATCGGGTCGTCGGTGGCGTCGTCGGCCCGGGTGTCCGCTGCCGCCGTCGCGGCCGATGCGGACGACGCGGCGAGCCGGTCGCACAGGTGCTCGGCGAGGGCCTCCGGGGTCGGGTGGCTGAACAGCGCCGCCACCGGGAGCGTCAGCCCGGTCGAGGCGACCACCCGGTCGCGCAGCTCCACCATGAGCGGGGAGTCGAAGCCCAGATCCTTGAACGGCCTGCTCACGTCGAGGTCCGCCACGCTGGAGTGGCCGAGGACGACGGCGACGTCGGCGCGTACCCGCTCCAGGACCGCGCGCCGGCGCGCGGCCGGCGGGACGGAGTCCGGCACGCCGGCCGCGGCCGGTGACGCCGGGGGCTCTGCGGTCTGCGGGCCGGCGGCCTCGGGCCCGGGGAGCTGCCGCTGCGGCGTCCCGGACGCCAGCCAGTGGCGGCTCCGCTGGAACCGGTAGGTCGGCAGTGGCACGCGGCGCGGCTGCTGGTCAGCGAAGATCGGCGCCCAGTCGACGCTCCCGCCGTCGGCGTGCACGGCGGCGAGGTTCGCGAGGAAGGACGACCAGCCGGGTCGGTTGCGGTGGAGTGTGGGGATGGTGGTGGCTTTGGTGGTGGTGGTGTCGATGGTGTGTTGGATGGGTGTGGTGAGGATGGGGTGGGGGCTGGTTTCGATGTAGTGGGTGTGTCCGGTGTGGAGGAGGTGGGTGATGGTGGTGTGGAGTTGGACTGGTTGGCGGAGGTTGTCGTACCAGTAGTGGTTGTTGAGGGTGGGTGTGGTGTGGGGGTGGGTGGTGGAGTGGAAGGGGATGGTGGGGGTGGTGGGGGTGATGTCGTTGAGGGTGGTGAGGAGGTGGTGGCGGAGTTGGTCGATGTGGGGGCTGTGGGAGGCGTATCCGATGGGGATGGGGCGGGCTTGGATGCCTTGTTGTTGGTAGTGGGTGATGAGGGTGTGGAGGGTTTCGAGGTCGCCGGTGATGACGGTGTTGTGGGGGCTGTTGTGGGCGGCGATGTGGAGGGTGGGGTGGTGTTGGAGGTGGGTGGTGACGGTGTCGGGGGGTAGGGGGATGGCGGCCATGCCGCCGGTGCCGGTGAGGGTGTGGGCGGTGAGGCCGCGGTGGGTGATGATTTTGGCGGCGTCGTTGAGGGTGAGGGCGCCGGCGATGTGGGCGGCGGCGATTTCGCCTTGGGAGTGGCCGATGACGGCGTGGGGGTGGATGCCGTGGTGTTGCCAGGTGCGGGCGAGGGCGACGGTGATGGCGAAGATGGCGGGTTGGACGACGTCGACGCGGTCGAGGTCGGGTGCGTCGGGTTTTTGGTGGAGGACGTCGAGGAGTGACCAGCCGGTGTGGGGTTGGAGTGCGGTGTCGCAGGCTTGTAGGTGGTGGGCGAAGGTGGGGTTGGTGGTGTAGAGGTCGAGGCCCATGCGGGGGTATTGGGTGCCGTGACCCGGAAACACGAAAACCGTCTTGCCCCGCGCCGCGGCGACCCGGCCGGTGACCACCCCGGGCCCGCCTTCGCCCCCGGCGACCTTGGCCAGGCCGCGCAGCAGTCCCTCGCGGTCACTCGCGAGGACGACGGCGCGATCGGCGAACGCGGATCTCGTGGTGAGCAGCGACCAGCCGACGTCCACCGGGTCGAGGTCCGGCTGCTCCTCGACGCCGGCCAGCAGCGCCGCCGCCTGCGCGCGCAGTGCCGCCCCGCCCCGGCCGGACACCACCCAGGGCACGACCGGGGGAGCGGCCGGAACCGCCGGGGCGGCGCGGTCGGGGGCGGTCGGGGGCTCGGAGACCACCACGTGACAGTTCGTGCCGCCCATGCCGAACGAGTTGACCCCGGCGACGAGCGGCTCGTCGGCTCGCGGCCAGGGGCGCAGCGTCGTGTTGACCTCGAGGTTGAGGGCGGCGGTGTCGATGTCCGGGTTCGGCTCCGCGAAGTTCAGGCTCGCCGGGAGCAGCCGGTGCTTGACGCTGAGGGCGGCCTTGAGGAGACCGACGATGCCGGCGGCGCCCTCCAGGTGGCCGACGTTGGTCTTGGCGGAACCGACGAGCAGGGGCGAGCCGGCGCGGGCCGCGCCGAGAGCCGCCCCGACGGAGGCGGCCTCGACGGGGTCGCCGACCCTCGTCCCGGTGCCGTGCAGTTCGACGTACTGGACTGCGCCGGGCGTCAGGCCGGTGCGCTCGTGGGCCCGGAGCATCACCTCGCGCTGGGCGTCGACGCTGGGCACGGTGAGCCCGGCCGTGGCGCCGTCGTTGTTCACCGCGGTGCCGCGGACGAGGCAGTAGATCTCGTCGCCGTCGGCCAGCGCGGTCGACAGTCGCTTCAGGACGACGAATCCGCCGCCCTCGCCCCGCACGTAGCCGTTCGCGCGGGAGTCGAAGGTGTAGCAGCGGCCGTCCGGGGAGAGCGCGCCGAAGCGTTCCGTCTCCACGGCCGACGCCGTCGCCACGTTCAGGTTGACGCCCCCGGCCAGGGCGAGGGTGGACTCGCCGGACCGGATGCTCTCGGCCGCCAGGTGCACGGCCACCAGGGCCGACGCCTGCGCGGCGTCGACCGTGAGGCTCGGGCCGCGCAACCCCAGCGTGTACGAGATCCGGTTGGCGATGATGCCCCGCCGGGTGCCGGTCAGCGAGTGCTGGTCGACGGCGTCCGGGCCGCTGCGCTGCAGCAGGGCCGCGTAGTCGTCGCCGATGGCCCCGACGAAGACGCCCACCGGGCCGCCGGCCAGGCTCGCGGGGACGATCATCGCGTCTTCGAGCGCCTCCCACGCCAGCTCGAGCATCAGCCGCTGCTGCGGGTCCATCCCCGCGGCCTCGCGGGGTGAGATGCCGAAGAAGGCCGGGTCGAACCGGTCGACGTCGTCCAGGAAGCCGCCGTGCCGCAGGCCCGGGTTGTCCGCCCCGGCGTCCGGCCACCGGTCCGGCGGCGTGGCCGTGACGGCGCTGCGCCCCTCGGCCAGCAGCCGCCAGAACGCGGCCGGGTCCGGTGCCTGAGGCAGCCGGCAGGACAGTCCGACGACGGCTATCGCGTCGTCCGGCTCCGGGTGGCGCGCAGGGACGGTGGCGTGATCGTTCATCAGGTCCTGGTCGCTTTCCTCGCACGGCTGAAGGCGGTCGACTGAAACGGGAACCGGCCGCGCGGGACGACACACCGCCGCGGCACCGGAACAACCGTTCTCAGTCCTCCATGTAAATGGTGGCCTCACAGATCGTGGTGTGCTCGTCGGGCCGCTCGACGAATTTGAAGGTGCGCGTCCCCGTCTTTCCGGCGTAGCGCCCGCTGACGCCGATCGCCGGGAAACTGTTGACCACGAATTCGGTTCCGTTGGGGTCTTCCTGCCGCACCGTGCCGGTCCAGCTGATGGTGCCGTCGGCCAGTTTCTCGGTGGCCGTCATGAGCTGCATCAGGCTGCCGTCCGCCGGGTCGCCGTAGACCACCGCCATGCCTTCGGAGGTGGAGACGAGGTTGCCGTCGACGTCGTAGAGCTCCTCCGTGAAGGTGAGGTGGTGCCCCACCCCCGGACGGCTCTCCCGGTGCACATTCGTGTGGCAGACCTCTCTGAGCTTGTCGAGATACATGATTTCCGTCCCTGATTCCTCGAAACGCCGCGGTCCCGGCGGGCACCGTGGGCGCGGCCGGGAAAGGGGTCTTGCGGCCCCGGAAGAAATCATGGCCACCGGCTCTTAATTGAGCCTAATGCGCGCGTCGTTCTGGCGGTCGGCGACCGAAGCGCAACCGCGCACGAGCGGGCCGGAC
>NZ_JAHWGR010000071.1:0-10729 GCF_020873825.1 Micromonospora sp. DH13
CCGGGTGATCAAGAGGTTTGCGTCATGGCCGGAGCGAAACCTGACGCAAACCTCTTGATCACGAACCAGGGGGCCACCCGGATCAGCGGGGCAGCGGGGTAGCGGGTCAGCGGGGGGATGCGGGGAGGCGGTGGGCGCGTAGGACGTGGGCCCACCAGGGGCGGGGGGCGGTCGAGCGCAGGGCCGGGGCACGCACGCCCCGCAGGCTCACCCACCCGCCCGGTCCCATCCGCACCGTGCCGATGGCCGGCGGGCGACGTCGGCCGGCCACCACCGCCACCGCAGCGGTGACCAGCCCGACGGCCAGCGCCCCGGCCGCCGCGGCGAGCACCTGGTCCGGGTCGACCAGCGCGCGGTAGCGCACCCGGCCCCCGGCGAGCACGAACGCGCCGACCGGTCGGCCGTCGCGGGCCACCGGCACCACTACCGCCGGCGACGTGCCGGGCAGGACGAGCACGGGCCCGACCTGCCCGCCGGACCGCTGCCCGGCCTCCGGGCACGCCTGCGCCGACGACGGCACCGCCGCCGGTGCCTGCGCCGGACGGGCCTGCGCTGCCGGCCCCTGCGCCTGCGGCCCCTGCGCCGACTGTGCCTGCGGTGTCGGTGCCGGTGCCTGCGCCGCCGGTTGCTGCGCAGCGGGCGACGGCGGGCGCGGGGGCGGGGAGAGCGGGGCGGGTCCGGTGGCGTTCAGGATCGCGGTCATGGCGCGACCTCCGTTCGGTTGTCGGGTCAACGGCTGCCGGGTCAGCACAGCCGTCGTCGGGTCAACGGCTGTCGGACGGCGCGTCGGCTGGGCGCACCGCGGCCCGTCCGGCGGCCAGGCGGGCGATCGGGATCCGGTACGGCGAGCAGGAGACGTAGTCGAGGCCGACCTCGGCGAAGAACTCGACCGAGTCGGGGTCGCCGCCGTGCTCGCCGCACACGCCGACGGTCAGCTCCGGCCGGGCCGCCCGACCCTCCGCCACGGCCAGGCGGACCAGCCGCCCCACCCCGGCGGTGTCGATGCTCTCGAACGGGGAGACCGGGAAGATCCCGCGTTCCAGGTACGCCCCGAAGAACGCCCCCTCCACGTCGTCGCGGGAGAACGCCCACGCCGTCTGGGTCAGGTCGTTGGTGCCGAAGGAGAAGAACCGCGCCTCGGCGGCGATCTCCCCGGCGGTCAGCGCCGCCCGGGGCACCTCGATCATTGTGCCGATCGGGATTTCCGGCGCGCCCTCGACCCCGGCGAGCACCCGCTCGGCCTCGACCCGCACCGCGGTCAGCTCCCGCACGTCGCCGACCAGCGGCACCATGATCTCGGGCCGGGGATCGCCGCCGTCGCGCAGCCGCTGGGCCGCCGCCTCGGCGACCGCCCGCACCTGCATCGCGAACAGCCCCGGCACGACCAGTCCGAGCCGCACCCCGCGCAGCCCCAGCATCGGGTTCGCCTCGTGCATCCGGCGCACCGCGACCAGCAGCGCCCCGTCGCGCCCCGGGTCCTCGCCCAGCGCCTCGGCGCGGGCCACCCGGGCGGTCAGCTCGTGCAGCGGGGGCAGGAACTCGTGCAGCGGCGGGTCGATCAGCCGGATCGTCACCGGCAGCCCGTCCATCGCGGCGAGGATGCCGACGAAGTCGGCCCGCTGCAACGGCAGCAGCGCCGCCAGGGCCGCGTCCCGCTCCGCCGGAGCGTCGGCCAGGATCAGCCGTTCCACCAGCTCGCGGCGCTCGCCGAGGAACATGTGCTCGGTGCGGCACAGCCCGATGCCGCCCGCGCCGAACGCGCGGGCCCGCCGGGCGTCGGCGGGGGTGTCGGCGTTGGCGCGTACCCCGAGGCGGCGCACGGCGTCGGCGTGGCCGAGCAGCCGGTGCACGGCGGCGACCAGCGGATCGGCCTCGGGCGACAGCTCGCCGGCGAGGTAGCGGGCGACGGGGGAGGGCCGCACCGGCACCGACCCGGCGTACACCCGGCCGGTGCTGCCGTCGATGGAGATCACGTCGCCGGCCCGGACGACCCGGTCGCCGACGGTGAACTCGCCGCGCTCCGGGTCGATCCGCACCGCCTCGGCCCCGCAGACGCAGGTGCGGCCCATGCCCCGGGCCACCACCGCGGCGTGCGACGTCTTGCCGCCCCGCGAGGTCAGCACCCCCTGCGCGGCGATCATGCCGGGCAGGTCGTCGGGGTTGGTCTCGCGCCGCACCAGGATCACCGGCTCGGTGGCCGCCGCCGCGGCGGCGGAGTCGAACACCACCCGCCCCACGGCGGCACCGGGCGACGCGCCGACGCCGGTGGCCAGCGGCACGGGCGCGGCGTCGAGGTCGAAGCCGGGGAACATCAGCTGCGCGAGCTGCCCTCCGCTCACCCGGTGCAGCGCCTCGTCCGCGCTGATCAGGCCCTCGTCGACGAGCTGCGCGGCGATCACGAACGCGGCGGCCGGGGTGCGCTTGCCGACCCGGGTCTGCAGCATCCACAGCTTCCCGCGCTCGATGGTGAACTCCACGTCGCACAGGTCCCGGTAGTGCCGCTCCAGCGTCCGCATGATCTCGGTGAGCCGGCGGAAGCTCACCGGGTCGATCCGCTCCAGCTCCGGCAGGCCGACGGTGTTGCGGATGCCCGCCACCACGTCCTCGCCCTGCGCATCGGGCAGGTAGTCGCCGTACACTCCGGGCGCGCCGGTGGCCGGGTCGCGGGTGAACGCGACCCCCGTGCCCGAGTCGGGGCCCAGGTTGCCGAAGACCATCGCCATCACGTTGACCGCCGTGCCCAGGTCGTCCGGGATGTGCTCGCGGCGGCGGTACAGCACCGCCCGGTCGGCGTTCCACGACTCGAAGACCGACCGGATGGCCAGGTAGAGCTGCTCGTGCGGGGACTGCGGGAAGTCGTGCCCCACGTGGTGGGCGTACACCTTCTTGTACGTCTCCACCAGGTCGCGCAGCGCCGCCGCACCCGGCCCGCCCGGCCCGGCCGCCGCCCGCACCGCCGCCAGCTCCCGCTCGAATTCCTCGGCCGGCACCCCGTGCACCGTCCGGCCGAACATCTGGATCAACCGCCGGTACGAGTCCCAGGCGAACCGCTCGTCCCCGCTGTGCGCGGCCAGCCCGCCCACGGTCGCGTCGTTGAGCCCGATGTCGAGGATCGTCTCCATCATCCCCGGCATCGAGAACCGGCCGCCGGAGCGCACGGCCAGCAGCAGCGGGTCGTGCCGGTCGCCGAGCCACCGGCCCAGCCGCGCCTCCACCTCCCGCAGGTGGGCGTTCACCTCGTCGAACAGGCCGGCCGGCGGGGCACCCTGCGCGAGGTACGCCCGGCAGGCGGCCGTGCTGATCGTGAAGCCCGGCGGCACGGGCAGCCCGAGCCGCGTCATCTCCGCCAGGTTCGCCCCCTTGCCGCCCAGCAGGTCCGCCCGGCTCCGGTCACCCTCGAAGAAGTCGTAGACGTACTTGAGCATGGCGTCGGCCCTCCACTCCGCTACCGTGCGGGAACGTCGTCCCCCTCCTTGGTAGCGGGCCGCGCCGGGCCGCCGACAGGGCCGGATGGAACGACCGCCGGGCCGGAGGTCCCGGCCTGTCGGACCCCGCCGGTACCCTGCCTGCGTGACCGCCGAGGATCTGCGCCCGCCCGCCGCGACCGGCGAGGCCGTGCGCCTGCGCCCCGTGCGCGACGACGACCTGCCGCACTTCTTCGCCTTCGAGCAGGATGCGCAGGCCAACTGGGTGGCGGCGTTCGGCCCCGTCGACCCGGCGGACCGGGCGGCGTTCGAGGCGCACTGGCGGCGCATCCGCGCCGACCCGGCGATCGTCACCCGCACCGTCACCGTCGACGGCACCGTCGTCGGCCACGTGGCCGCTTTCCCCGTCGACGACCAGACCGAGGTCAGCTACTGGATCGACCGGGCCCGCTGGGGCCGCGGCCACGCCACCGGAGCCCTCGCCGCCCTGCTGGCCGAGCTGCCGCGCCGCCCGGTGCGCGCCCGCGCCGCCAAGGACAACGCCGCCTCCCTCGCGGTGCTGCGCAAGTGCGGCTTCGTCGTCGTCGGCGAGGACTCGGGGTACGCCAACGGCCGCCGCGCCGTCGTCGAGGAGTGGGTCCTCGAACTGGCCGCCTGAGCGCCGGCACCCGCCCGGCACCGCCCCACAGCCGGCCTGAGCTGGGCGGGCACTAGTCTCGCGGGGTGAACTGGCTGGACTTGATCGGCTGGACCGGCTCGGCGCTGCTGGTCTGGTCCCTGCTGCAGGCGCGCATCCTCCGGCTGCGCGCACTCAACCTCGTCGGCTGCCTCGTGCTGATCGGCTACAACACCGCGCTCGCCGTGTGGCCGATGGTCGGGCTGAACGTCGTGCTCGCCGTCATCAACGTGTGGTACCTGCGCAAGATGCTCGCCACCCGGCACGACGAGCAGACGTACCAGGTGGTTGAGGTCGGCGTCGACGACCAGTTCCTGGCCCACACGCTGCGCGTGCACGCCGCCGACATCGCCCGGTTCAACCCGGGCTTCCACTGGGGCGAGCACACCGCCCGCCGCTCCGCGTTCCTGGTCGTCCGCGCCGACGAGGTGGTCGGGGTGGTCCTCTCCCACGCCGAGGGCGACACCGCCCAGGTCGACCTCGACTACGTCACCCCGCCGTTCCGCGACTTCACCCCCGGCGAGTTCGTCTACCGGCGCAGCACCCTCTTCACCGACCGGGGGTTCCGTCGGGTGGTCAGCCCGCCCGGCATGGTCGCGCCCTACTACCACCGGCTCGGCTTCCGCGCCGAGGACGACGCGTACGTGCTCGATCTGGCCGCCGCCGACCGGGCCTGACCGGCGCGGACGGGTCGGCCGACCGGCGGGCCCGCCGCCCGCGACCGCCCGGCCGGCGGCGGGAGGATTCGCCGACCCGCCGACGGGGCACAGAGGGGCCTACGCCGGCCCGGGCCCGCCGGGCGGCGCCACCGGTCGTCGCGACCGGGGCCGTCGGAGCGAGGGAGAGAACCGGGCGTGCAGAGCTACTGGAGCCAACTGGCCCTGGTCGGAGTCCTGGTCGTCCTCAACGCGATCTTCGCCGGCAGCGAGATGGCGCTGGTCTCGTTGCGCGACAGCCAGGTCCAACGGCTGGAACGCAGCGGCCGGGCCGGCCGGGTGCTGGCCCGCCTCGCCAAGGACCCGAACCGCTTTCTCGCCACCATCCAGATCGGCATCACCCTCGCCGGGTTCCTCGCCTCGGCCGCCGCGGCGGTCTCCCTGGCCAAGCCCCTCGTGCCGCTGCTCGGGGTGTTCGGCTCCGCCGCCGAGACGGCCGCCATCGTGCTGGTCACCCTGGTGCTGACGTTCGTCACCCTCGTCTTCGGGGAGCTGGCCCCCAAGCGGATCGCCATGCAGGCCGCCGAGCGCTGGGCGCTGCTGGTGGCCCGCCCGCTGGACCTGCTCGCCAGCCTCACCCGCCCCGCCGTCTGGGCCCTCGGCGCGACCAGTGACCTGGTGGTCCGCCTCGTCGGCCTCGACCCCAAGCACGAGCCGGACGAGATCGGCCCGGACGAGCTGCGCGACATCGTCGCCGGCAACCACGGCTTCACCAAGGAGCAGCGGACCATCATCGCCGGGGCGGTCGAGATCGCCGACCGGCGGCTGCGCGCGGTGCTCGTACCCCGGTTGCAGGTCTTCACGCTCGACAGCGGCACCACGGCGGAGGCCGCGCGGCTGGTGCTGGCCGCCACCGGCCACTCCCGCGCGCCGGTGGTGCGCCACGGCGGCCTCGACGACGCGGTCGGCGTGATCCACCTGCGCGACCTGGTCGGGGTGCCCGACGACCGGCCCGTCGACGAGTGCGCCCGCCCGCCGATGCTGCTGCCCGACTCGCTGCCGGTCGTCGACGCGCTGCGCCAGTTCAAGGCGGAACGGCAGCACATCGCCCTCGTCGTCGACGAGCGCGGCGCCGTCGACGGGATCGTCACCCTCGAGGACATCCTCGAGGAGATCGTCGGCGAGATCTACGACGAGACCGACCGGGACGTGCGCGCCGTGCGCACCGAGGCCGACGGCGCGATGCTGCTGCCCGGCACCTTCCCCGTCCACGACCTCGTCGACGTCGGCGTCGAGCTGCCCGGCCGCCCCGCCGGCGACTACACGACCGTGGCCGGCCTGGTCCTGACCCTGCTGGGGCACATCCCCACGGTGCCGGGGGAGGACGTCACCATCGACGGCTGGGCCCTGGAGGTCGCCGACATCGACCAGCGGGCCATCACGGCGGTACGGCTGCGCCGCGTGGCCGCCCCCGCCGAGCCGGACGCCGACGCGGAGCCCGACGCCGAGCCCGCCCTCGACCCGGCCCGGGGCTGACCCTCAGCCCGGCCCGGACGGTCCCGCCGGCGGTGCGGGCGGCCCTTCCGGCCCCTCCGGCTGCTCCGGCTGCGCCGCGCCGAACGGGAAGCCGGGCACCGGCGGCACCAACCGGACGGCGTCGGCAGGCACCTGACGGCTGCTGCCGCGCAGCGCCCGGGCGACCAGACGGATCAGCCACGGCCCCGACGGGTGCCGCTCCGCACCGATCAGCCGCCCGCTGACCCGGGCGTACCAGCGCCCGGCGACGACGACGTCGGTCAGCCGCAGCCGCCCGTCGGGGCGCTCGCCGCGCACCACCACGTCCACCACCCGACCCAGCCGCCGGCCGTGCAGGTCGTACGCGGTGCGGCCGAGCAGCTCACCCGCCCGCACGGTCCGCCCCCGGGATCCGGTCGATCAGGTGCCGGCGCAGCCACTGCTCCACCGGCGAGGCGGGCAGGTCGCCGAGGCAGGCCCGCAGCCGCACCGCGCTGTCCACCCGCTCCACCAGCCGGTACGGGATGCGCAGCGGCGTCACCGCCCGCTCCTCGGTGAACCGGTCCGCCACCGCGACGAGGAGCCGCCCGATCCGGCCGCCGATCCGCTGCCCGAGCGCCCCCTGCCCGGTGAGCAGGGCGGCCACGTACGGCACCCCGTCCGCGTCGACCCCGAACTCCACGTCGTCGACCTTGCCGACCAGCCGGCCGTCGCGGTCGACGATCTGCCGGTCGAGCAGCTGCCGGCCGAGCTGCATCCTCATCGGCCCATCCCCGTCACCACCGCCAGCGGGACCGCCGCCACCGACGCCACCACGATCACCAGCAGGAACACCACCCCCAGCAGGTTCGCCAGCGGCCCGTTCACCCGATCGCCCAGGTACGTCCGGTCGTTGGCCACGATCAGGATCGGCAGGTACGTCAGCGGCAGCACCACCGCGCTGAGGACCAGCATGTACTCCGTCAGCGTCACCGGGTTGACCGTCGTCAGCAGCACCAGCATCCCGAGCAGGACGCTGACCAGCAGCACGCTGTGGAACCGGGCCGCCTCACGGGGGCTCACCCACTTGCCCCACTGCCAGCCGAAATACTGCGCGGCGGCGTACGCGGCGGACAGCCCCGTCTCCAGCGCGGCCCCGAACGTGACGGCGAAGAACGCCAGCGCCGCCACCGCCAGCCCCGCCGCCCCGAACGCGAGCACCGCCGGCTGCGCCACCTGGGCGAGGGAGTCCGGCGACGTCCCGCCCGGGTGGTACACCACCGCGGCCGTGGCGATCAGCGACAGGGCGAGGAAGCCGCCCACCGGGAAGCCGATCAGCACGCTGGACCGGGCGTCGGCCAGGTCGGCGGCGCTCCACCGCTCCTCCACCCCGCCCGAGGAGAAGAAGAACACCTCGTACGGGCTGACCGTGGAGGCGAACAACGCCACCGCCACGAACCAGTAGGCCCCCCAGCCCTGCCCCGCCGCGCCGCCGTGCACCGCCGAACGCCCGAGCGCCGCCCAGTCGGTGGGCAGCCAGAACAACGCCACCGCGAACCCCACCAGGGCCAGCCCCGCCAGGCCGAACACCCGCTCCATCAGCTGGAAGCGCATCCGCCACAGCACCAGCCAGACCGCCGCCGCGGCGACCGGCACCCAGAGCAGGTAACTCAGCCCGGAGGCCAGCTGCAGGGCCAGCCCCACGCCGCCCAGCTCGGCGGCGAGGGTCAGCACGGTCACCAGGTAGGAGGCCACCAGGTTCAGCAGCGCCACCCGGGGGCCCAGCCGCTCCCGCACCAGGTCGAACACCGCCCGGCCGCTCACCGCCGCGACCCGGCCGGCCATCTCGGCGTACGCGCAGATGCCCACCACCCCGAGCAGCAGCACCCAGGCGTGCGCCATGCCGAAGCGCGCCCCCGCCTGGCTCGCCGCCACCAGGTCGCCGATGTCCACGAACCCGCCGACGGCGGAGAGCACGCCGAGCGTCGCGGCGAGGAGCTTCCTCACCTCGGGCGCGGGTCGACGGGTGCCATCGCCGCGACGATATCCGGGCAGAAAGCCCCTCAAGCCCCGAACCGGGCATCCGGCCGGCGGGTCGGCAGGGCCGGCCCGGCTCTGCCGGCGGCGAGATCAGGCGCCGGTGAGGTTCTGCAGGCGCACCTGACCCCGGGAGACCAGCCGCCCCGCGTCGTCGGAGATCTCCACCTGCCAGAGCTGCTGGCTGCGGCCCCGGTGCACCGGGGTCCCCACGGCCGTCAGCTCGCCCTCGCGGACCGCGCGCAGGAAGTCCGTCTGGTTCGACACCCCGACCACCCGGCCCTGCCCGCCCAGCCACAGCGAGCCGCCGACGCTCGCGGCGGTCTCCACCACCGCGCAGTACACCCCGCCGTGCTGAATGCCGAACGGCTGGTGCAGGTCCGGGCGGACCCGCCACCGGATGACGACCCGATCGGCGCTCACCTCGTCGAACTCCAGGCCGAGCAGGGCGACGAAGCCCCCGGTCAGCTCGGGCATCTCCACGGCGGCTCCTCCTCGCGTCAGGGAGGGCCAGCCTAGCCAACCGTGATCAGCGGCAAACCCGGTACCGGCCGGTTCCGGCGATGGGGGAGAATCGGTGACCGTGACCGACAGCAGCCTCCCGCCTCCCGGGCGGGACTCCCTGACCGAAGACCTGCAGTGGCGGGGCCTCATCCAGGACTCGACCGGCCTCGACGAGCTGCGCGCGCTGCTCGACGGCGGGAGCGCCACCTTCTATGTGGGCTTCGACCCGACGGCGGCCAGCCTGCACGTCGGCCACCTCATGCAGGTCACCACGGCCCGCCGCCTCCAGCTCGGCGGGCACCGGCCACTGCTGCTCGTCGGCGGGGCCACCGGGCAGATCGGCGACCCGAAGGAGAGCGCCGAGCGGACGCTCAACCCGCCCGAGGTGGTGGCCGGCTGGGTCGACCGCATCCGCGACCAGCTCTCGCCCTTCGTGTCCTACGCCGGCGAGAACGCGGCGCGGCTGGTCAACAACCTGGACTGGACCGGCGAGATGTCGGTGGTCGAGTTCCTCCGCGACGTCGGCAAGCACTTCCCGGTCAACAAGATGCTGGCCAGGGAAGTGGTGAAGGCCCGGCTGGAGACGGGCATCAGCTTCACCGAGTTCAGCTACCAGCTGCTCCAGTCCCACGACTTCTACGAGCTGCACCGCCGGCACGGCTGCCAGCTCCAGTTCGGCGGCTCCGATCAGTGGGGCAACATCACCGCCGGGGTCGACTACGTCCGCCGCCGGGGGGCCGGCCCCGTCCAGGCCTTCGTGACGCCGCTGGTGACCAAGGCCGACGGCACGAAGTTCGGCAAGACCGAGGGCGGCGCCGTCTGGCTCGACCCGCAGCTGACCAGCCCGTACGCGTTCTACCAGTTCTGGCTCAACGCCGACGACCGCGACGTGGTCCGCTACCTGCGCTACTTCAGCTTCCGCTCCCGCGACGAGATCGAGCAGCTGGAGAAGGAGACCTCGGAACGGCCGGCGGCCCGGCTCGCCCAGCGGGCCCTCGCCGAGGAGCTGACCACGCTCGTGCACGGCGAGCGGGAGATGGCCCAGGCCGTCGCCGCCAGCCAGGCCCTCTTCGGTCGGGGGTCGCTGGACGACCTGACCCCGGAGACGCTGCGGGCGGCCCTGACCGAGGCCGGACTGGTGCACGTCGACGAGCTGCCCGACGTCGCGGGGTTGCTGCGGGAGTCGGGCCTGGTGCCGAGCGCCAAGGAGGCGCGTCGGGTGATCGCCGAGGGCGGCGCGTACGTCAACAACACCCGGATCACCGAGGTCGACGCGAGGCCCACCGCGGCGGACCTGCTGCACGGCCGGTACCTGGTCCTGCGTCGCGGCAAGAAGTCGTTCGCCGGCGTGGAGCTGCGCGGATAGCGGCGCGCGGGAAGTGTGACGCGGGACGCCCCCGACGGATTTGACGACCAATCCGTCGGGGGCGTAACTTTCTCTCTGCCAGCGCGGAACGGGCGAAACGGGGCGAAAAGCCTCCAAGGCCGGAGCGCGGTATGGAACACCGGGTCGCAGAGGGAACACTCTTCGTGATTCGGGCCGGGCGGTGCCCCGGATCTGCCGCAGGGCGGATTTGGCGAGGCGAGACCGACCGGGTAAGGTTCACCGCCGGTAGGGAACCGGGCGAGCGTGCGGGAGACCGCAGCGGCCGGCCTGCCGGAAACCACGGGTGGAGCCGGTGACAACCGGTGACTGAGTGGTGCCCGTAATTCGGGTGGAAGCGGGTCGGATCGGGATTCTCCGGTTTGACAGTGCGGAAACCGGAGGGTAACGTAGTAAAAGTGCCCAGCGCGAAAGCGGGGGCGCGGATGAACGAGATGCCCCGGATGGGGCCCCCGGGTTCGGGGGTTTCGGATGGTGTGTGGTTGTTCTTTGAGAACTCAACAGGGTGCTTGATAAGCCAGTGCCAAGTAGTTTGATACCCCGCGCTGGGTCG
>NZ_JAHWGR010000072.1:0-8977 GCF_020873825.1 Micromonospora sp. DH13
CCGGCGGTGGTGAGGGCTTGTCGGATGACGCGTTGTTGGGCGGGGCCGTTGGGTGCGGAGAGTTGGCTGGTGGTGCCGTCCTGGTTGACGGCGCTGGCGCGGACGACGGCGAGGATGCGGTGGCCGTTGCGTTGCGCGTCGGAGAGCCGCTCCACCAGCAGCAGCCCCACACCCTCCGACCAGGACGTGCCGTCGGCGCCCGCCGCGAACGACTTCGCCCGCCCGTCGGGGGCCAGTCCGCGCTGGCGGCTGAACTCCACGAACGACGCCGGGGTCGCCAGCACCGACACGCCGCCGGCCAGGGCCAGGTCGCACTCACCGCTGCGGAGGGCCTGGACCGCCAGGTGCAACGCCACCAGCGATGACGAGCAGGCCGTGTCCAGCGAGATCGCGGGACCCTCGAAACCGTACGTGTAGGACAACCTCCCGGACAGGATGCTCGCCGAGTTGCCGACGATCAGGTAGCCCTCGAGACTCTCGTTCCCGGCGACGAGCGTGCCGTAGTCGCGGTCGTGGGTGCCGGTGAAGACGCCGGTGCGGCTGCCGCGCAGCGACTCCGGGTCGATGCCCGCGTTCTCGAACGTCTCCCAGCTCGTCTCCAGCAGCAGCCGCTGCTGCGGATCCATCGCCAGCGCCTCACGCGGGCTGATCCCGAAGAAGTCCGCGTCGAACAGCGGGGCGTCGTGCAGGAACCCGCCGGTCCGCACGTACGACGTGCCGGGGTGCTCGGGGTCGGGGTCGTACAGCGCGTCGAGGTCCCAGCCCCGGTCGGTCGGGAACTCGGTGATCGCGTCGCGGCCGTCGGCCACCAGCTGCCACAGGTCCTCCGGGGACCGGACGCCACCGGGGTAGCGGCAGCCCATCCCGACGATCACGATCGGCTCGTCGTCCACCGGCTTCGCCGACAGCGGTACGGCCGTGACGTCCTGCGTGCCGAGCAGCTCGGACCGCAGGTGCGCGGCCATGGCGGTGGCGGTCGGGTAGTCGAACAGCAGCGTCGCGGGCAGCGTGAGCTGCGTGGCCTCCTGCAAACGGTTGCGCAGTCCGACCGCGGTGAGCGAGTCGAAGCCCAACTCCTGCAGCGGCCGGGTGGGGGCGATCGCGCCCGGGTTCTCGTGGCCGAGAACG
Source organism: Micromonospora sp. DH13 (assembly GCF_020873825.1). Classification (NCBI taxonomy): domain Bacteria; kingdom Bacillati; phylum Actinomycetota; class Actinomycetes; order Micromonosporales; family Micromonosporaceae; genus Micromonospora; species Micromonospora sp. DH13. The sequence goes on from NZ_JAHWGR010000072.1 coordinate 1,129, forward strand.
GCGGCGATCTGGGTCAGGACCAGGTCGAGGACGATCCGCGTCTGCTCCGGCTCGGGCCTGCCGCGCAGCTGGCGGCCCAGCGCGGGGCCGCCGACGCCGGTGGGGGCGGCCGGGGCCGGCACGAGGTCCCGGAACACCGTCGGCAGGGTCATCGACCGGGCGTGCCGGCGCAGCTCGGCCTGGTCGAGGGCGACGGGGAGCAACCCGGCGTGCCGGCCGCCCGTCAGGCCGAGCTCCACCACGGCGAGCAGGTGCGCGACGGGCACCGCCCGGAGGCCGTGGCGGGACTCGCGTACCGGATCGGTGTCGTCGGGTCCGTGCCACGGTCCCCAGCCGATGCTGAGCGCGGCGAGCCCACGGGCGCGCCGGTGCCGGGCGAGGGCGTCGAGGAACGCGCCGGTCGCCGCCCGGTCGTCGCCGCCGGGCGTGCCGAGGATCCCCCCGGCGGGGCCGAGGAGCACGAACGCGCGCAGGTCGGCGCCCTCGGCGAGGTCGTGCAGGTGCCAGGCGAGGGCGGGCTGGAGGCGCGAGGCCGCCCCGGCGTGGTCCGCAGCGCCGCCGGCCGGCGGGTCGTCGCCCGCGTCGCCGACGAACACCACGGCGGTCGGCGGATGCTCCGGCGCGACGGCGGCGAGCAGGGCCGCGACTCCGGCCCGGTCGCTGATCTCATCCGGTACGACCGTCACGGTCACACCCGAGGCGGTCAGCTCGGCGGTGTCCGGGGTGGCGACACCCGGCGCCCGGCCCAGCACGAGCCGACGGATCCCGTGGCCGGCGGTGAGCTGCCGGACGATCGGGCCGGCGTTGCCGTCGCCGCCGACCAGGACGACCACCGAGCCCGCAGGGTCGAGCGGCGGCCCGGCCGGGGACCCGGCGGTGTCGACCGGCACCCGGGAGAGCCGGGCGGCGAACAGCTCCCTGCCCCGGACGGCGAGCTGGTCCTCCCTGGCGGCGAGCACGGCCCGCAGCGAGCTGACGGTGAACCCGTCCTCGGTGTCGACCAGCGCCAGCCGTCCCGGGTGCTCGCCCTGCAGCGAACGGAGCATCCCCCACAGGGCGGCCTGCCCGAGGTCACCGACGTCCTCCCCGGCGGTCGTGGCGACCGCGCCCCGGGTCACGACGACCAGCCGGGACGCGCCGAACCGTTCCTCGGCCAGCCAACGCCGCGCGCTGTCGGCGAGCGCGGTGACCTGCCCGCCCACGCTCGGATACGGTTCCGGCCCGCCCTGCGGCGCCGCGACGACCACCGCCCCGGGGACCACGGCCTCCTCGCCGACGGCGCGCGTCCACGCGGCGAGGTCCGGGTGCCGGTCACCCGGCAGCCCACCGAGCGCGTCGTCGTCGCCGACGAGCGCCCACCGGGTCTCGTCCGTCGCCGGGGCCGCCGCCAGCGACACCCAGCCGAGCCGGTACGCGACGTCGGCCGGGCGCAGCTCGTCGGCCGTCAGCGGGCGGAGGACGACCGCGCCGATCGTGGACACCACCGCGCCGGAGGCGTCGCTGACCAGCACCGAGGCCCTGTCCGGCGCGGTGCGGGTGAGCGCGACCCGAAGCTCGCGTGCCCCGGGCCGGACGACGGTGACGCCCTCCCAGCCGGCTGCCGTCCACAGCTGCTCCGCCGGCTCACCGGCCGCGACCAGGGCGACCTGCATGAGCCGGGGGTCGAGCAGATAGCCGCCCGGGGCGTCGTCGGGCAGGCGCACCTCGGCGTATCCGGTGTCGCCGGACCGCCACGCCGCGACCAGGCCGGCGAGGAACCCGTCGCCGTCGCGCCCGAGGCCGGCGAGCCGGTCCGCCAGGTCACCGACGTCCACGGGGGTCGCGTCGGCTGGCGGCCACGGGGTCGCCGTACCCGGATCCGCGTCGACCCCGACGGCCAGGACCGCCGTGGCGCACCGGGTCCAGGGCTGGTCGGCATGGTCGCCGACGCGGGAATGGACGGTGACCCGGGCACGCGCCGGGTCCTCGTGCGGAGCCACCGTGACGTGCAGCCGGGTGGGCGCGTCGCCGGGCAGCGGGAGCAGCCGCTCGACGGTGAGCTGCTCGATCCGGCCGAAGCCGGCTTCCGCGCCGGCCGCCAGCACCAGCTCCGGGAAGGCGGTGTCGGGCAGCACGGTGACGTCGTGCACGCGGTGCGCGGCGAGCCAGGGATGGGCGGCGGCCGTGATCTCACCGGTGACGATGCGGCCGGCGTCGTCCGGCAGCTCCATGGCGTTGCCGACGAGCGGATGCCGGCGGTGCTCACCGCGTGCGCCCGAGCCGCCGACGGGGTGCAGCCAGTACGTCCGGCGCTGGAACGGATAGGTGGGCAGCTCGACCCGCCGGCCCGGCCCGAAGAACGCCGCCCAGCCGACCCGCACCCCGTGGCTGTGCAGCCGCCCGAGGCCGGTGACCAGCTCGGTGACCTCCGGCCGGTCCCGGCGCATCAGCGGTACGAACGCGGCGTCGGCCGTGGTTTCCGGCCCCGCCGTGGACAGCACCGCGTCGGGTCCCAGCTCGACGAACGTGGTGACCCCACGGGCACGCAGGGCGCGCACCGCGTCCGCGAAGCGCACCGTCGCCATGACGTGCCGCACCCAGTACTCCGCCGTCGCCCAGCCCGTGGACGGCTCCCCGGTGACGGTGGAGACGACCGGGATGGCGGGCGCGTCGTACGAGAGCCCCTCGGCCACGGCGCGGAACCGGTCCAGCATGGGCTCCATCAGGGGCGAGTGGAACGCGTGCGACACCCGCAGCACGGTGGTCCTGCGGCCGAGTGCGGAGAAGTGCGCGACGACGGCGGCGACGGCGTCGTGGACCCCGGACACCACCACCGACTGCGGGCCGTTGATCGCGGCGAGTTCCACGGCCCCGGACAGCACCGGCCGTACCTCGTCGGGCGTGGCCCGCACGGCGGCCATCGCGCCGCCCTCGGGCAGGGCCTGCATCAGCTGCCCCCGCGCGGCGACCAGTGCCGCCGCGTCGGCCAGGGAGAGCACCCCGGCGACGTGGGCGGCCGCGATCTCGCCGACGGAGTGCCCGGCCACGAAGTCCGGCCGGACGCCCCACGACTCGGCCAGGCGGAACAACGCCACCTCGATCGCGAAGAGCAGGGCCTGCGCGTGCTCGGTGCGCTGCACCGCGTCCGCGTCGGAGCCCCACACGACGTCCCGGAGCGGGACGGCGTAGTGGCCGTCCAGCTCGGCGAGGACGGCGTCGAGGCACCGGGCGAAGGTCGGGAAACGCTCGTACAGCTCACGGCCCATGCCGAGCCGCTGGGCACCCTGCCCGGTGAACAGGAACGCGACCTTGCCCTCGACGGCGCGTACGGGTGGCGTCGTGGCGTTCGCCACCGCGTCCAGAGCGGCGGCGAGTTCGGCGCGCTCACCGCCGACGACGACGGCCCGGTAGGTCAGCGCGGCGCGGTCGGTCGCCAGCGCCCGCCCGGCGGCGGCGAGGTCCCCGTCCGGCAGCGTGTCGAGAAGGGCCCGCAGCGCGGCGGCGTGTGCGCGTAGTGCCTCCGGGCTGCGACCGGACAGCACCCACGGCACCGGCGTCGTGGCCCCGTCGCCGGCGGGGGCTTCCTCGGTTACGGCGGGTGCCTGTTCGAGGATGACGTGGGCGTTGGTGCCGCTGATGCCGAAGGAGGAGACGGCGGCGCGGCGGGGCCGCCCCTGGTCGGGCCATTGCTGTGGTTCGGTGAGGAGTGCCACGTTGCCGGTGGTCCAGTCGACGTGGGGGGTGGGTGCGTCGACGTGGAGGGTCTTCGGCAGGACCCCGTACCGCATGGCCTGGATCATTTTGATGATGCCGGCGGCTCCGGCGGCGGCTTGGGTGTGGCCGATGTTGGATTTGATGCTGCCGAGCCAGAGGGGTTGGTCGCGGTCCTGGCCGTAGGTGGCCAGGAGCGCCTCGGCCTCGATCGGGTCGCCGAGCGTCGTGCCGGTGCCGTGCGCCTCCATGACGTCGACGTCCGCCGGGGCGAGGCGGGCCTCGGCCAACACCTGGCGGATCAGCCGCTCCTGGGACGGGCCGTTGGGCGCGGTGAGGCCGTTCGAGGCCCCGTCCTGGTTCACGGCGGAGCCGCGGACGACGGCGAGGATGCGGTGGCCGTTGCGTTGGGCGTCGGAGAGCCGTTCGACCAGCAGCAGTCCCACGCCCTCGCTCCACGCCGCACCGTCGGCGCTCGCCGCGAACGACTTCGACCGCCCGTCGGGGGCCAGGCCGCGCTGGCGGCTGAACTCGGTGAAGGCGGCCGGGGTGGCCATGACGGTGACGCCGCCGGCCAGGGCGAGGTCGCATTCGCCGTTGCGCAGGGCCTGGACGGCCAGGTGCAACGCCACCAGCGACGACGAGCACGCAGTGTCGACCGAGATGGCCGGGCCCTCGAACCCGAACGCGTAGGACACCCGGCCCGAGGCGAGGCTGCCCGCGCTGCCGGTGCCCAGATACCCCTCGAAGCCGTCGGGCGAGGTCTCCGCCAGGCGGTTGCCGTAGTCGTCGTACATGACGCCGGTGAAGACGCCGGTGTGGGTGCCGCGCAGGGTGGTGGGGTCGATGCCGGCGTGTTCGAGGGTTTCCCAGGTGGTTTCGAGGAGGAGGCGTTGTTGGGGGTCGGTGGCGAGGGCTTCGCGGGGGCTCATGCCGAAGAAGTCGGGGTCGAAGTCGGCGGCGTCGTGGAGGAAGCCGCCGTGGCGGGTGTAGCTGGTGCCGGGGTGGTCGGGGTCGGGGTGGTAGAGGGTGTCGAGGTTCCAGCCGCGGTCGGTGGGGAACTCGCTGATGGCGTCGGTGCCGTTGAGGACGAGTTGCCACAGGTCGTGGGGGGAGCGGATGCCGCCGGGGTAGCGGCAGCCCATTCCCACGATCGCCACCGGCTCGCTGCCCCGGGACTCCAGCTCCTGCAGGCGGGCCCGCGTCGTCTGAAGGTCTGCGGTCACGCGCTTGAGGTACTCCCGCAGCTTCTCTTCGATGTTCATCGCATCCGATCCCATGTCAGGCCGTGCCCAGCTGGTTGTCGATCAGGTCGAAGATCTCGTCGTCGGTCGCCGAGGCGATCTGGGCGTGCGGGCCCGTGCCGCCGTGCGCGGCGAGCAACCGGCGCAACCGGGCGGTGATCTCCTCCCGGGCCTCCTCCGGCGACGTGCGCAGCGCCTGCTCGATCCGGTCGAGCTCGTCGTGCACGGTGGCGTCCGCCGGTTCCCGCGGCTCGGCCCGGTCCGGCTCGCTCTCCGACATGCGTTCACCGAGGTAGCCCGTGAGCGCACGGAGGTTGGGATAGTTGAACGCCAGCGTCGCCGGCAGGCGTAGCCCGATGGCCGCGCTGAGGCGGTTGCGGAACTCGACGGCGATCAGCGAGTCGAACCCCAGGTCCTTGAGCGCGCCGTCCGGGTCGATCTCCCCGGGCGCCTCGTGCCGCAACGCCGCCGCCGCGTGGGTGCGGACCAGGTCGAGCAGCAGGGTGTCGCGCTCGTGCGCCGGGGCTGCGGCGAACCGGCTCCGCCAGTCGTACGCGCCGTCCGCCGCCGCCCGGGGCGGCGCCCCCGGGACGAGCTCGCGGAACAGGGGCGGCAGATCGCCCTGTACGGCACGCCGGCGCAGCGCCGCCCGGTCCACCGGAGCGAGGACGAGGTGGGCGTGGCCGGTGTCGTGCAGGGCGGCGTCGAAGAGGGCCAGCGCCTCCTGCGTGGACATCGGCTGGAAGCCGCTGGTGCGCAGCCGGTCGAGGTCTGCCGCGGCGAGGCCGCTGGTGAGCTCGCTGGTGTCGGTCCACAGCCCCCACCCGAGGCTCGCGGCGGGGAGGCCGCGCGTACGCCGGTGGTGGGCGAGAGCGTCGAGGAAGCCGTTCGCGGCGGCGTAGTTGGCCTGTCCCGGGGCGCCGACCGTCGCCGCGGCCGAGGAGAACAGCACGAACGCGGCGAGGCCGAGCCCCGTGGTCAGCTCGTGCAGGTGCCACGCGGCGTCGACCTTGGCGGCCAGCACGGTGCCGAGCTGCTCCCCGGTCAACTGGGTGACGGTGGCGTCCGCGAGGACGCCAGCGGTGTGCACCACGGCCGTGAGCGGATGCCCGGCGGGAACGGCCCCCAGGGTGGCGACGAGGCCGGCGCGGTCGGTGACGTCGCAGGCCGCGATGTCGACCTCGGCACCGAGGCCGGTCAACTCCTGACGCAGCTGCTTCGCACCCGGGGCGTCGAGACCACGGCGGCTGACCAGCAGCAACCGACGCGCGCCGTGGTGGGTGATCAACCGGCGGGCGACGTGGGCGCCGAGGGTGCCGGTGCCCCCCGTGATCAGGACGGTCCCGTCCGGATCGAGGGCGGTGCCGGAGCCGGTGGACGTGCCGGGCGCGAGCCGGGGCGTCAGCCGGTGGCCGTCCCGGAGGGCGAGCTGCGGCTCCCCGGTGGCGGCGGCGTCGAGGTCCTCCCGGCTGGGACGGGCGTTGTCGTGGTCGACGAGCACGAAGCGGTCGGGATGCTCGGTCTGCGCTGAGCGCACGAAGCCCCAGACGGCGGCACCGGGCAGGTCGGTGACCGGATCGTCCGGCCCGGTGGAGACGGCGCCCCGGGTCAGGAAGACCAGCCGCGTCTCGGCCAGCCGGTCGGTTTCGAGCCACCGTCGCACCAGTACGCGGGCACGCTCGACCAGCCCGTGGGCCGACGGCACCGGATCGTCGCCTTCGGCGGAACCGAAGCTCACCACCGCCCAGCCCGGAGCGTCGCCGCCTGTGGTGCGCGCCAGCTCGTCGACCCCCGCGACGGCCGGCAGCGACAGCGCCTCGGCGAGGTCCCCGGCTTCGCCGAGCACGACCGCGGGCGCTGCGGCGGCGACGTCCGCCTCGGTGCGGGGCTGCTCGGCCCAGCGCACCGTCAGCATCGCGGCACCGTGCCCCGTCAGCTTCCCGGCGTCGACCGGGCGGGTGGCCATCGCGTCGACGGTGAGCACCGGCCGGCCTTCGAGGTCGGACACGGCCACGGCGATCGTCGAGTCGTCCACGGGCGTCACCCGGGCGCGGAGCGTCCGCGCACCCGAGGCGTGCAGGCTGATGCCGGACCAGGAGAACGGCAGCCGCAGGTCGCCGGGGGCGCCGGCGGAGTCTTCACCGAGCCCGGCGAGGAGGCGTACGTGCAGCACGGCGTCGAGCAGCGCGGGATGGATGCCGAAACCGGTCTCGTGGAGCTCGCCCGCCAGTTCCACCTCCGCGTACAGCGCGTCGCCGTCGCGCCACGCGCCTCGCAGCCCCTGGAAGGCCGGGCCGTAGTCGTATCCCTGCTCGGCGAGCCGCAGGTACAGGTCCGTGACGGGCAGCGCGGCAGCCGTGGCCGGCACCGCCAACGGGCCGGGCACCGCCGCGGCCTCCGGTGAGAGGAGGCCGGTCGCGTTGCGGACCCAGTCCTCGTCGTGCCGGGAGTGGATCGTGAAGGCCCGCCGGCCGGTGTCGTCGGGCGCGTTCACCTGGATCTGCACGTCGACCGCGCGGTTCGCGGGCAGCAGGAGCGGCTGGTCCAGGACCAGGTCCTCGGCCCGGGCGCAGCCCACCTCCGCCCCGGCGCGCAGGGCCATGTCGAGCAGGCCCGTGGCGGGCAGCAGGACGGTGCCGAAGACGGCGTGGTCGGCAAGCCACGGCTGGGCGTTGACCGATACCTGCCCGGTCAGCAGCGTGGCGTCGCTGCCGGGGAGGTCGAGAGCGCCGCCGAGCAACGGATGCCCGGTGGCCGCGCGGCCGAAGCCGGCCGTGTCGGGTGTCGGGTGTAGCCAGTAGTGGTGGTGTTGGAAGGGGTAGGTGGGGAGGTGGGGGGGGGTGGGTGGGGGGGGGGGGGGTTGGTGGGGGGGGCGTCCGGTGGTGTGGGCGTGGGCGAGGGCGTGGGCGAGTGGG
>NZ_JAHWGR010000073.1:0-8679 GCF_020873825.1 Micromonospora sp. DH13
GGCCTGGTGGCGCCCCGCGCGGTGGCCTGGTCGGCGTCGGCGACGTCGTCGGGCTCGGCGACCCAGCCGGAGAAGACCGGCACCCCGTGCCACGGGCCGACGACGTCGCCGCGCCGGTCGGTGGCGACGGCCACCACCGCGTACGGGTGACCGAAGCGCAGCTCCGCGACGCGGGCCACCCCGAGCGGGGGCAGGCTGACCCGAGCGAACATCCCGGTGACGGCCGCCGCGGCGAACCCGTACCGGTCGTAGCGGGCGGCGACCGCCTGCCGGGCCCGCACGTCGCCCGTGCCGACCAGCGGGGCCAGCACCCGGCCGGCGGCGGCGAACCCGATCCCGGTCAGGTCGTGCTCGTCGCGCGCCGACCAGCAGGGCAGCGCCGCCGTGTGCCGCTGCTCCCGGCGGTCGGGGGCGAACGTGCGCACGGCCTCCTCGCGCAGCGTCCACAGCGGATTGTCGCCCAGCAGCAGGTCGAACAGCGACCGTCGGCCGGCGGGCTCGTCGGCGTCGGCGTCGGCGGCGATCCGGTACGCGGCGGCGAGCACGTCGGCCGGGGCGACCCCGGGGGCGGCGGCCACCGAGACCACCGACAGCCCCGCCCCGGCGGTGTCGGTTCCGCCGCCGTGCGCGCCGCCCGCCTCGTGCCCGCCGGTGCCGTCCCCGGCCGGCTGCGCCGCCGCCACGTGCACGGCGACGTCGCCGGCCTCCGGTGTCGCGGCGATCCAGGCGCGGTGCCCGTGCGCCGGGGTGCGCAGCACCTGGGTCAGCCGCCCGGCCCACGGGCTGTCCGGGCCGAGCGTCCCGGCCAGGGCGAGGTCGAACGGGGTGGCCCAGGAGATCCGGGTGGCCACGGCCGAGGCCAGGGCGAGCACCACCCGGGGGTCGAGGGCCAGGGGGAACCGCTCGATCAGCCCGAGGCTGTGCTCGCGGGCCCACGCGTCGAGGCCGGCCTGGTCCGGCAGCGGGCCGGTCCCGGTGGCGTGGGGGAGGGTGGCCCGCCAGGCGTCCAGCCCGGCGGTCTCCGTGCCGGGCCGGTGCCAGACGGCCGTCGCCGACGGCACCAGGGGATGCGGCGCGTCCAGCAGGTCGGCGGCGATCCGGGCGGCCTGGGCCGGTGCGATGCCCAGCGCGTCGGCGAGGTCGGCGGCGTCCCCGTCGAGCCCGGCGTGCCCGTCGGGTCCAGCGTTTCCGTCCGGTCCGGCGGCGTGCCCGTCGGGTCCGGCGGCGGCGCGCTCGGGGACGGCCGACGCGCACAGGGCGAGCAGCAGCCACGCGCCCAGCGGGGACGCGACGTGGTGCCGGTCGCCGGCCGCGCCGTGCAGCCGGGCGGCGTAGCGGGCCAGCGGGGCGTGGAGGTTCGTCGTCATGCCCCTACTGTGCCCCGGCGGGTCCCGTTCGCACGGCGGGCGGTCGCGCCGCCCTTCCCGGTCGCGCCGCCCCTCCCGGCGGCCGCGTCGCCCCCTCCCGCCGCCGTGGGTGGGCGGCGGGCCGGGGGACGGGTTAGGCTGCCCGCCGTGGCTGGTCTGTTGAGGAGTGTGGCGTCCCGGCTGGGGCGGGTGGCCCGCGGCGGGGCCGCGCCGACGCGTACCCCCGGTCCGATCCCGGCCCAGGTGGCGCGGCGCCGGCAGGTCTCCGCGTTGCAGCGCCGGGAGCTGAGCTACGCACCGGAGCCCGACGGTCAGGCCGACCCGGGTGAGGTCGTCTGGACGTGGGTTCCCTACGAGGACGACCCCCGGCAGGGCAAGGACCGCCCGGTGCTGGTGGTCGGGCGGTCCAGCCGGACCCTGTTCGGCCTGATGCTGTCCAGCCAGGGCGAGCGGGACGGCCAGCGGCACTGGCTGGCGTTGGGCCCGGGCGCCTGGGACCGGGACAACCGGCCCAGCTGGGTGCGGCTCGACCGCGTCCTCACCATGCGGGAGGACAGCATCCGCCGCGAGGGCGCGGTGCTGGACCGGGCGCGTTTCGACCGGGTCGGCCAGGCCCTGCGCGCCGGCTACGGCTGGCGCTGAGCCCCGCCGCCAGGTCGCGGGCGTTCCGGTCCCTGTCTCAGCACTCGGCGAGGTGCGCGCTGTCGACGAGCTGCCGGGCGGAGCGGGAGGTGCCGACGCTCTTCGCCCGGTACATCGCCGCGTCGGCGCGGTCGAGCGCCTCGGTGAGCTGGGTCGGGCAGGTGACCGGGGCGAGCCCGACGGAGGCGGTGACCCGCAGGCTCAGGCCGCCGAGGGGGATCGGCGCGGCGAGTGACTCGCAGAGCCGGCGGGAGGCGTGCTCGATCCACCGCCGGTCGACGGTCGGGGTGGCCAGCAGACCCGCGAACTCGTCGCCGCCGAGGCGGGCCACGAGGTTGTCCCCGGCGAAGGCGGCCAGCCGTTCGGCCACGCTGACCAGCACTTGGTCTCCGGCGGCGTGCCCGTAGCGGTCGTTGACCTGCTTGAAGTCGTCCAGGTCCAGCACGATGGCGATCAGTGGCTGGCCGGCGGTGTCGGTGAGCAGGGTCGCGGCCAGCCGGAAGAAGGCCCGCCGGTTGGGCAGCCCGGTGAGCGGGTCGTGGCTGGCGGCGTGCCGTTCGGCGGCCAGCTCGGCCTGGAGGTGCTCGATCTCCGCTTCGGCCAGCATGGCCCGGCGGCGCAGTTGCCATGCGGAGACCAGGGCTCCGGCGGCCGAGATGCCGGACGCGATGGTCAACGGATCCGGCACGAACCCTCCTCACCGCGTCTGCCCACGCGCCCGGCCGTGCCGGCCAGGTGCCCGTGGGGACTCCTGTTTTCCCTGGTGCAGCCCCAGGTGAGGTAACCCAAAGTGAACACCTAGGTACACCCTCGTTGGGTTATCATGCTCGCTGTCCGGTGCAGATGCAATAGCAGATGCACGTGCAGCTAATCCCGTCGTAAGCCCCGACTCCTCGCCAGCACACCGCTCCTCCCGCGGCATCGGCAGGCTCTTGACAAGAAAGATGCCCCATGCAGCAGCCCCGCAACGGCGTTCCCACTGCACAGCTCCCCCCGTTGACCTGGATGAAGAGTCGACGGAGCAATCCCAGCGGCAACTGCGTCGAGCTCGCCGAGCTTCCCGGTGGTGCCGGCATCGCCGTCCGTAACTCCCGCTACCCCGACGGTCCGGCGCTGATCTACACGATCGACGAGATCGCGGCCTTCGTCCTCGGCGCCAGGGACGGCGACTTCGACCACCTGATCGGCTGACCCTGGGTCACCCCTCGGCTGCGTCCCGTCAACAGGACCGAAACGCCGACCGGCCGGGTTCACCTCACTGTCGGTCCATGGCATGCTTACACGTCGGCCGGGGTGGGGCCCGGTGCGACGAAGGCAGCAAGCGGAGGTCGGCGCGTGACGATGGTTCCCACGGAGGGTGGCCCGGCCACCGGCCCAACCGTGCTGCGCATGCTGCTCGGCGCGCAGCTGCGCCGCCTGCGGGAGGCCAGCGGGGTGACCCGGGAGGGCGCCGGCTGGGAGATCCGGGCCTCCGAGTCGAAGATCAGCCGGATGGAGCTCGGGCGGGTCGGCTTCAAGGAGCGCGACGTCGCCGACCTGCTCAGCCTCTACGGGGTCACCGACACCACCGAGCGGGAGGCCCTGCTCAAGCTCGCCCGCGACGCCAACAGCCCCGGCTGGTGGCACCGCTACGGCGACGTGCTGCCGTCGTGGTTCCAGTCCTACCTGGGCCTGGAGGCGGCCGCCGCGCTGATCCGCAGCTACGAGGTGCAGTTCGTGCCGGGCCTGCTCCAGACCCCGGAGTACGCCCGGGCCGTCGTCCTGCTCGGTCACCGTGGGGCGGGGGCGGACGAGATCGACCGCCGGGTGGGCCTGCGCATGCAGCGCCAGGAGCTGCTCCGTCGCCCGCGGCCGCCGCAACTGTGGGCCGTCGTGGACGAGGCGGCGCTGCGCCGGCCGATCGGCGGCCCCCAGGTCATGCGTGACCAGCTCACCGCCCTGATCGAGGCGACCCGGGCGCCGCACGTGCGGTTGCAGATCATCCCGTTCGACGCGGGCGGCCACGCCGCGGCCGGCGGCGCGTTCACCATCCTGCGCTTCGGCGACCAGGACCTGCCCGACATCGTCTACATCGAGCAGCTCACCAGCGCGATCTACCTCGACAAGCGCGAGGACCTCGACTACTACGCGGCGGCCATGGAACGGCTCTGCGTCGAGGCCGAGCCCCCGGAGCGCACCCCGGAACTCCTCACCCGGCTGCGCGACGAGCTCTACCCGGGATAGCGGGTTCCCTGGTCGGGGCGGCGGCGCGCGCTGCCTCTACGATGGTCGACATCGGCGACAGTGGACGGACGCCGGCGTAACAGGTCAGCGCAGAGCCATGGAGGCACCCCTTGACCACCGATGCCCCCGGCACCTCGACCGGTCCCGCCCACCCCAGCGACCGGATCGACACCTCGGTGGCGCATCCCGCCCGCCGCTACAACTACCTGCTGGGCGGCAAGGACAACTTCCAGGCCGACCGGGACTCGGGCGACGCGATGGCCGCGGCCTTCCCGACCATCCGCATCGCCGCCCTGGAGAACCGCCGCTTCCTCAAGCGAACCGTCGGCTACCTCGCCCGCGAGGCCGGCGTCCGGCAGTTCCTCGACATCGGCACCGGCATCCCCACCGCCGACAACACCCACGAGGTCGCCCAGGCCGCCGACCCACAGGCCCGGGTGGTGTACGTCGACAACGACCCCATCGTGCTCGCCCACGCCCGGGCGCTGCTGACCAGCTCGCCCGAGGGCGCCACCGCCTACATCGACGCCGACCTGCGGGACCCGGAGAAGATCCTGCGCCACCCCGACCTGCTCCGCACCATCGACCTGAGGCAGCCGGTGGCGCTGATGCTGGTCGCGATCCTGCACTTCCTGCCCGACCCCGACGACCCGTACGCGGTGGTCCGTCGGTTGCTGGACGCGCTGCCCCCCGGCAGCTACCTGGCCGCCTCGCACGCCACCTACGACCACCTGCCCGAGCACGTGGCGCAGGAATCCAGGGTGGCGACGCGGACCGGTAGCTCGCGCGACGTGATCAGCCTGCGCAGCCGGGAGGAGTTCGCCGGCTTCTTCGCCGGGCTGGAGCTCGTCGACCCGGGCATCGCCTCGATCGCCCAGTGGCGCGCCGAGCGGGAGCCGCAGCCTCGGCCCTCGGTGGTCGACGTCAGCATGTACGGGGCCGTGGCCCGTAAGCCCTGACCCACCGGCCCGGCCGCGGCGCCGGCCACCGCGACTGGTGCCCGGCGCCGGCCGGCAGGCAGACTGGACCACCATGTCGCCGTTCACGCCCACCCTGCGGCTGCACGACCGCTACGTCCTGCGCGAGCGCATCGGCCTCGGCGGAATGTCGGAGGTGTGGCGCGCCGACGACGAGGTCCTGCACCGTCCCGTCGCGGTCAAGGCGCTCGCGGCCCAGCTGGCCGCCGACCCGCACCTGCGCGCCACCCTGCAGCGCGAGGCCCGCGCCGCCGCCCGGCTCACCCACCCGCACGTCACCCAGGTGTACGACTACGGCGAGGCGTTCCTCGGGGGCCCGACCGTGGTGCCGTACCTGGTGATGGAACTGGTCGAGGGGCGCAGCCTCGCCGACCGGCTCGCCGCCGGCCCGCTGCCCTGGCCCGACGCCGTCCGGCTGGCCGGTCAGGTCGCCGCCGCCCTCGCCGCCGCGCACCGCATCGGCGTGGTGCACCGCGACATCAAGCCCGCCAACATCATGCTCACCGAGAGCGGCGCGAAGGTGCTCGACTTCGGCATCGCCGCCCCGGCCGGGCCGCACCCGCCCCGCATGGGTCCGCACCAGCCCCGCGTCGGGCCCGGCGACAAGCCGATGATGGGCACCCCCGCGTACTTCGCCCCCGAGCGGTTCGACCCCGGGCCGCCGAACCCGGCCAGCGACGTGTACGCCCTCGGCGCCCTGCTCTACCGCGCCCTCGCCGGCCGGGCCCCGCTGCCCGTGCAGACCTGGGAGGACGCCATCGAGGCGCACGCGCAGCGCCGGCAGGCCCCGCCGCTGCGCGTCCCCGGGCTGCCCCCGGACGTCGCCGCACTCACCCTCGCCTGCCTGAACGCCGACCCGGCCCGGCGACCCACCGCCGCCCACCTGGCCCGCCGGCTCGGCGCGACGCCGGCCGCCGAATCCCCGGCCGGAATCCGGCCTGCCGCCTCGGCCCCGACCCGGCCCGCCGCTTCGCCGCCCGCGGACCACCCGCCGACCCTGGTCGATCGCGCGGGGCCGTGGGCTCCTCCCGCCCGACCCGGGCGGTCGTCCGTTCCGGTGGCCGAGCCCCGCCCGGTGGCCGAGCCCGTTCGGCGCGCGCCGCGCGGCCCGGGCCAGGGCAACCGCCTGCTCGGTGTCCTCGTCGCCGCAGGGATGGCGCTGCTCGTCGGCGTGGTCGCGCTGCTCGCCCTCGACGACGGTGCCCCGGCCCCGCCGGCCGGGGGGCCCGGAACCGTCGCGCCCGCCGACGGGAGCAAGGCCGAACCGCCCCCGTCGGCCGCCGCCCCGCCCACGACCGCACGATCGCGTCCGGTCACGTTGCGCCAGCTCGCCGCCGAGTTCACCGCCCTGGTCGACGAGGCGCAGGCGCGCGGCGACATCGACCGCAAGACCGCCGACGAGCTGCGCGAGGAGGTCGCCGAGCTGAACCGGGGCAAGCTCAAGGACCGGGCCAAGCACCTGCGGGAGCTGCGCGAGGACCTCACCGAGGCGATCGAGCGCGACCGGATCGGCGCGGAGACCGCCGCCCGGCTGCGGGAGCTGCTCACCGGCTTTCCGGGGGCGCGCGGCGACGCGGCGGACTGACGGGCCGAACCGACACGAACCATCCACGATGTACGGTCGCCCGCTCCCACCCTCGCCCCGCCGGCCCGGGGCGTGGCAGCCGGCGGGAACGGTCACTAACGTTGTCGGATGATCAGCACGCAGCCGCTCCTGCCCTTCCCTCGTACGGTCGCCGCCGGTCCCGAACCCGGGTCCGACGGACCGGTCGGATTCGTCACGGGCCTGGTCGAACGGCTGGGTGGCCCCGGCGCCGGGCTGGCGGTCGCGCTGGAGAACCTCTTCCCGCCCATCCCCAGCGAGGTGATCCTGCCGCTGGCTGGATTCGTCGCCAGCCAGGGACGGATGAGCCTGGTGGGGGCGATCGGCTGGACCACCCTTGGCTCGGTGGTCGGCGCGCTGGCGCTCTACTGGATCGGCGCCATGCTGGGCCGGGACCGGATGCGGGCCATCGCCGCCAAGCTGCCGCTGGTCAAGCTCGAGGACGTCGACCGCACGGAGGCGTGGTTCCTCCGGCACGGCGTCAAGGCGGTGTTCTTCGGCCGGATGATCCCGGTGTTCCGCAGTCTCATCTCGATCCCGGCCGGCGTGGAGCGGATGCCGGTCCTGACCTTCCTGCTGTATACGACGCTGGGCAGCCTCATCTGGAACACGGTCTTCGTCATGGCGGGCTACCTGCTCGGCGAGAACTGGCACGTGGTCGAGTCCTACGTCGGCACGTTCCAGAACGTGGTCATCGCCGTGTCCGCGCTGGCGGTCGCGTGGTTCGTCGTCACCCGGGTGCGTCGGTCCCGCGCCGCGCGGCGGGACGCCACGGCCTGGTCGTCCGTCGACGGCCCGTCCCTGGGCGGTGTGTCCGCCGACGGCCCATCTGCGCTAGGGCCGTCCGCCGGTGCCGATCCGGTGCTGCCGGCCGGGTCGGAACGCGGCACGGGGGAGTACCGGGGAACGGTCTACCGCAGCGGCTCCTGGCGCGACGGGCCTGAGCACTGACGGGTCGGCGCGTCCCGCCCGCCCGGTTGATCGGCTCCATGTCGGGGACATGGGGGTATCCCGCGCCGTTGATACCCCCATCTGCCCGGCATGCCGTCACCCCTCCGCCGGAATGGGAGGATTGTCCGACCCGACGGGGTGGCGTGGGGCGGGCCGGGGGTGGGCCGGGTCAGGCCGGGGTCGGGGTGGTGACCGGCGGCACCCTGCGGCCGGAATCCCGGCCGGGGCGGGGGCGTTACACCTGACGGACGACCGCAGCAGCACCCCGGATCCCCCGGATCTGGCAGGACCCGCCCCCGCCACCCGAGTCATCCCCCCGGGAATGGGGGCCGGTCGCCGGTCGTTACACCTGGACCCGGCGCCGCAAGGCAGCCGACCCCCCTCCTCCTCTTCTTCCCCCGTTGTTCGTTGTTCGGGCGCCTCGACGTGGTGCTCGCACACCCCCCCCGCCATGCCCCTTCGGCGGATGTGGGACGTGTGCCGACCCCCCGGATAGGAGACACCCCCATGAACACGGCCATCCTGCGTAAGAGCGTCCTCGGCATCGCCGGACTCGCGTTCGCCGGCGGCCTCGCCGCCGGCCCCCTCAACCACGCCATCGACACCGGCACCGGCACTGTCGACGCGCGGCCCGTCGCGGCCGTGCAGGCCGACACGACCGCCGACGCCGGGAAGCTGATCCCCCACGGTGTGCAGGGCGCGCAGTCGCGCATCGATCTCGACGCCGAGCAGACCGCCAACGCCAAGGCCATCATCGCCGCCACCGAGAAGACCGGCCTCGACGAGCGGGCCGCGGTGATCTCGATCGGCACCGCCCTGCAGGAGTCGAAGCTGCAGAACCTGGGTCACCTGGGTGACCGCAACGACCACGACTCCCTCGGCCTGTTCCAGCAGCGCCCGTCCAGCGGGTGGGGTT
>NZ_JAHWGR010000074.1:0-7253 GCF_020873825.1 Micromonospora sp. DH13
TCCCACGCCGGGCCGTTCCGACCCTGGCGAGGTCAGTCCGGCAGTCTGGGCAAGATCGCTGGACATCATCGACCGGGCGATCTGGTGAGGTTGACCGTCGATCGAGTACCGATACGTTCGCATGAGCAGGGGCGTACCTGTCGTGACCGCCAACAGCTCAGCTACGCGGCCGGCCGCGTCGATCAGCTCATACGACGTGTTGACCTCTACGCGCGTGCCGGTCATCGCCTCGAACAGACCTTCTTCGGTGACCTGGTCATGAATGGCTCGGGAGTACTCCATTCGGAGTCCAGCAATGAAGTCTCGCTGTACTACCTGACGTTGCCGGACGAAGATCCCAGAACCCTGGCGGACCGTTAGCAAGCCCTCGGCCACTAGAGCCCTGAGCGCGCGGTCCATGGCGCTGCGGCTCTTGACGCCGTACTCCTCCATGAGGTCTGCCAGCCGAGGGAGCTTCGCGCCCGGCGAGAACTCGCCTCCCTCGATGCGCCGTCGGAGCTGTGACTCAACGTCATTCGTCACGTTCATCCCGTTTCCTCCCCTGCCAACGATTGTCCCGGGACACCTCTTGCACCCACCGTCCCGGGTGTGCTTTCATTGTCTCACCTGAGGTTGTCCCGGGACAATGGGACAACGGGAGAATCGGCCCTAGGTTTGGCCCTGTACGGGAGGAAGTCCCATGTTCACGAACTTCAAGATCGACCAGGCGGGCACTTTCCAGGGAATCGCGTTCCTGTCGTGCGACCCGAAGACGGCGTTCAAGTCGGACCGGCAGGAGACGACGAAGGACGGCACGCCGAAGTGGGACGTCCAGGCGGTAGCGATGACCCGGGACATGTTCGGTCGGCCGCAGAACGCGGTGCTCAAGGTCGGCATCGCGTCGCACAAGAACCCGTGTGAGGGCCTGATGCCGTACACGCCGATTCAGCTCGTGAACTTCGAGATCGGCGTCATGGAGAAGACCAAGCGTAACCCCGACACGGGAGAGGAGAAGGTCATCGGGGTGCAGGTCTGGTACCGGGCCGAGCAGGTCAAGGCGTTGGCGGGTACCGCGCCCGTCAAGTAGCGAAAGGGAAAGGGGCCTAATGGCCGGCATTTTCCAGAACCGTTGCAAGGCCATTCATCGTGGCTACCGGTGTGATCTGCCGAAAGGCCATGGCGGTATGCACTCGTGGAACAACAAGATTTGCTGGTTTAGCTGGTGAATTGGAGGCCGGTCAATGGCTCTCGTTGACTGGTCGAAATCGGGAAGCGCCGGCCCGGGCGAACCCTGTTCGATCTGCGGCAAACCGGCGATCTGCCGCAGCCCTCGCGGAGTGCCGTGTCACAAGGTCTGCGCGGAAGCGTGGATAGACGAAAGGAAATGGAGGAAAGGTGTCAAGTAGGCAGCGAAATCGGGTTCGTCAGGCGGCGCGCACCGGCCGCGTGGTGAGTGGAGCGAACTTCGAAAGCAAGAGCCAGCGGAAGGCCCGTCGTAAGCGGCAGGTCGCCGGGGCCCTCGCCAACCGGGCGGTTGACGTGCGGGTCGGCATCGAGGATCGAGCCGCGTTCTACCGCCGCCTGCGAGAGATGAAGCTGCGGCGGCGGGCGATCGCGGATGCCATGCTTCGTCTGTCGGTCATGGTCGGCGCGCTCCAGCGCGAGGTCAGCAGGGTCGACGACAGGGGCCGGGCGACCGATCAGCGGCTCGTCGACGAGACCCTCGCGCTGACCAAGGACGCGGCGGTGTCGGTCGGCGTCGCGGCGGCCGAGTTCCATTCGTTCAGCCGGGCCCGCATCTACTACCGGTCGGCGGTGTCGGCATGAGCAGCCTGCGCGGACTCGTCGACGAGATCGACGTACAGATCGAAAAGATTCAGCGGCTGATCGACGCTGGTGCGGTCCTTGATCCCGAGCTGGGGGCCGGTCTCGGCACTACTCGATCCATGACGGCCGTTCAGCGAGACATCGACAACGCCGCCGCCGCCAGTGAGGCGCTGGATCGGCACCTTCGCACTCTCCCCAGATAGCGCACCTCTGTTCGTCTCCAGCGGGGAGCCATCGACCACAGACCTTCGATGGCTCCCCGCTGCACGTCTACAGGAGATTTCCCATGGCTCGCATTTCCGCCCGCCGGGGCGTCGTTGACTTCATGTTTTCGCTCGTCGGTCGGGTGCTCGTGTGGCTGGCAAAGCAGCTCGCGAAGCTGATCGCCTGGCTGACCGTACAGATCGTGCTGCACCCGCGTACCTCGCTCACCTCGGCGGGGCTCGGGGCCGCGATCGCGTGGGTCGGATGGCGCATGGTGCTGCTGTCCCTGGTCGGGGCGTTCGTCGCTACGTCGACTTGGTCGGCCGCGCACCGGGCCAGCTTCGAGCGGTACGCGTTGACGTGGGCGCGTACCTGGTGGCGTCGCTGGTGGGCGTACCGGCGGGTCTGGGACCGGGTGATGGTCCGGTGCGAGCTGTTCGTCGACGACGACATTGATCGACACGTACCGCGGCTGGTCCGGGTCTCTACTACCCCGTTCTGGGATCGGCTCGTGGTCCGGATGGAGGTGGGCCAGGAACTAGAGCAGTTCCGCCAGGCTGGCGAGAAGCTACGCGGTGCTTTCGGCGCTCACCGGGTCGCGGTGCGAGAGATCCAACCCGCGCAGGTCGGTATTGACCTGATGCGGCGTGACCCGCTGGTGGAAGCGGTGGAAGCCACTGAGATTCCGGCGTCGACGGCGTGCATCGACTTTCGGGCGGTGCCGGTCGGCTTCGACGAGTTCGACGAACCGTACTGCGTGAGTCTTCTCGGCGGTCACACGTCCGTGGCCGGTAGCACCGGGGCCGGTAAGGCGGGTCTGGGCTGGAACCTGCTTCGGGGCATCGCGCCGGGCATCGCTGACGGGACCGTGCGCTTGGTCGGCATCGACCCTAAGGCGAAGGAGCTCCGGCAGGCGCGGGCCCTGTTCGCGGACTCGGATTACGCCGTGACCGAGCAGGAAGTGGTGGATCTGCTCGTGCGCCTGGTGGTGGAGCTGGGCGAGGCGAACGAGCGGGACGCGGTCGGCGGGGAACGAGATTTCGCGCCGTCGCCGGCCCGGCCACTGACGCTCATCTTGATCGACGAACTCGCGCCGCTGTTGAAGTACTGGCCTCGATCGGTCCGGTCGAAGATCGAGGATCTGCTAGGCATCCTGCTCACGCAGGGTCGTGCCGCCGGTTACATCGTGGTCGGTGCGATTCAGGAACCGACCAAGGACACGTTCACGCTTCGAGATCTCTTCACGCGTCGTATTGCCCTTCGGCTGCCGACCGAATCGCACACCGAAGCGGCGCTGATCGAAGACGCCGTTCAGTACGGGGCCCTCTGTCACCAGGTCAGCGAGACCATGCCGGGCGTGCTGTTCAGCCTGGAAGACGGCGCGCGTTCCACGGTGCGGGCTCGGCTGGGTTACGTCCGCGACGACGACATTCGCGAGCTGGTGGAGTACGTGACTGCCGCTCGCTCGTCGAACGTGGTCGATCTCGACAGCCGCCGCCAGGAGCTGGGCCGCGTGGCCTGATCGCGATCAGTCGGTGTGTCGACGTGACGTAGGGGCCGAATCGCGGAAGGGTCTCCACAGGCCCGAAATGGTTGAAGGGCCAGCGCGCCAACGCTGGCCCTTCGATCGGCCCCGCTGCACTTACCAGGAGAGCGGAACCGCAACATGCTTGCTACCAGGGTAGCGGACGACACCCGTCCGTCGCATCACTCCCCACCGGATGCTGCCTCAGAATCGACGGCAGCGTGGTGGACTCCGCAATTTCCGCACGCTGACGGCCTCGACCTGGCCGCGCGCATGTTCGACGCTCGCCCGGCCTGGGCCGGCGAAGAAGGGCCCCGACCGCGCATCGTCATCGCGGCCGGCGCGGTGGCCATCGAACACCCTGACCTCGCCCGCCGCGAACGTACCCAGGAGCGGGCCCTACGGGCGCGGCAGACCTCGGCGGATCAGGCCGCGACCTACCTCGCACGCGGCGAAGAGATTCCCGAGTCGGACCCCTCGCGAGAGATCACCGGATGGTCGCGCAAGAGCAGAGCCAACATGGTCCGCGCGCTTTGCGAACTGGACTTCCACCCGATGCTGTCCGACCCCACCCGCGTACCCGCGATGGTCACGCTGACCTATCCGGGTGACTGGCTGACTGTGGCGCCGGACGGCAAGACGGCGAAGCGGCATCTTCAAGCCCTGCGGAAGCGCTACGTCAAGGCGTGGGGCGAGGACGTGACGGCCGTGTGGAAGCTGGAGTTTCAGCGGCGCGGGGCACCCCACTTCCACTTGCTCATGGTGCCGCCGCACGGGCTGTCCCGTACTCCTGGTGCTCGTGCTCGATCCTCGGCATGGGTCGGCGCGGGACAACCGTTTCGCCAGTGGCTAAGCGCGGTGTGGGCCGACATCGTGGGTCACCCGGACCCGGTAGAGAGAGAGCGTCACCAGCTGGCGGGTACGGGCGTCGACTTCGCGGAAGGGCTCCGGGTCACCGATCCGAAGCGCGTCGCCGTGTACTTCACCAAACACGGGTCCTTCGCGGCGAAGGAGTATCAGAACTGCGTACCGGCCGCGTGGCAAGAGCCAGGCAAGGGCCCGGGTCGGTTCTGGGGCTACTGGAAGCTAGAGCGGGTCACGGTCGCGGTCGAAGTCACCCACGACCAGGCCGACCGCGTCGCGCGCATCATCCGTCGGTGGGCTCGGGCACAAGGCACCACGCGACAGGTGACCGTCACCAGGACGAAGGGTGGGGCGATCCGCTCAGAACTGGCTGAGGTGCAAGGGCTCGCCGGCGCGCAAACCGTCGCCTGTCGCAAGCCAACCCGTCGCACGGTCCGCCGACGCGTGCGCCGCCTGGCATCCGGGCGTGGTTTCGTATCCGTCAATAACGGTCAAACCTTCGCAATGTCACTATCTCGGGCACTTTCAATCTGGGAGCAATCAGTATCTCAGTAACTCAGTATCTACTGATATACTGATGTCAGTAGGCAAGCCGTATGCACTGGGAGAGGTGGCGCGGTGAGCATCAAGGGTCGGACCTACTTGGAGCGCGGAAAGCCGGTTACGGTCATCTGTGCCTGGGGCTCTGGTGGTGGGCCTCGCAACGTGTGGATACGCCGTGCTGACGGAACCGATGTTGTGAGGCCGTTCCGGGGTCTTCGGCGGATTGCCTCGACTCCGAACTTTGATGCTCCGATGCTGCCGCTGTTCCAAGAAGAGAGGTCGTAATGCTGGTCATCGCTGTGGTCAACCTCAAGGGCGGGTCGACAAAGACGACGACAACCGGCCACCTGGGGCAGGCGTTCCACGAGGCGGGCATGCGGGTGCTCGGCGTCGACGCGGACGGAGAGAACGAGAGCTTGCAGGGCTGGCAGCTCGCCGGAGATCTCCCGTGGCCGGTCGTCACGATGGCGGTACCGAACCTGCACAAGCAACTGCCCGACGTGGTCGGCGACCGATACGACGTCGTCGTGATCGACACCCCGCCGATGAAGGCGCAGCGCGGAACTGTCTTCAGCGCCGCGCGGATCGCCACGCACGTCCTGGTGCCGATGGCCCCGACGCCAATCGAATACGACCGGCTGCCGGCCGTGCGGGAACTCCTCCAGGAAGCCGCCGACGTCCGGCCGGACGGGAAGCCGCCGATCCATGCGGTACTGCTCACCAGAGTGAAGCCGCGGGCTGCCTCAACGGGCGTATATCGGCAGCTCATCACCGACGACGGGGTAACCGTACTGAACGCTCAGATCGGCAGCCTAGAGCGCTTCGCCCAAGCGTGGGGCGACCCCATGGCCGGTGCCCTAGATACGCCGTACGGGGCCGCTGCGATGGAACTTCTCGACCTCGCCGACCGGCAGGAGGTGTCGGCGTGAGCAAGGCTGACGAACTGCGCGCCAAAGCGGCCCGGGTTGCCGCGCGAACCACCCCGCCGGCAAGGTCGGCACCTACGCCGGCCCCGGTAGAACACGTCCCCACCGTTGCCGCTCCCCTGGCCAAGCCGGTCCGCTCCACCGTCGACCTCGCCCCGGACCAACACCGGCGGCTAGCCGACTGGCTCACCACGGCAGCTGTCGAACTCGGCCGGGCCCGCCTCACTAAGCAGGAAGTCATGGCCGCACTCGTGCGCAGGCTTCTCGTCGACGACGAACTAGCCGGTGCCATCAAGCAGGACCTTCGCAAGGCAGCTCAGTAACTCAGTAAGTCAGTAGAAGGGCCGGACTCCTCACGGGGCCGGCCCTTCGTCATCGGCACGCCTCGGCTCGTACGTGCCCGCCGCACCACGGGTGCGGGTCGACCGACCACACTCGCCACCCGCCGCCGTCCCGTCGCGTCTCAAACCGCCAGGCGTGCGGGGTACCCGCCATCGATACCGTGCCCCACCACACTGCCTGCACCTCGGTCACGACCTGGGCCCGATCGTCGCCCTGGTCGTCGACGACGAACACACCCGCGCTGACCTTCGATGGCTGCGGACTGGTCCGAGTGATGTCACCTCGGATACGTCGCCACTCGTCGACCAGCTCGTCACGACGCGACGGCGCAAGGGCAGCCCGTAGCCCTAACTCCTCACCTGACGAGACAGCGAGCATGAACACGTTCGCGGCGGCATCCGGCGTGGGCTGTCCACGGTCAGCCTCGACGGTCTTCGTTGCTACCCACCCTGCCCCGGCGGCGGCCGGCCCGGCGACACACAGCGCCAGTCCAGCCGCGAGGTACAGCACCCACCTACGCGGCCGGCGGCGCTCGGCGTCCTTCACCAAGGTCATTCCCGCACGATAGATCGACTTGGCGAACCTGCCGAATCAGTAACTCAGTAATTCAGTGCATCAGTAAATACTGAGATCAGTACGTAGGGGTTGACCGCTCCAACCACGGCGTCGGCTCTCGTGTCACGAGCCCTACACCCGGCGGACACCGCCACAGCAGCGCAGTTGACCTAAACCGTACCCAGAGACCCACCCGGCCCCTGGGCGACCACCTCACGCCCGGCGGAAACCCCTCCCCCTCCCAGGTGATCAGTTGACCTAACCGCGCCTGTACGCGCCGCCGGCTCCTGGGCGACCAGCTCGCCCAGGACGAACACCGCCCACATGCTTGACGGGCTAACCCCGACGACGGACGCACCGCGACCGCACCCCCCAGAGCGAGGCCGGACCAACACCACCACCACCCCCGTGCCGTGGGCCGGCGGCGGCGGGTGGGGCCCCTCTGGGGTGCCCGCCGATCGCCGGCCCAACAGCTCCCACGCCGGGCC
>NZ_JAHWGR010000075.1:0-6922 GCF_020873825.1 Micromonospora sp. DH13
CGGCCGAATACCAGACGGGCTTCGACGCGGACGCGCTGCTGGCCCGCGAGCCCGATCTGGCCAGGGCCCGCCTCGTCATGCCGGGCCTGGAGTACGCCGTGGGCGCAGCCGCCCGCCTCGCCGCCCGCCTCGGCCTGCCCGGTGCCGGGGCGGAGGCCGCCGACGTCTTCTCCGACAAGCACCGGATGCGGCTGCTCGCCGCCGACGCCGGGCTACCGAACCCGGCGTACGAGCTGGTGGGCGGGCCGGCGGAGGCGGTCGAGTTCGCGCGCCGGCACGGCGGCCGCTGCGTGCTCAAGCCGACCCGGCGCTCGGGCAGTCTCGGGGTGCGGCTGGTCGCCGACCCGGCCGAGATCCCGGCCGCCTGGGCGGCCACCGCGGCCCCCGAGGCCCCGCCGGAGGCCACCGACCGGGGGCTGCCCACGCAGGTCCTCGCCGAGCAGGTGCTCGACGGCCGGGAGCACAGCGTCGAGCTGCTCGTCGCCGACGGCGAGGTGATCTTCGGCAACGTCACCGACAAGCGGGTGCTGCCCGGTCCCCTGCCGGTCGAGACGGGGCACACCGTCCCGTCGGCGCTGCCCGGTGCGGTCCGCCGCAACCTGCTCGACGCGGCGGGGCGGCTGTGCGCCGCCGCCGGGTTCCGCACCGGGGTGCTGCACAGCGAGTGGATCGTCGTCGGCCCGCGCCCCGGCACCGAGCCGGCCGAGGCGGGCGGCGTGCCGCACCTGGTGGAGTGCGCCGCCCGGCTCCCCGGCGACATGATCACCGCGCTGATCTCGATCGGCTACGAGTTCGGCTTCATCGACGCGTACCTGCGGGTGTTGCGCGGCGAGCGGCCGGCGCTGCCGACCCGGCCGACCGGGGCGGCGGCGGTGGAGTTCCTGCTCGCCGACCCGGGCACCGTCACCGGCGTCGAGGGGCTGCGGCCGGCCCGCCGGGTGCCCGGGGTGCTGGAGGTGCAGCTCGACACCGCCGTCGGCGCGACCGTCGCGCCGGTCACGTCGTCGGGCCGGCGCAGCGGGCACGTGCTGGCCTGGGGCGTCGACCCGGCCGAGGCCGAGCGGGCCGCCCGCGCCGCCGCCGCCGAGATCCGCGTCACCGTCGCCTGACGGGCCGCCGCCGCGCAGCCACCCAGCCGACCAGGGCACGGGCCGCCGCCGCGCAGCCACCCCGACGAACAGGGCACGGGCCGGCCAGGGCGCGGCGCGCAGCGGCTCGGTCAGAGGGTGCGGCCGAAGGAGAGGCAGCCCGGGTGGTCCCGGTAGAAGCCGAAGTTCGGGATGCGCTCGTAGCCGGCCGCGCTGTACATGGTGATCGCCTCGGGCTGCTTGTCGCCGCACTCCAGGACGAGCTGCTTGCGCCCGTGCTCGCGGGCGGACCGCTCGACGGCGGCGAGCACCGCCCGGGCCACGCCCCGACCCCGCGCCTGCGGGCTGGTGTACATGCGCTTCAGCTCGGCGGTCTCCCCGTCGTCGCCGTGGCTGCGCCAGCCCCCGCACCCGACCGGCTCGCCGGCGAGGTAGGCCACCAGGAACGCGCCGTGCGGCGGCACGAACTCGGCGGCGTCGACCGGGGTGTCGTCGCCGCTGCCCCCGTACCGCCGGCCCAGGTCCGCCAGGGCGGCCCGGATGAGCTCCTGGGCCTCCGGGGAGTCGAAGCGGGCCGCGCGGATCTCGATCTCGCTCACGGGGGAAAGGGTACGTCGCCGGCCGGTCCCCTACCGGAAGTGGTCCCAGCCGGTAGGGCCGTCGTACGCCTCGCCGTCGACGGTCACGCCGGTGCCCTCCGTCACCCGGCCGACGATCCGCCACGGGTCGGGCAGCGCCACCGCCGGGGGGAACGTGGCCGCCAGCGCGTGGTCGTCGCCGCCGGCGAGGATCCAGGAGTACGGGTCGACCCCCAGCGCCTGGGCGGCGTCGCGCATCTGCCGGGGCACCTCGAAGGCGTCCCGCCGCACGTCGATGCCGACCCCGCTGGCGCGGGCCACGTGCCCGAGGTCGGCCAGCAGCCCGTCCGAGACGTCGATCATGGCGGTGGCCCCGAGCCGGGCGGCGTGCGGCCCGGCCGCGTACGGCACCTCGGGCCGCCGGTACGCCTCGACCAGGAGCTTCGGCGTGCGGAAGCCCCGGGACAGCACGGTGTAGCCGGCGGCGGCGTACCCGCTGCGGCCGGCGAGCGCC
Organism: Micromonospora sp. DH13; assembly: GCF_020873825.1. NCBI lineage: Bacteria > Bacillati > Actinomycetota > Actinomycetes > Micromonosporales > Micromonosporaceae > Micromonospora > Micromonospora sp. DH13. Next base: position 2,181 of record NZ_JAHWGR010000075.1, read on the forward strand.
ACGACGTGCCCCGGGCGGGCCCCCGAGCGGACGACCGGGGACCGGCCGCCCAGGTCGCCCAGGGCGGTGACGGCGATCGTGAGCGTGGGGCTCGCCGACATGTCGCCGCCGACCACGCTCGCGCCCACGGTGGCGGCCTCGGCCCCGAGCCCGTCGGCCAGTTCCTCGGCCCAGGTCGGGTCGAGGTCCGCCGGCATGCACAGGGCCACCAGCAGGGCGGTCGGGGTGGCACCCATCGCCGCGATGTCGGCCAGGTTGGCCGCCGCCGCCCGGTGCCCGACGTCGCGGGCGGCGGACCAGTCCCGGCGGAAGTGCCGCCCCTCGACGAGCACGTCGGTGGAGGCGACCACCCGGGCGTCCGGCGCGGCCAGCACCGCCCCGTCGTCGCCGGGCCCGAGCAGGCAGGACGCCCCCTGGGGCAGCCGGGCGGTGACCCGGTCGATCAGCCCGAACTCGCCGATTCCGGTCACGCTCATGCCCGCTCCCCGCCGCACCCGTGCCCACCGTGGACCCGGGACGGCCCCGCGCCCCGGCTGCCGTGGACCCGGGATCGTTCCGCGTCCCGCCCGCCGTGGCCGCGGGATCGTCCCGCGCCCCGCCCGCCGTCGCGCCCGTCGCGCTCGCTCACCGCTTCTCCTTGGCCACCGATAGGGATCAGACCTGGTCCGTAAGGTAGTTTCACCCTTCGGGCCGCCCAGCGGCGGCGACGGACGGAGGTCGAGTCGTGGTACAGGCGTACATCCTCATCCAGACAGAGGTGGGTCGGGCGCGTGACGTGGCCGGCCTGATCGGCGACCTTCCCGGCGTGGTGCGGGTCGACGCCGTCACCGGGCCGTACGACGTGGTCGTGCTCACCGAGGCCAACACGGTCGACGAGCTCGGCAAGCTCATCGTCAGCAACGTGCAGATGGTGCCCGGCATCACCCGCACCCTCACGTGTTCGGTGGTGCGCCTGTAAGTGGACGAGATCACTTCCTCCTCCGAGTCCCCCGCCGGGGCGGGCACGAGCGACGACGCCGGCGCGCCGCGCCGGGACCGGGCCAACCGCAGCGCCGCGCTGCTGGCCACGCTGGTCGCGGTGCCGGTCACCGTGGCCGTGGCCGGGTTCACCTTCGCCAAGCTGACCCCGGACGCCCCGGCCGCCGAGCCGGGCCCGGCGGCGACCAGCGCCGGGCCGCGGTCCACCGCGCCGGTCGAGATGGCCGCCCCCCGGCTGGCCGAGCGGCCCGCCACGGTGTGCCGCGCGCTGACGTCGCAGCTCCCGCCGACCGTGCGCGACCTGGCCCAGCGGCCGGTGACCGCCGGCCCCGAGCAGAACGCCGCGTACGGCGACCCGGCGCTCACCATCGCCTGCGGCGGCGCCGAGCCGGAGCCGGGCGACACCGACGACATCTGGGTCGTCAACAAGGTCTGCTGGTACGCGGCCGAGGGCCCGGACGCGACGGTGCTCACCACGCTGGACCGGGAGACGGCGGTGCGGGTGACCGTGCCCCGCACGTACGGGGCGGCCCTGCAGTGGGTCAGCCCCATCTCCGACGTGGTGATCGCCTCGGTGCCCTCGGGCGGCGACGCCCCCGGCGGCTGCACCGGCTGACCAGCAGCTCCCGCCGGCTGGCCGGTCTTCACCGGCTGCGGCGGCTGACCGGCCATCGCCGTCGGCCGCGCCTGCCGGTCGCCCCGGCGGCTGCGCGCGTTCAGTGCAGGCCGACGCCGCGCCGCTGGGCGGTGCGGATCAGTCGGTTGACCAGCTTCGGATACTCCAGCCCGGAGGCAGCCCACATCAGCGGGAACATCGACGTCGGGGTGAAGCCGGGCATCGTGTTGATCTCGTTGAGGTAGACGTCCAGGTCCGGGGTGACGAAGAAGTCGACCCGGGCCAGCCCGGCGCAGTCCAGGGCGGCGAACGCCCGGACGGCGTAGTCCTGGACCTGCCGGGTGACGTGGTCGGGCAGGGTGGCCGGCAGGTCGTACTCGGGCTCGGAGAGATATTTCGCCTCGAAGTCGTACCAGTCGTGGTCGCCGCCGGCCCGCACCTCGGCCAGGACGGACGCCTCCGCGCCGCCCCCGGCCTCGCCCTCCAGCACGCCGCACTCGACCTCCCGGCCGACGATCGCGCCCTCGACCAGCACCTTCGGGTCGATCTCCCGGGCCGTGGCGACGGCAGCCTCCAGGTCGGCCCAGTCGTCGACCTTCGTGATGCCGAACGACGAGCCGGCCCGGGACGGCTTGACGAAGACGGGCAGCCCGAGCCGCTGCTTGTCCTCCTCGGACAGGGTGACCCCGCTGCGCAGCACCGCGTACGGGCCGACGGGGATGCCCTCGGCGGCGCAGAGCTTCTTGGTGAACTCCTTGTCCATCGCGGCGGCGGAGGCGAAGACGTTCGCCCCGACGTAGGGGATGCCGGCCATCTCCAGCATGCCCTGGATGGTGCCGTCCTCGCCGTACGCGCCGTGCAGCACGGGGAAGACCACGTCGACGTCGGCGAGCACCCGGGGCCCCTCGGCGGGGTCGAGCACCAGCAGCCCGTTGCCGGTGGGGTCGGCCCGCAGCACGAGGTCGGCGCCGGCCTCGGCGGTGATCTCCGGCAGCCGCCGGGCGCTGATCGCCAGCTGGGCCGGGTCGCCGCTGGTCAGCACCCACTTGCCGGCGCGGGTGATGCCCACGGGGACCACCTCGAACTCGTCCGGGTCGAGCGCGCTGAGCACGCTGCCGGCGCTGACGCAGGAGATGCCGTGCTCGGGGCTGCGGCCGCCGAAGACGAGGGCCACACGGGTCTTGCCTGGGGTGGTCACTCGGTCACCCTTTCGTTCGCGACTGCGAGGCTCGTGGTGCTCGCCGGTGGCGCTCACCCGGATGACCTTACTGTGCGTGGCCGGACAACGGAGTTGATACCCGGGGAGAAGCGGCAGCACCGCGCAACCGGTCAACAGTGCATATACGCTGCGTAATCACACCACGGCGGACAGCGGCTCCCGGGCGGGCGGCGGGCGGCGCGTCAGAGGCCGTAGCGGCGGCCGACGGCGATCACCTTCACCCGCTGCCGCCCGGCCCGCACCATGCCCAGCGCCATGAACGCGCCGGCGATCCGGTCGGCCGCCTCCCGGCTGCTCGCCCCGACGACCTGCCGTCGCCGCTCGGGGGCCTGCCGCTCGTCGCGGCGCACGTCGTCCACCGGGCGGACGTCGGTGAGCACCACCAGGAACCGGGTCACCGCCGGCCTCCCGCAGCGCCCCACGCCGCCCGGCCGGGCGACCCTTCCGGCTCCGCGGTGGTCGCCGCCAACCCGCCGGAGCGGTCCCGGCAGACGTACGCCAGGTGGGCGTGGATCCACGCGTCGTCGTTGTCGCGCAGCACGGGGTGTGCGCACCAGCGGCACCGCGACACCCGGGGCCAGCAGGCGGTCACCGTCATCCGATTCCCTTCCGGTGCGTCCCGGGTGGCGGCACGCGGCGATCGGGTACGGGGGAGAAAACCCGATCGCCACGCGCCCCATCCCCTCCGGTCACTCACCACCGCCGTCGCCACGACAACCGGCAGTGAGGAACTGGTCACAGGTTGACATGTGGACTGGCGTGAATGCAACTCTCATCGCCGTTCTCTCATGTGCACACTCCCGGCCATGTATGTCACCATCGACGCATGGCACCGAAGACGGCCCGGGCCCGACGGCTCGGCATCGCGCTGCGTACGCACCGGGAGGCGGCCGGCCTCACCCTCGAAGCCGCCGCCGACGAGATCAACAGCACCCGGAGCACCCTGTCCCGGTACGAGAACGCCCAGACGCTGATCAGCCCCGCCACGGTGCGCGCCCTGCTCACCCTCTACGGGGTGGGCGCCGACGAGCTCGCCGCCGCCGTCCAGCTCGCCAAGGACGCCCGCAAGCCCGGCTGGTGGGTGTCCTATTCGTACCTGCTGGACCGGCGGACCATCGACTTCATCGCGCTCGAGGCCGAGGCCACCGGCATCGCCAACTTCGAGCCGTCGGTGGTGCCCGGCCTGCTCCAGACCGCGGACTACATCCGGGGGGTGATGCGGGGCGGCCCGCACACCCTCAGCGACGAGCAGGTCGAGCAGCGGGTCCACCTGCGACTCGACCGGCAGCAGCGGATCACGGGTGACGATCCGGCGATCCTCGACGCGATCATCGACGAGGGCGCCCTGCTGCGCCCCGTGGGCGGCCAGGCCGTGATGGAGGCGCAGCTGCACCACCTGCTCAAGATGGCCGAGCTGCCCAACATCACGGTCCAGGTGATCCCCCTGTCCGCCGGCTACCACCGGGGCACCCGGGGTTCGCTGCACATCCTGGAGTTCCCCGACCCGGAGGACCCGCACATCGCGTCGGTGGAAACGGTCGCCGGCCAGATGGTCCTCGACCGGCCCGGTGACCTGCGTACCTGCACCAAGATCATGGAGCACCTGCGGACGGTCGCACTCAGCCCCGCGGCCACCCGGGACCAGCTCCTCCGACTCCTGAAAGGACGGTAGAACATGACCCCGACGACGAGCGCGGCCCTCGCCACGGCGCGATGGCGCAAGAGCAGCCGCAGCGGCGACGAGGGAGCCTGCGTGGAGATGGCGGTCGTACCCGGCGCGGTGGCCGTCCGCGACTCGAAGGACCCGACGGGCCCGGCGCTGCTCTTCCCGCCGACCGCGTGGGCCGCGTTCGCCGCCGCGCCGCCCCTCACCTCCCGGCGCCCCTGACCGCCGCGCGGGCCGGCCGGGGGGTCCCGTCCCGGCCGGCC
>NZ_JAHWGR010000076.1:0-6319 GCF_020873825.1 Micromonospora sp. DH13
TGTCCCGCGAGCCCGCCCTGCTGCCGCAGTTCGGCCCGGACGTCTCCAGCTACCTGGCCCGGCTGCACCGCGACGCCGGGGTGCGGCTGCTGCTCGACGCGCACGTCCGTTCGGTCGGGCCGGCCGGCGGCGACGCCGCCTCGGTGGTGCTCGCCGACGGGACGGCCCTCGACGCGGACGTGGTCGTCGTCGGCATCGGTGGCGTCCCGAACGTGGAATGGCTGGCCGGCAGCGGCCTCGCCGGGCCGGACGGCGTGCCGGTGTCGCCGCACGGACAGACGGCCGACCCGGCGGTCCTCGCCCTCGGCGACGTCGCCGCCTGGCCGGGCCCCGCCGGCCGGGGCCGCCGCCGCTCGGAGCACTGGTCGCACGCTGTCGAACAGGCCAAGACCGTCGCCCGGGTCCTGGTCGAGGGGGCGTCCTTCGACCCCGGGACCTTCGTGCCGTACGCGTGGTCCGACCAGTACGGCCGCAAGCTCCAGACCGTCGGCGAGGTCACGGCCCGGCCGGGCCGGATCGTGTCGGACAACTGGCACCCGACGGACGGCCGGCGGCACTGCCTCTACCTCGACGACCGGGGCGAGGTGGTGGGCGGGCTCTTCGTGGACGATCCGCGGGGCGCGGGGCAGCTGCGCCGGGCCCTGCAGCGGGCCGGCGCGCCGTCCGGCCCCGGCGCCCACGACCTGCGGCCCGCGCCGGCCTGAGGGGTCCCGCGACGCACATCGGCCCGGGGCCGACGGACCTGCACCGCAGGCGCCGTCGACCCCGGGCCGGTGACCGCTACGCCCGGGACCCGACCTGGTCCGACCAGCCGTGGTACGCCGCGAACATGGTCCGCAGGAGCCGGTCGTTGTCGACCGTCTTCACGATCCGCACGGGTCTGGCCCGGGAGATGTCGAGCCCGACGTGCAGCCGCAGGTTCTCCCGCGTCCAGGCGACCGGGCGGCCCCGGGTGAGCGTGCCCTGGGTCTCGACGTCGACCATCATCTCCTCGACGGTGACGATGCCCGGATCGACGAGCAGCGCCACCGCGAGGGGGTCGTGCAGCAGGCAGCCGCCGATGCCGCGCCAGGCCGCGGCCAGGTCGATCCAGGGCCGGGTCGTCTGGACCACGTACCGGGCCAGCGCGGAGCGCTCCGCATCCACGAGGTCGAGGTCCTCGTGGCGCAGCAGCGTCTGCGACGTCGCGTCCAGCGGGAGCAGCGTGACCGGGCACCCCGAGGTCAGCACGGCCCGGGCCGCGTCCGGGTCGATGCCGAAGTTCAGCTCCTGTAGGAACCCGGGAACGTCGAACGCGCCCCCCATGACGACGATCTCCCGGACGACCTCCGGCAGACCCGGGTCGAGCTGCAGGGCCTGCGCCACGTTCGTCAACGGACCGATCGCCACGATGGTGATCTCACCCGGGTGGGCGCGGACGTGCCGGACGATCTCCGCCGCGGCGCCGAACGCCGTGCCGGGGTCGTGGGGGTCCGGCGGCGGCACGGCGGACCATGCGGCGCGGACCGCGTCGCTGCGGGTGACCTGGTCCTGCCGGCTGCGCCAGGGGCCGCTCGGCTCCAGCAGCGCGGTGCCCGCACCGGCGTACACCGGGATGTCGAGCCCGACCAGGTCGACGAAGGTGCGGGCGACGGCGTAGCCCTGGTCGCGATGGGTGTTGCCGGACACGACGGTGATCATGTCGAGCTGGATGGTGTCGGAGGCGACGGCGAGCGCCAGGGCGAGCCCGTCGTCGATGTCCGCGCCGGGGACGCCGTTGCCCGGGTCGCAGTCGACGATGATCCGTCGCCGCGACGGCGGGCGGCCGGCGCTCACTCCCGCTCCCCGGTGGAGGCGAGCGACGAGGCGAACTGCCGCTGCGCGAAGAGGAGCACGAGCAGCGGAACCACGGCGGTGAGGGTGGCGGCGGCGAACATCTGGCCGTAGTCGACACCGGACTCCTGGGCGAAGTCGGCGATGGCCACGGGCGCGACCCGCACGGCCGGCGCCGGGGCGATGAGCAGCGGCCACAGGAACGACTGCCACTGGAAGACGAACAGGATCAGGCCGGCGCCGACCATCGACGCCCGCGACAGCGGCAGATAGATCCGCAGGTAGATGCCGAACCAGGACAGCCCGTCCATCCGGGCGGCCTCGCTGAGCGAGGTCGGGATGCCGAGGAAGAACTGCCGCAGCAGGAAGATGGCCAGGCCGTTGCCGACCGCCGGCAGGATCAGCCCGACGAGCGTGTTCTGCAGGTCGGCCTCGCGGAACGTCGACGCGAGCGGGATGGCGATCGCCTCGAACGGCACCAGGAAGCTGACGACCATGACGCCGAACAGCGCCGCGCGCCCGGGGAACGGGATCATCGCCAGCGCGAACGCCGCCAGCGACGACACGGCCAGCCCGAGGGCCACGCTGACCGTGGTGACCAGCACCGAGTTCAGCAGCGCGAGGGTGAAGCTGCTCTCCAGCACCGCGCGGTAGTTGTCCAGCGAGACCGTGGAGGGGACCACCGTCCGCACCGAGACAGGGGAGAGGTAGCGGAAGATCTCCTCGCCGGGGCGCAGCGAGGAGACGACGGCCCAGAGCAGGGGCGCGACGGCCAGGGCGGCAACCGGTACGACGAGCCAGAGTGTGCGGCGTCCGGTGCGCCGTTCGTGGCGTCTCGCGACGATGTCGGCCATGTCTAGTCCCTCCCGGGCAGGAGCCGGAACTGCGCGGCTACCACCACGATGACGATGCTGACGAGGACGACCGTCGCCGCGGCGGAACTGCCGGTGTCGGCCAGCGTGTAGGCGCGTTCGAAGATGAAGTTCATGATGAGGTTGGTCGATCCCTCCGGCCCGCCCTGGGTCAGGATCCGCACCGGGGCGAAGACCAGGAAGTTGGCGACCGTGTCGGCGACGAGGACGAACAGCAGCGGCCGGCGGATGCCGGGCAGGGTGATGTGGACGAACTGCTTCCACCCGCCGGCGCCGTCGAGGTCGGAGGCCTCGTAGAGGCTGCGGGGGATCTCGTGGATGCCGGCGACCAGGAAGGTCATCCAGTAGCCGACCCCGACCCAGCTGCACAGGATGACGATCGACATCAGCGCGGTGTCCGGGCTCACCAGCCACGGCACGGCCGGGATGCCGAGGGTGCCGAGGAGGCCGTTGAGCGGGCCGTCCGGGCGGAACAGCACGCCCCAGACGATGGCCGACACGGTCTGCGGGATCGCGATGGGCAGCAGGATCAGCGTGCGCCAGAGGCCCACCAGCGGGATGTGCCGGGTGAGCAGGACGGCCAGGAACAACGCGACCGCGATCTGGAACGGGTTGATGACCAGCGAGAACAGCAGGGTGACCTTCAGCGAGCCGAGGAACGCGGGGTCGCCGAACAGGTAGGTGAAGTTCGTCAGCGAGAACTCGCCGAGCCGGTTCGTCACCGCCGAGGTGACCGCCTCGACGGACGGGACGAGTCGTAGGAAGACCAGGCCGGTCAGGGCCGGCAGGAGGAACAGTCCGGCGGTGCCGAGCGTCCGCAGGCGCGCGCGGTTGCGGCTGCGGCCACCTCGGGGGCGCGGGGGTGCTTGTGTCACGTTCGTGTCTTTCCGACTAGGGCCTGCCGGGCCCCGGGCGGCGCGACCCGCCGCCCGGGGCGGGCGCGCTACTTGTACTGGGACAGCTGCCGGGCGAGGGCGTCCTGCGCGGTGGCGAGGATCTGCGTCGGGTCGCCGCCGTTGCGGATGTCGGCGAACGCCTTGTTCACGATCGTCTCGAAGTCCACATACCCCACCGAGGACGGCCGCCGGACCGCGTGCTCGTCGGTGTCGGTGGTGAGCAGGGTGCCGTACTGGGTGGTCTGCCGGGGGGCGATGCCGTCGATGTAGTGGATGTACTTCGGGTACGCCTTCTGGTTCACCGGGGGCAGGTTGAACTTCGTCGACGCGGACGTCGCGCCGTCCGTGGACAGCGACAGGTAGCGGGCGAACTCCTGCGCTGCGGTCGGGTGCTCGCTGACGTTGCTGACCCCGACGGCCCACGAGTCGGTCGGCGTGACGACCTTTCCACCCGCGGCGTACGGCAGCGGGGCCATGCCCCACTTGTCGGCGAGGCCGCTCTTCTGCAGGTCGGTGATGCGGGCCGGTCCGGCGACGTAGAAGGCGACGGAGCCGTTCTTGAACAGGTCGGGCATCTGGGCGGACGCCAGGCCACGGGGGGACAGGCCGGAGGAGTAGAGCTTGCCGTACCAGTCGCCGAAGGCGCGCCACTGCGCGGTGTCGACGGCCGGGGTGAGGTTGCCGTCGCCGGCCAGCCCGGCGCCGCCACCCATCGACATGATCACGGGCTGGAGGGCGTAGTAGGCGTCGACCTGCTCGAAGGCGAAGCCGTACTGGGCACCGGCGGCCTTGGCCTTGGTGGCGGCGGCCAGCGTCTGGTCCCACGTCCAGCGGCTGGCGTTGTCGGGCCCGGGCTCGGCGATCCCGGCCTTGGCGAGCAGGGCCTTGTTGTAGAAGAGGAAGTTGTCGCTGGTCCACAGCGGGTAGCCGTACTGCTTGCCGTCCCAGGTGACCGAGGAGATGCCGCCCGAGGTCAGGCTCTCCTTCATGGCCGGGGCGTCGGCGGAGACGTCCTTGAGGAAGCCCTGGGCGGCGAGGCTGGGCAGACGCGGCGGGTCCACCGCGATGACGTCGATGGAGGTGTCCTTCGAGCCGAGCCGCGCCTGGGTCTGCGCCGCGATCTCGGCGAAGGGGATGATCTGCACCTCGACGTCGATGTTCGGGTGCTCCTCGTGGAAGGCCGCCACCGCCTCGTCGAAGACGCCCTTGTGCGGGGTGACGAACGTGATGGTGGCGTCCGCGTTGGGATCGTCGTTGGCGGAGGAGCCGCAGGCGCTCAGCGCCAGGGCGGCGACCGCCAACGAAGCGCCGGCGATCCGGCCGACCTTCTTTGTCATGGTATGGTCCTCTTTCGATAGGGGGCCCCGGGTGTCGCCACCGACTGCCATCTGAGTCGACACCTGGTGGTTCTCTCTGTGATGTGTGGTGCAGCCGCAGGAGCGGCGACGGAGGAGTTCGGTGTCGCACACGATGTGCCTCCGCTCCTCCGGGCTCGTGGGTCGCGTCAGGGCGACCGCGTGCCGCGCGATCTCGGCCAAGGGCTGGCCGACGGTGGTCAGCGGCGGCACGCTGAACATGGACTGTTCGGTGCCGTCGAACGTCACGACGGCCAGACCGCTCGGCACCGCCACTCCGGCGTCGGCCGCTGCGGCCAGGACGCCGAGCGCCTGCATCTCGTCGGTGACGAGGACCGCGTCGGCCGTGCCGCGCTCGAACAGGGCGACGGCCGCCTGGTAGCCGCCGGCCCGGGAGAACGGCGCCTCGAAGAAGAGGCTCTCGTCGTTGGGCAGGCCGTGCGCCTTGAGGGCCTTGCGCCACCCGCCGATCCGCTCGACGGACGTGAACAGGTGCGACGGGCCGGCGATGACGGCGATGCGGCGGTGGCCGTGCGCGATGAGGTGTTCGGTGGCCATGGCGGCGCCGTCGAAGTTGTCGACGACAACTGAGGCGATGTCGGAGAACCGGTCGCGCCGGTCGAGGGCGACGACCGGTATCCCGGCCCGGATCGCCGCCTCGACCGGCGAGTGGTGGCCCACCCCGACGTACAGCAGGCCGTCGACCTGACGCTCGACGAAGCTGGCGATCAGCCGGGCCTCGCGCACGGCGCTCTCGGCGGAGTTGCCCACGAGGAGGACCTGCCCCTCCCGGAAGACCTCGTCCTCGATCGCCCTGGCCAGGGCGGAGAAGAACGGGTTGGACACGTCCGGCACGACCAGGCCGAGCACGCCGGAGCGGCCGCCGGCCAGGGCCTGGGCGATGGCGTTGGGTCGGTAGCCGGTGCGCTCGATCGCGTCGAGGACGCGCTGGCGGGTGGCCGGCGCGACCGCGCGTGGCCCGTCGTTGACGACGTAGCTGACGACCGCCACCGAGGTGCCCGCCTCGCGGGCGACGTCCTGCCGGGTCACCCGGCGTGGTCCGGTCATCGCGGTGCCGCCTCGCGGCGCAGCACGTCGGCGGCCTGCTCCCGGGTCGGGTAGGCCGAGGCGGCGCCGGGCCGGCCCACCGCCAGGGAGGCCGCCGCCAGGCCCCAGCGGGTGGCCTCCGCCAGGGAGTGCCCGTTCGCGAGCGCGGCGGCCAGCGTCCCGGTGAAGCAGTCGCCGGCGCCCGTGGTGTCGGCGACCGTGGCGGGGAACGCCGCCAGGTGGCGTGCCGTCGGCCCGTCCGCGAGGACCGCGCCCCCGGCCCCGAGGGTGACGACGACCGACCGGGCGCCGGCGGCGACGAGCTGGCGGGGCCCCC
>NZ_JAHWGR010000077.1:0-3593 GCF_020873825.1 Micromonospora sp. DH13
GGGCGAGGGCGGCGTCGATCGCCGCGTCGGTGTTCGGCACCGGACCACCCTAGCCCCGAGCGCGGGCCCGCCGGCCTGGGCTCCTCGCCCGGTCCCGGGCCGGGCCCGGATGGTCAGGGGACCGCACGGTCAGGGGATCGGCCACTCGTGGACGGGGCGGTTGCTGTGCATCAGCTCCACGTAGTGGCGGACGACCTCGCGCAGCGCCTCGGGCCGGTCCAGGTGGTCGGCGGACTCCAGCCGGTGCAGCGTCTCCACCTGCCACGTCGCGCCGTTGCGCCCGGTGAGGCAGCGCTGCTCGATGATCCCGAGCAGTCGGTCCCGCTCGGCCGGGTCGAGCCCCCAGCGGTCGAGGCCGTGGTGGGCCAGCGGCAGCAGCCGGCGCAGCACCAGCTCGGTGACCGGCAGGTAGCCGAGGCCGGGCCAGAACACCTGGGCGTCGATGCCGTGCCGGGCGCAGGCGTTGAAGTTCTCCTCGGCGGCGCTGAACGACATCTGCGACCACAGTGGCCGGTCCGACTCGGCGAGGGCCCGGACCAGCCCGAAGTAGAACGCGCCGTTGGCGACGGTGTCGAGCACGGTCGGGCCGGCGGGCAGGACCCGGTTCTCCACCCGCAGGTGGGGGCGGCCCTTGTACACGTCGTAGACCGGCCGGTTCCAGCGGTAGACGGTGCCGTTGTGCAGCCGCAGCTCGGCGAGCTTCGGCACGTCGCCCCGGGCCAGGGCCTCGGCCGGGTCCTCCGCGTCGCACACCGGCAGCAGCGCGGGGAAGTAGCGCACGTTCTCCTCGAACAGGTCGAACACGCTGGTGATCCAGCGTTCGCCGAACCACACCCGGGGGCGTACCCCCTGGGCCTTGATCTCCTCGGCCCGGGTGTCGGTGGCCTGCTGGAACAGCGGGATGCGGGTCTCGCGCCACAGTTCCCGGCCGAACAGCAGCGGTGAGTTCGCGCCGAGGGCGACCTGGATGCCGGCGACCGCCTGGGCGGCGTTCCAGTGGTCGGCGAACTGCGCGGGGCTGACCTGGAGGTGGAACTGGGTGCTGGTGCAGGCCGCCTCCGGGGTGATGGTGTCGGCGGTGGTCGCGAGCCGCTCCACCCCGCTGATGGAGATCCGCAGGTCCTCGCCGCGTGCGGCGAAGATCTGCTCGTTGAGCAGCTGGTAGCGCGGGTTGGCCGACAGCGTCTCGGCGGTCAGGTGCTCAGGGCGCAGCGTCGGCAGGATTCCGATCATGACCATGTGCGCGCCGACGCCCTGGGCCTTGGTCTCGGCGGCGTTGAGGCTGGCCCGCACGTGTTCCTCGAACGCGGCGGTGCCCGTGCCGGCCAGCCGACGCGGCGCGACGTTGATCTCCACGTTGAACTGCCCCAGCTCGGTCTGGAAGCTGGGGTCGGCGATCGCGGCGAGCACGTCGGCGTTGCGCATCGCCGGCATGGACTCCTCGTCGACCAGGTTCAGCTCGATCTCCAGCCCGGTCATCGGCCGCTCGACGTCGAACCGGGACTCCCGGAGCATCTCGGCGAAGACGTCCAGACACCGGTGCACCTTCTCCCGGTAGCGGGCCCGGTCCTCCCGACTGAAGGTGCGCGCCCCGACTTCCTCGCCCATGGTCACCGCCCTGTCACCGTTGGTTCCCCCAACCTCGCACGCCTCGGTGGCCCGGGGGAAGACCCGAAGGTCCCTCTACGTACCCACCTGTGGCCCGCGTGATCCCCGTCGCCTCCGCTCCCCGCGCCGACGAGGTGCCGGACGGGCTGGCTAGCATGGCCGGCAACCGGTGGGGGAGACGATGCGCGAGAAGATCACGAAGCTGTTCGTCGCGGCGGCGGTCGCCGAGGCGTGCACCTGGCTGGCCCTGCTGGTCGGCATGGCCGTCAAGTACGGGCCGCCGGGCAACGAGATCGGCGTGAAGATCTTCGGCCCGATCCACGGCGGCCTGTTCGTCGCGTACGGCGTGCTCGTGCTGGCCGTCGCCCGGCTGCACCGGTGGCGGACGTGGCCGACCCTCGTGGCGCTGGCCTGCTCCGTGCCGCCGTTCGCCACCCTGGTCTTCGAACGCTGGGCGGCCCGCCGGGGCATGCTGCGCACCGCGCCCGACCCCGACCGCCCCCTCACCCCGGTCGGCTGACCGCCCGGCGCGCCCCGTGCCCCGTGTCGGGTGCCGGGTGCCGGGTGCCGCAAAGCTCAGATCAGCAGGATCGCCGCGGCGACCACGAGGACCAGCAGCGCACCCAGGATGGCCTGGAGCAGCAGCGGCGGCCCGAGGTGGCTCCACAGGGTGGCGTGGCGGGGGCGCAGCAGTTGCCCGGTGGTGAGGTTGACGATCTGCTCGACCCGGGGCGGCAGGTCCGGATCCTGCGGCTTGAGCGTGATCTGCACCCAGTCGGCCGGATGCAGCGCGCTCTGCGCCAGGTGCCCGTGCAGCTCCACCTCGCACAGCTGGTCGTTGGAGTCGCGCAGCCGCAGCGGGGTGACCAGGAACTCCGGCCCCTTGCGCAGCTCTTTCCAGGTGCGCCGGGCGCCACCACCGCCGCTGGACAGCAGCGAACGGAACGCCAGCAGCAGCAGCCCCATCACGCTGGCGGCCGTCACCACGGCGACGAGCACGGGCTGGCCGATCTTCAGCTCACGCGGATAGCCGTCGAGCAACCGGACGACGCGGCCGGTGACGATCCGCTGCGTCGGGCGAGCGATCCGCCGGTAGTCGAGGTCGCCGTCCATTGTCCACCACCGAGAGTCGTTCACCACGGAGAGTCCGATTCGCTGCACCGATCGTATCCGGCGGCGCGGCCGAACGACATGAATGAACGCGAGTCATGTTCGTGGCGCGCTTGCGTACGGGGCCGCCGGGTGAGGTGACAAGGCGACCGGCGCGGGTATGCGGGGGGCCGAGCCGGAAAGGGGTCGAGCATGCAGCTGTCCTTCCTGCGCCCGCTCTACGACCGTCCCGGGCCGTGGTGCTCGGTCTACCTGGACGCCTCCCGGGACACCCACGACGCCCGACCCGCGCTGGACCTGCGCTGGCGGGCCCTCAAGGGGCGACTGCTGGAGCAGGGCGCCGACGCGCCGACCGTGGACGCCGTCGAACGGGTCGTCCGCGGCCACGACCCGATGGCGGGCGACTACGGCATCGCCGTGTTCGCCACCCGGGGCCGCGCGGTGCTCACCGAGTACCTGTCCGCCCCGCCGCTGCGGGACCTGGCGACCGTGTCGGAGCTGCCGCACACCATGCCGCTGCTCGCCCAGCGCGGTGAACAGGTCGCCTGGGTGCGGGTGCTGGCCGACCGCAGGGGCGCGGACGCCGTGGCCGTCAGCGCCGGCGGGGTGCCCCGCCGCGCTCACGTCACCGGCCGGGAGGACTTCCCGCTGCGCCGCGTCAGCCCGGGCGGCTGGTCGCAGTCGCGCTACCAGCGGGCCGCCATGGAGGCCTGGCACCACAACGCCGGCGACGCGGCGGCGGCCACCGTGGAGCTGGCCGAGAAGGTCGGCGCGGAGGTGGTGGTGGTCGCCGGCGACGTGCGGGCCACCGGCATGATCGCCGCCCAGCTGCCGGAGCGCTGGCAGGACGTGCTGGTGCGTACCGACGCCGGGTC
>NZ_JAHWGR010000078.1:0-3578 GCF_020873825.1 Micromonospora sp. DH13
GTCCTGGGTGGGGTGGTCCGGGGACTCTGCCTTCGGCGGGGCGGGCGGAGCAGATTGAGGGTGGAAGCGACAACGGAGCTGGGAGGCCCCCGATGCGTGCGAGTGTCGTCACCGCGTTCGACCGTCCACTGGAGATGTTCGACCTGCCCGTGCCGGAGCCGGGCCCGGGCGAGATCCTCGTCCGGATCGAGGCCAGCGGCCTGTGCCACACCGACATCCACGCCGCGCGCGGCGATTGGCCGGTCAAGCCGAACCCGCCGTTCGTCCCCGGGCACGAGGGCGTCGGCATCGTCGAGCGGATCGGCGCGGGGGTGACCGAGCACGCCGTCGGCGACCGGGTGGCCCTGCCCTGGCTCGGCTGGGCGTGCGGGACCTGCGCGTACTGCGTCACGGGGTGGGAGACGCTGTGCGAGTCGCAGCGCAACACCGGGTACGCCATCGACGGCGCGCACGCCGAGTACGCGGTCGCGTCGGCCCGCTACGCCGTGGCCGTCCCCGCCGGGGTGGAACCGGCCGAGGCGGCCCCGCTGACCTGCGCCGGCGTCACCACGTACAAGGCGGTGAAGGTCGCCGGGGTCCGGCCCGGCGACCGGGTGGCGGTCTTCGGCATCGGCGGCCTGGGCCACCTCGCCCAGCAGTACGCGCAACTGTTCGGCGGCGAGACGGTCGCCGTCGACGTCACCGCCGAGAAGCTGGCCCTCGCCGCCTCGCTCGGCGCGACGCACACCGTCGACGCCGCCGACGTCGACCCGGTCGAGGCGATCACCGCGCTCGGCGGGGTGGACGTGGCGATCGTGCTGGCCGCCGACCCGCGCGTCGTCGAGCAGGCGCACCGCTGCCTGCGCCGCGGCGGCCGGCTGGTGCTGGTGTCGCTGCCGAAGGACAACGAGGTCACCCTGCCGGTCTTCGAGACCGTGCTCAAGGGCATCACCGTCATCGGCTCGATCGTGGGCACCCGCGCCGACCTGGCGGAGGTGTTCCGGCTGCACGCCGCCGGCCGCACCCATGTCGCGTACGAGGTGCGCAAGCTCGACGAGATCAACGAGGCGATCGAGGACGTGCTGGCCGGCCGGGTCGCCGCCCGCCTCGTGCTCCAGCCGTGACCCGCCCGCGGCCGGCCGGCCCTCACCTGCCGGCCGGCCGCCGACCAGCCGTGACCCGCCACCTGACCGACCGGAAGGACACGACGATGACCGGCACCGAGCACATCCGCGACCCGTGGCGGGGCTTCGCCGACGGGGCGTGGCGCACCACGATCGACGTGGCGGACTTCGTGCGCCGCAACCACGAGCCGTACACCGGCGACGCCGGCTTCCTCGCCGGCCCGACCGAGCGGACCCTGGCGGTCTGGGGACGGCTCACCGACATGTTCCCCGAGGAGCGCAGCCGCGGCGTGTACGACGTCGACGCGGCCACCCCGTCCACGATCACCGCCCACGCCCCCGGGTACATCGACGCCGACCGGGAGCTGATCGTCGGGTTGCAGACCGACGCGCCGCTGCGCCGGGCGATCATGCCGGCCGGCGGGCTGCGGATGGTCGAGACCGCGCTGCGGGCGTACGGCTACGAGCCGGACCCGGCGGTGCACCGGATCTACACCCGCTACCGCCGGACCCACAACGACGCGGTGTTCGACGCGTACCCGTCGGACGTCCTCGCGGCGCGGCGCTCGCACATCATCACCGGCCTGCCCGACGCGTACGGGCGGGGCCGGATCATCGGCGACTACCGGCGGGTGGCCCTGTACGGGGTGGACCGGCTCGTCGCCGAGCGCCGGGCGCTGAAGGCGGCCCTGGACGACCGGCCGTCGACCGACGACGTGATCCGCGAGCGGGAGGAGCTGGCCGAGCAGATCCGCGCCCTCGGCGAGCTGACGCAGATGGCCGCCGCCTACGGCTACGACATCTCCGGCCCCGCCACGACCGGCCGCGAGGCGATCCAGTGGCTGTACTTCGCGTACCTGGCCGCCACGAAGGAGCAGAACGGCGCGGCGATGTCGCTCGGGCGGACCGCGAACTTCGTGGACGCCTACCTGCGGCGGGACCTCGCCGAGGGGCGGCTGGACGAGACCGGCGCGCAGGAACTGGTCGACGACTTCGTGATCAAGCTGCGGATCGTGCGGTTCCTGCGCACCCCCGAGTACGACCAGCTCTTCTCCGGCGACCCGACGTGGGTCACCGAGTCCCTCGGCGGGATCGGCGCCGACGGCCGGCCGCTGGTGACCCGCACCAGCTTCCGCTACCTGCAGACCCTCTACAACCTGGGACCCGCGCCGGAGCCGAACCTGACCGTGCTGTGGTCGCCCCGGCTCCCGGAGGGATTCAAGCGGTTCTGCGCCCAGGTGTCGCTGGACACCAGCGCCATCCAGTACGAGAACGACGAGCTGATCCGGCCCGCGTACGACGACGACACCGCGATCGCCTGCTGCGTGTCGGCGATGCGGGTCGGCAAGGACATGCAGTTCTTCGGGGCGCGGGCGAACCTGGCCAAGGCGCTGCTATACGCGATCAACGGCGGCCGGGACGAGCTGACCGGCGACCAGGTCGCCCCGCCCGCCCCGCCGGTCGGCGGCGAGACGCTCGACTACGACGAGGTGCTCGCCGCGTACGACCGGACGCTGGACTGGCTGGCCGAGACGTACGTGGACGCGCTGAACGTCATCCACCACATGCACGACCGGTACGCCTACGAGCGGCTGGAGATGGCGCTGCACGACCACCCGGTGCACCGGTTCATGGCCACCGGGGTCGCCGGGCTGTCGGTGGCGGTGGACAGCCTCGCCGCCATCCGGTACGGCCGGGTGAAGGTGCTGCGCGACGCCACCGGGCTGGCCGTCGACTACGCCGTGGAGGGCGAACCGCCCACGTACGGCAACGACGACGACCGGGCCGACGAGATCGCGGTGTGGCTGGTGGAGACGTTCGCGGAGAAGCTGCGCCGGCAGCGCACCTACCGCGACGCGGAGCTGACCATGTCGGTGCTCACCATCACCTCGAACGTGGTGTACGGCAAGCACACCGGCAACACCCCCGACGGGCGGCGGGCCGGCGAGCCGTTCGCCCCCGGCGCGAACCCGATGAACGGGCGGGACACCCACGGCCTGGTCGCGTCGGCGCTGTCGGTGGCGAAGCTGCCGTACGACGCGGCGCGCGACGGGATCTCGCTGACCGGCACGGTCACCCCCGACGGGCTGGGACACACCCGCGACGAGCGGATCGCCAATCTGGCCGGGGTACTCGACGGGTACGCCGACGCGGGCGGGTTCCACCTCAACGTCAACGTGCTGGACCGGGCCACCCTGCTCGACGCGATGGCCCACCCGGAGCGCTACCCGCAGCTCACCGTCCGGGTCTCCGGATACGCGGTGAACTTCGTCCGGCTCACGCCCGAGCAGCAGCGCGACGTGGTCTCCCGCACCTTCCACGGTTCGCTGTGACCGGGCCGCTGGCGACCGGCCGGGGCCGCCCCGCTGCCGGCACGGGCCGGGCGGGGGCCCGCCGGGGACGGGCGGGAACTGACCGGCGCGGTGCACTCGTGGGACCTGTCGATCGGGGTGGACGGCCCCGGGACCCGGTTCG
>NZ_JAHWGR010000079.1:0-3409 GCF_020873825.1 Micromonospora sp. DH13
ATGCACCGCGGATTTGCCTACGGTACGGCCTACACGCTTACCCCGGCACAACCACCGGCCGGGATCAGCTACCTTCCTGCGTCACCCCATCGCTTGACTACTACCCGCCAGGTTCCCACGCTCCCCACGATCAGTCCGAAGACCTCACAAGGTTCGGGTGGTTAGCACAACGAGGTTCATCACGGGCGCTCTTTCGCGGGTACGGGAATATCAACCCGTTGTCCATCGACTACGCCTCTCGGCCTCGCCTTAGGTCCCGACTCACCCAGGGCGGATTAGCCTGGCCCTGGAACCCTTGGTCATCCGGCGGAAGGGTTTCTCACCCTTCTTTCGCTACTCATGCCTGCATTCTCACTCGTGCCGCGTCCACAACTAGGTCACCCCGCTGCTTCACCCCCGGCACGACGCTCCCCTACCCACCCACACACCTGCACCAGGCATCAAGGCCTGGCAAAGTATCATGTGAGTGCCACAGCTTCGGCGGTGTGCTTGAGCCCCGCTACATTGTCGGCGCGGAACCACTTGACCAGTGAGCTATTACGCACTCTTTAAAGGGTGGCTGCTTCTAAGCCAACCTCCTGGTTGTCTATGCGACCCCACATCCTTTTCCACTTAGCACACGCTTAGGGGCCTTAGCTGGTGATCTGGGCTGTTTCCCTCTCGACTACGAAGCTTATCCCCCGCAGTCTCACTGCCGCGCTCTCACTTACCGGCATTCGGAGTTTGGCTGATTTCGGTAAGCTTGTGGGCCCCCTAGACCATCCAGTGCTCTACCTCCGGCAAGAAACACGCGACGCTGCACCTAAATGCATTTCGGGGAGAACCAGCTATCACGGAGTTTGATTGGCCTTTCACCCCTAACCACAGGTCATCCCCCAACTTTTCAACGTTGGTGGGTTCGGCCCTCCACGTAGTCTTACCCACGCTTCAGCCTGCCCATGGCTAGATCACTCCGCTTCGGGTCTAGAGCATGCGACTCAAACGCCCTATTCAGACTCGCTTTCGCTACGGCTCCCCCACACGGGTTAACCTCGCCACATGCCACTAACTCGCAGGCTCATTCTTCAAAAGGCACGCCGTCACCCCGCAAGGCTCCGACGGATTGTAGGCGAACGGTTTCAGGTACTATTTCACTCCCCTCCCGGGGTACTTTTCACCATTCCCTCACGGTACTCGTCCGCTATCGGTCACCAGGAAGTATTTAGGCTTACCAGGTGGTCCTGGCAGATTCACGGCAGATTACAGGAGTCCGCCGCTACTCGGGAACACCCACAGAAGACCAGCACATTTCACCTACCGGACTCTCACCGTCTACGGTCAGCCATTCCAGACCATTCGGCTATACACTGGCTTTATCACTCCTCACACGAGTGTCAGCTCGTGTAGCAGGGTCCCACAACCCCGACCACGCAACCCCTGACAGGTATCACACGCAACCGGTTTAGCCTCAATCCGCTTTCGCTCGCCACTACTCACGGAATCACTATTGTTTTCTCTTCCTACGGGTACTGAGATGTTTCACTTCCCCGCGTTCCCCCCACACACCCTATGAATTCAGGTGCGGGTGACTGGACATGACTCCAGCCAGGTTTCCCCATTCGGACACCCTGGGATCACAGCTTGGTTGACAGCTCCCCCAGGCCTATCGCGGCCTCCCACGTCCTTCATCGGCTCCTGGTGCCAAGGCATCCACCGTTCGCCCTTGACAACTTGACCACAAAGATGCTCGCGTCCACTGTGCAATTCTCAACAAACAACCAACCCGTAAACCCCACGACCTCACACCAGCAACCCACACGGATCCGGTATGCGAGGCCAGGCCACGCCTGGCAACCAAACAACCCCCACAACAGGGGCCATGGCTCTGAAAGACAACCGTAGTTGTTCCTTCAGGACCCAACAGGGTGCTCTCCGCCCCTCCCCAGCCGCACCACAAGCCTTCGTTCCCACCACCCGAAGATGGCTGTACTAGAAACCCATGGCCGTTGCCAGAGAAAGACTCACCAGTGTCTCCGCCATTGAGCACCCCGACCTGACATTCGCAGATCGCGGGCTCCATACCAGCTTTCGCCGGATGGTGCTCCTTAGAAAGGAGGTGATCCAGCCGCACCTTCCGGTACGGCTACCTTGTTACGACTTCGTCCCAATCGCCAGCCCCACCTTCGACGGCTCCCTCCACAAGGGTTGGGCCACCGGCTTCGGGTGTTGCCGACTTTCGTGACGTGACGGGCGGTGTGTACAAGGCCCGGGAACGTATTCACCGCAGCGTTGCTGATCTGCGATTACTAGCGACTCCGACTTCACGGGGTCGAGTTGCAGACCCCGATCCGAACTGAGACCGGCTTTTTGGGATTCGCTCCACCTCACGGTATCGCAGCCCATTGTACCGGCCATTGTAGCATGCGTGAAGCCCTGGACATAAGGGGCATGATGACTTGACGTCATCCCCACCTTCCTCCGAGTTGACCCCGGCAGTCTTCGATGAGTCCCCGCCATAACGCGCTGGCAACATCGAACGAGGGTTGCGCTCGTTGCGGGACTTAACCCAACATCTCACGACACGAGCTGACGACAGCCATGCACCACCTGTGACCGCCCCCGAAGGACCCCCCATCTCTGGAGGTTTTGCGGCCATGTCAAACCCAGGTAAGGTTCTTCGCGTTGCATCGAATTAATCCGCATGCTCCGCCGCTTGTGCGGGCCCCCGTCAATTCCTTTGAGTTTTAGCCTTGCGGCCGTACTCCCCAGGCGGGGCGCTTAATGCGTTAGCTGCGGCACAGAGAACCGGAGAGGCCCCCCACACCTAGCGCCCAACGTTTACAGCGTGGACTACCAGGGTATCTAATCCTGTTCGCTCCCCACGCTTTCGCTCCTCAGCGTCAGTATCGGCCCAGAGACCCGCCTTCGCCACCGGTGTTCCTCCTGATATCTGCGCATTTCACCGCTACACCAGGAATTCCAGTCTCCCCTACCGAACTCTAGCCTGCCCGTATCGACCGCAGGCTTGGGGTTGAGCCCCAAGTTTTCACGGTCGACGCGACAAGCCGCCTACGAGCTCTTTACGCCCAATAAATCCGGACAACGCTCGCGCCCTACGTCTTACCGCGGCTGCTGGCACGTAGTTGGCCGGCGCTTCTTCTGCAGGTACCGTCACTTGCGCTTCGTCCCTGCTGAAAGAGGTTTACAACCCGAAGGCCGTCATCCCTCACGCGGCGTCGCTGCATCAGGCTTCCGCCCATTGTGCAATATTCCCCACTGCTGCCTCCCGTAGGAGTCTGGGCCGTGTCTCAGTCCCAGTGTGGCCGGTCGCCCTCTCAGGCCGGCTACCCGTCGTCGCCTTGGTAGGCCATCACCCCACCAACAAGCTGATAGGCCGCGAGCCCATCCCAGGCCGAAAAACTTTCCACCC
>NZ_JAHWGR010000007.1:0-266582 GCF_020873825.1 Micromonospora sp. DH13
GCAGGGGGTGGGGTGGGGTGGGGTGGGGTCAGTCGTGTAGGAAGGGGAGCAGGAGGGCGGTCAGCTTGGCCGGGCGCTCCTCGAAGAGCCAGTGGCCGCAGTCCTCGACCACCCGGGCCTCGACCCTGCGGGCGTACCGGCGCACCTGGTCGGCCACCTGCCCGCCGAGGCTGGCTGCGGCCCCGACGGCGAGCACCGGCATCGGCAGCGGTCGCTTCCGGTACGCCGCGTTGTCCACGACGTCATGCCCGAACGCCCGGAAGTAGGCGAAGCTGGCCCGCAGGTGCGCCGGGTCGGTCAGATGCCGGGCGTACTCCTCGATGTCGTCCGCGCCGATGCTGCCCTTGAGCACCATGATCGAGTCGGTGAAGCGGTCCACCCAGAGTGACTCCCGGCCGGCGACCAGCTCCTCCGGCAGGCCGTTGGTGAGGTTGAAGAAGCCGAAGTTCCACACCGCCGGCCCGGCGGCGGTCAACGCGGGAAACGCGTAGATGCTCTCGTCGGGGATCGGCGCCTCGGTCAGCACCAACCGGGACACCTGGCCGGGGTGCGCGGCGGCGTAGGCGTACGCGACCATGGTGCCGACGTCGTGGCCGACCAGCCGGATGTCGCCGGCCAGGCCCAGGCCGGTCAGCAGCCCGTGCAGGTCGGCGGCGACGCTCTTCTTGTCGTACCCGTCGGGCGGGGCGTCGCTGTCGCCGAAGCCGCGCAGGTCGGGGGCGATCACGTGGTACGAGTCGGCCAGCTCCGGCAGCAGCCCCCGCCACATCCGCCAGCACTGCGGGTAGCCGTGCAGCAGCACCAGGGTCGGCCCCCGGCCGCCCCGGACGTAGTTGATCGCCACCGCGCCGACCTGGGCCCGCTGCTCGGTGAAACCCGCCGGCACCCGTCCGTCGCCCATCGCCGCCCCCTCTCCCACCCCCGGCGGCCCGACCACCCGGCGCACCGCCACCCGATCCAACGAGCGCCGATCGGCTGGGGAGACGCCCACCGCCCGCTGACCGGGCTTGTTAACAGGGGGCCCTTCCTCTACGGAAAGCGTTAACAAGGGGCCCTTCCTTGCACCTCAGCACGGTGCGGGAGACTGGGGGCATGGCGGTTCGTGGGTTTCCGTACACCGATCTGAAGGACTTCCTCGCGGCCCTGGAGCGGGCGGGGGAGCTGCGCCGCGTCCGCGTCCCCGTGGACCCGACGTTGGAGATCAGCGAGATCGTCATCCGGACCGTGCGCGAGGGTGGCCCCGCGCTGCTGTTCGAGCGCCCCACCCGGGGCGAGCTGCCGGTGGCGATCAACCTGTTCGGCACCGAGAAGCGGATGGCGATGGCGCTGGGCGTCGACTCGCTCGACGAGATCGGCGCGCGGATCGGCGCGTTGATCAAGCCGGAGCTGCCCGTCGGCTGGTCCGGCATCCGCGAGGGCCTCGGCAAGGTCATGCAGCTCAAGTCGGTGCCGCCGCGCAAGGTCAAGACGGCCCCCTGCCAGCAGGTGGTCTACTCCGGCGACGACGTCGACCTCGGCCGGCTGCCCGGCCTCCAGGTCTGGCCCGGCGACGGCGGGATCTTCCACAACTACGGGCTCACCCACACCAAGCACCCCGAGACCGGCAAGCGCAACCTCGGCCTCTACCGGCTCCAGCAGCACTCCCGCAACACCCTCGGCATGCACTGGCAGATCCACAAGGACTCCACCGCCCACCACGCGGTCGCTGAGCGGCTCGGCCAGCGCCTGCCCGTCGCGGTCGCGATCGGCTGCGACCCGGTCGTCTCGTACGCGGCCAGCGCGCCGCTGCCCAGCGACATCGACGAGTACCTGTTCGCCGGGTTCCTGCGCGGCGAGCGGGTCGAGATGGTCGACTGCCTCACCGTCCCGCTCCAGGTCCCCGCGCACGCCCAGATCGTGCTGGAGGGCTACCTGGAGCCCGGGGAGCGCCTGCCCGAGGGGCCGTTCGGCGACCACACCGGCTTCTACACCCCGGTCGAGCCGTTCCCCGTGCTGCACATCGAGACGATGACCATGCAGCGCGACGCCGTCTACCACTCGATCGTCACCTCGAAGCCGCCGCAGGAGGACCACGGCCTCGGCAAGGCCACCGAGCGGATCTTCCAGCCGCTGCTGAAGCTGCTGATCCCCGACATCGTCGACTACGACCTGCCGGCCGCCGGGGTCTTCCACAACTGCGCGATCGTGTCGATCCGCAAGCGCTACCCGAAGCACGCCCAGAAGGTGATGAACGCCATCTGGGGCGCGCACCTGATGTCGCTGACCAAGCTGATCGTGATCGTCGACGAGGACTGCGACGTGCACGACTACCACGAGGTCGCGTTCCGGGCGTTCGGCAACGTCGACTACGCCCGCGACCTGCTGCTCACCGAGGGGCCCGTCGACCACCTCGACCACTCCTCCTACCAGCAGTTCTGGGGCGGCAAGGTCGGCGTCGACGCCACCCGCAAGCTGCCCACCGAGGGCTACACCCGGGGCTGGCCCGAGGAGATGACCATGGCACCGGAGGTCGTCTCCCTGGTCGACAAGCGCTGGAAGGAGTACGGGATCTGATGGCCACCGCCGCCGCTGCGCCCGCGCGGCCGGGCCGCGTCAAGTCCTTCCTCAAGCTCGTCGCGATCGAGCACTCCGTCTTCGCGCTGCCGTTCGCGTACCTGTCGGCGCTGACCGCGATGCAGGTCGACGGCGGCCGGGTGCGCTGGCTCGACCTGCTGCTGATCACCGTGGCGATGGTCGGGGCGCGGACGTTCGCCATGGCCGCCAACCGCATCCTCGACCGGCGGATCGATGCGCGGAACCCGCGTACCGCCGCCCGGGAACTGGTCACCGGGGCGGTGAGCGTGCGGACGGCCTGGACCGGCGCGGGCGTCGCGCTCGTGGTGTTCCTCGCCGCCGCCGCCCTGCTCAACCCGCTCTGCCTGGCGCTCGCGCCGCTGGCCGTCGTCCCGCTGGTCGTCTACCCGTACGGCAAGCGGTTCACCAACTGGCCGCACGCGATCCTCGCGGTCGCCCAGGCGGTCGGCCCGGTCGGCGCGTGGCTCGCCGTCACCGGCACCTTCGCCGGCTCGTGGCCGGCGTTTCTGCTCGGCGCGGCCGTCGGCCTGTGGATCGGCGGCTTCGACCTGATCTACGCCTGCCAGGACGCCGAGGTGGACCGCGAGATCGGCGTGCACAGCGTGCCCGCGCGGTACGGGCTGCGGTTCGCCCTGCACGCCTCCACCGTCGCGCACGTGGTGACGTTCGCGCTGTTCGTCTGGTTCGGGGCGCTCGTCGGGTTCGGCTGGCCGTGGTGGATCGGGCTGGCCCTCACCGCCGCCGCGTTCGGCTACCAGCACCTGGTGGTCAGCCCGACCGACCTGAGCAAGGTCAACCGGGCGTTCTTCACGGCGAACGGGTTCGTCGGCATCGCGCTGTTCGTGTTCGCGCTGGTCGACCTCGTGGCCAGACTGGGCCTGCGCCCCTGAGCGAGCCCTCGCCGCCGCCCCCGGCGTTGCTGCCCGCGTCGCTCCCGCCGCTGCCCAGCGTTGTTAAGAGGGGGCCCCTGCTCTACCGGAAGCGTTAAGAAGGGGCCCCTCCTTACCGCCATCGCCGCCTCCGTAGCGGGCGCTCTCCAGCGTCCAGTCGATCGTGCCCCGGACGGCGGCGGCGACCCCGTCGAGGTGGTCGGCGACCGCCTCGTCCAGCGCCGGCCCGAACGACGGCACGCCCGCGCGCAGCTCGACGAAGCGGCGCATCGCCGCCCGCCACCGCTCGGCGGCCGGGCCGAGCGCCGCCTCCACCCCGACGCCCCGCTCGGCGGCCAGCGCCAGCACCAGGTTGTGCCCGCCGGAGGTGGCCCGGTCCCGCTCCAGCGAGGCGATGTCGTTGTACCAGGAGAGCAGGTCGTTGCCGAGATCGCCGATCTCGCGCAGCCGCGGGTGGTGGTACACCGCGTCGGGCAGCGGCCGGCCCGTCACGAACTCGATCAGCGGATACGACACGTACGCCGCCGAGGTGGCCCGGCGCAGCTCGACGTACCGGGCGACGTCCGGCGGGCGGCCGGCCGCCTTCTCCACCGCCTCCAGCCACGCGCCGTGCAGGTGGTTACCGACCGCGTCCGTGAACCTCTCCCGCCAGCGCGCCGGCATCCGGCGGCGCGGTTCCCGCCACGCCCGCACCAGCAGCCGGCGCAGTGGGCCCGTGAGGCCCGGGTGCCGCCCCCGGGGCCCGTCGCGCAGCAGCCGGAGCGTCCCCTCCCGCAGGGCGAGGATCTGGTCGGGGCGCAGCCGGTCCGGTCGGTCGCAGGCGTCGTCGACCAGGAAGAACCAGGTGAACAGGGCCGCGATGGCGCGCAGGTCGGGCTCGGTGGCCTCCGGGTAGAGCCGGCCCGCGTACCGGGCGAACCGGGCGCGGGACAACCGGTCCAGGGCGGGGGAGTCCAACGGCAGGCCGACCCCGGGCAGCCGGTCGTCGAGCCAGCGTTGCACCCGGTCGGCGTACGGTGACAGCCGAGGCGGAATCGGGCAGTCGGCGCGCAGCGACCGGAGGATGTCGTCGGTCATCACCGATTCCCCCTGTGGGACGTGAATCGTTTTCGGCAGCATGGCAGGTCGACCCCGTGCGATGCCCCCCACCCTGCCCCGGGGTGGGGGCGGTCGGTGGACCATCCCCGTGACCAGGCAGGCTGGAGGGCATGCGGGAACCATGGGTGGTGGGAGTCTCCGGCGCATCGGGCACGCCGTACGCGGCGGCGGTCGTCCGGGGGCTGCTCGACGCCGGCGAACCGGTGGACCTGGTCGTCTCCCGGGCCGCCCGGCTGACCATCCTCGACGAGACCGGGCAGGCCTTCCGCGACGGGCACTGGGCCGAGGACCTCGCCGCCTGGCTCGGCCGCGACCTGGGCGACGCCGACGTGCGGCACTGGCCCGCCGGCGACCTCGCCGCCGGCCCCAGCAGCGGCTCCTACCGGGTACGCGGAATGGCGGTGGTGCCGGCCAGCACGGCGGCCTGCGCCGGCATCGCGATCGGCCTGTCGAAGGACCTGTTGCAGCGGGCCGCCGAGGTCAACCTCAAGGAGCGCCGGCCGGTGGTGGTCGTGCCCCGGGAGACACCGGTGACCCGCAGCCACCTGGAGCACCTGATCGCCCTGCACGACGCCGGGGCGGTGGTGTTGCCGGCCAGCCCCGGCTTCTACGGTGCCGGGGCGTCCGCCTCCGCGCAGCAGCTCGTCGACTTCGTGGCCGGGAAGGTGCTCGACGCGCTGGGCGTGCCGCACACGCTGTTCCGCCGCTGGTCCGGCGAGCTGGGCGCCACCCGCTCCTGAACCACGTCCGGGGCCGGTGGTCGGCCCTGCCGCTGCGGGCTTCCGACGCCGGGACCGGTGGCGGGACGCGGGCCGGACTGGCCGGCCCGTGCCCGTCAGCGCACCTGCTCAGTACATCCCGGCATTGGCCGGGCCAGGGCCGGTCGACGCGGCGGGGCCGACGTTACGGGCCTTCCCCATCTCGTCCGCCTCGTCCAGCATGCCCTCCCCCTCAAGCAGGGCCCGCACCTCGGATTCCCGAAACCGGCGATGCCCGCCTGGAGTCCGGATGCTGCCGATCCGGCCGGCCGCCGCCCAGCGCGTCACAGTTTTCGGGTCAACCCGAAACAGTGCGGCGACCTCACCCGGTGTCAGCAGGCGATCTCCAGTGTCCACAGCCCCCTCCTCGCGTCGACGAAGCCCCCGGCTGAACACACTGCCCCCGGCCGGTGCGAGCCCAGAGCCGTCATGAGGGACGTATGGCAATTACAGCACCAGCGACCTGGCCTGTCCGCCAAACGCGAAAAACGCACTGAGTGGGAAGTTAGTAAACTGGGGCGTCTCTGCTCTCCCTCGACCGAAGGTCTGCGGACACTCACCTACTGTCATGTGCAACGCATGCCGGGCGACCGGCGTTACGCCCCAACGACTAGGGTCACAGTCCGTGGACGCCATCGACCTGAGCCTCGTGGAGCTGTTGCAGGGCAACGCCCGACTCTCGTACGCCGAGCTGGCCCGCCAGGTCGGGCTCTCCGCCCCGGCCGTGCACGAGCGGGTCGGCAAGCTGGAGTCGAGCGGCGTCGTGCGGGCCTACCGGGCCGAGGTCGAGCCCGAGGCCATCGGCCTCGGCGTGACCGCGCTCATCGGCATCGTCGAGGACTCCGGCGGCGACACCGACGACGTGCTGGAGGCGTTCCGGCGGATGCCCGAGATCGAGTCCTGTTACTTCATGGCGGGAGTCGAGTCGTTCCTGCTCAAGGCCCGGGTCGGCACCATCGCCGAGCTGGAGCAGCTGATCGTGCGGCTGAACCGTACCCCCGGGGTGGCCTCCACCCGGACGGGCATCGCGCTGTCCACCAAGTGGGAGAACCGCCCGCAACCGCTCGCCCGCCCCGCGACCTGACCGGGCCACCCGGCGGCCTCGCCGGCCCCGACCGGCCGGCGACCAGGGCCGATCCGCTTGCTACGTTTCCGAACATGACTCATCTCGACCGGTGCGACGAGGCCAGCCGGCGCTGGGTGACCGAGGCGATCGCCACGGTCGAGGCCGACGCCAACCGGTCCGCTGACACCCACCTGCTGCCGTTCCCGCTGCCCCGCGAGTGGGGCATCGACCTCTATCTCAAGGACGAGTCGGTGCACCCCACCGGCTCGCTCAAGCACCGGCTCGCCCGCTCCCTGTTCCTGTACGGGCTCTGCAACGGCTGGATCGGCCCCGGGACGACGATCGTCGAGGCGTCCTCCGGCTCGACGGCGGTCTCCGAGGCGTACTTCGCCCGGATGCTGGGGCTGCCGTTCATCGCGGTCATGCCGGCGTCCACCTCGCCCGAGAAGATCACCCAGATCGAGTTCCAGGGCGGGCGCTGCCACCTCGTCGACGACCCGGCCAAGGTGGTGGTCGAGGCGCGTTGGCTCGCCGAGGACTCCGGCGGGCACTTCATGGACCAGTTCACGTACGCCGAGCGGGCCACCGACTGGCGGGGCAACAACAACATCGCCGAGTCGATCTACGCCCAGCTCGCGCTGGAGCGGCACCCGGTGCCGGCCTGGATCGTCGTCGGGGCCGGCACCGGCGGCACCAGCGCCACCATCGGCCGCTACACCCGGTTCCGGCGACTGCCCACCAAGCTCTGCGTCGTCGACCCGGAGAACTCGGCGTTCTACCCCGCCTGGCAGGCCGCCGACTGGTCGGTGTGCACCGGTCGGGGCTCGCGGATCGAGGGCATCGGCCGGCCCAGCGTGGAGGCGTCGTTCCTGCCCGCCGTGGTGGACCGGATGGTCCAGGTGCCCGACGCCGCGTCCCTGGCCGCCATGCGGGCCGGCTCCGCCCTGCTCGGCCGCCGCGTCGGCGGCTCCACCGGCACCAACCTGTGGGGCGCGTTCGGCCTGATCGCCGGCATGCTCGCGGAGGGCCGCACCGGCTCGGTGGTCACCCTGATCTGCGACCCGGGGGACCGGTACGCCGACACGTACTACGCCGACGACTGGGTGGCCGGGCAGGGCCTCGACCTCGCCCCGCACCTGGCCACCGTCGACCGCTTCCTGGCGACCGGCGCCTGGCCCGCATAAAGCGCAAGGAAGGGCCCCCTGTTAACGCATTCTGTTGTACAGGGGACCCCTGTTAACACGGAGCGCGCGGCCGTGGGCCCTCAGCGCGGGGCGATGCGTTCGGCCAGGCCCGGATAGCGCAGCACCCAGCCGCCCGGGTCGACGTCCAGCTCCGTGGTGAACGTCTCGCTGGCGAAGCGGACCCGGCCGGGCCCGAGCGCCGCGTAGACCTGCTCGGCGGGCAGCACCATCAGGCTGGGCACCTGCACCCACGCCACGGTGATGCGGTGCGCCGCCCCCGGCTCCGCCGCGCCCGGAGACGAGGTCGTGGTCGCGGCCGGGGCCAGCCCGAGCCGGCGTACCGGAAGGGTGTTGAACAGCGGCGAACCGCCCAGGTCGACGTCCACCGCGCCCGCCAGCCGGTCCGGATCGTCGAGGCCAGGCAGGCCGGCCGCCGGATGCCCGGCCGCCCGCAACGCCGCGTCCAGGTCGCCCTGCTCGGCGGCGGTCACCCGCCACCGGTCGCCCGCCGGCTCCAGGCGTACGCTCCGCTGCCAGCCCGCGCCCTCCGCCTCGACCTCCAGCCGGCTGGTCGCCCAGTCGGGCCCGACGGTCAGCCGGTACCGGCAGGTGTAGGGGATCGGGTCGACGGCGAGCACGACGCCCTGCGCGCCGAGCCCGGCACCGTCGTCGAACACCACGTGCTCGCTGCCGGCGGTGTCCGTCCGGGCCCAGAACAGCGACTTCGGCATTGTCGGCATGAACCGGACATTACGGCACGCCGGACCGGCCGGCAGCGCAAGCGGAAACGCCGCCGCGGAGCGTGGGCTCCGCAGCGGCGTTCCGGTCGTCGTCAGAATCAGTGGGTACGCGCCGGCGGTCGCCCGCCGAAGCCGCGCCGATCGTCACGGGGCCGGTCGTCCCGTCCGCGTCCCTCGGGGCGGAAGCCGCCCCGCCGGTCGCCGGTACGCGGGTCCCCGCCCCGCTCGCCGAAGCCCCGCTCGCCGAAGCGGCGCTCGCCCGTGGGGCGGTCACCGGTGGGGCGGTCACCGGTGGGGCGGTCGTCGTGGCGGCGGTCGCCGCCGGGCCGGTCGCCGTAGCGACGTTCCCCACCGGCGCGCTCGTCGAACCGACGCGGGCCGGCCGTCCGGTCGCCGAAGCGCCGCTCGCCCGTGGGGCGGTCACTGGTCGGGCGGTCGCCGAAGCGCCGCTCGCCGGTGGGCCGGTCGCCGGTCGGCCGGTCGCCGTAGCGCCGCTCGCCGGTCGGCCGGTCGCCGTAGCGGCGGTCGCCACCGGAGCGGTCGTCGAACCGTCGCTCGCCGAAGCCCCGGTCGCCCCGGTCGTCGTGGCGGCGCTCGCCCGTCGGGCGGTCACCGAACCGGCGGTCCCCGCCGACGCGCTGTTCCCGATCGCCGTGCCGCCGCTCGCCGTAGCCGCGTTCGCTGGTCGGCCGGTCGCCGTAGCCCCGGTCGCTGGTCGGCCGGTCGCTGTAGCGGCGCTCGCTGGTCGGCCGGTCGCTGGTCGGTCGGTCGCTGGTGGGCCGGTCGCCGTAGCGACGCTCGCCCCGGCCGTCCCGGTCGCCGTAGCGGCGTTCGCCCCGCTCCTCGAACCGGCGCGGACCGGCCGGACGGTCGCCGTGCCGGCGCGGGGCGGGCGGCTCGTCGCGGACCGGCACGCCGCTGGGCTCCTGGGCGCCGGTCAGCTCGGCCAGGGCCGGGTCGCCGGCCCGAACCCGGGTCTCCGCCGGCTCGACGCCGGCCTTCTGCAACATGGCGAGGGTGGTCCGGCGCTGCTTGGGCAGCACCAGCGTGGCCACCGCACCCGACTCGCCGGCCCGGGCGGTACGCCCCGCCCGGTGCAGGTAGTCCTTCGGGTCCTTCGGCGGGTCCACGTGCAGCACCAGGGAGACGCCGTCCACGTGGATGCCCCGGGCGGCGACGTCCGTGGCGACCAGCACACTCATCCGGCCCTCGCGGAACTCGGCCAGGGTCTTGGTGCGCATCCGCTGCGTCTTGCCCCCGTGCAGCCCACCGGCCCGTACGCCGACGGCGGCGAGCTGCTCGACGAGCCGGTCCACCCCGAGCTGGGTGCGGGCGAAGAGCATCGTCCGGCCGGACCGGGCGGCGATGGACGCCGCCACGGCGAACTTGTCGTGCGGCGGGATCAGCAGCAGGTGGTGGTCCATCGTGGACACGGCGGCGGTAGCCGGGGCCGTCGAGTGGGTGACCGGGTCGGTCATGAACCGCTTGACCAGCGAGTCCACGTCACCGTCCAGGGTGGCGGAGAAGAGCAGCCGCTGGCTGCCGGCCGGCGTCTTGGCCAGCAGCTCGGTGACCTCCGGCAGGAAGCCCATGTCGGCCATCTGGTCGGCCTCGTCGAGCACGGTCACCTCGACGTCGTCGAGGTGGCAGACGCCCCGGTTGATCAGGTCGCCCAGCCGGCCGGGGGTGGCCACGATGATCTCCACGCCCCGCCGGAGCGCGTCGATCTGCCGGTCGTACGGCACGCCGCCGACGGCGGTCTTCAGGAAGATCCCGACCGCCTTGCCGAGCGGCACGAGCGCGTCGTTGACCTGCATGGCCAGCTCCCGGGTGGGCACCAGCACCAGGGCCCGGGGGTGCAGCGGGCGGGCCCGGTTGCGCTTGGCGAGCCGGGCGATCACCGGCAGGCCGAAAGCGAGGGTCTTGCCGGAGCCGGTCTGGCCCCGACCGAGGACGTCGCGCCCGGCGAGGGCGTCGGGCACGGTGGCCCGCTGGATCGGGAACGGCGTGGTGATGCCCAGCCGGTCGAGCGCCTGGACCAGCGACTCGGGCAGGCCGAGCGCGCCGAAGTCCACGGCGACGTCGGACTCGGCGTCGGGTTCGCCGGCGTCGGCGTCGGCCTCGGCGGGTTCGTCGGCGGCGGCGGTTTCGAGCGCCGTGTCGTCGACGGCGGCGGTTTCGAGCGCCGTGTCGTCGTCGACGGTGTCGCGGGGGGCGGTCCCGGCGACGTCGGCGGAGCCGGTCTCGGCGGCGGGGGCGTCGGCCGGGTCGTTCGCCTCGGCCGTGGTGTCGAGGACGGACGGGAACGTGCTGGGGTCAGCAAACGTGGTCAAGAAATGCCTTTCGAGCGGGGCGCATCTTCGCGATGGCCTGCCGCAGCTGAACGCCGCCGGATCGCCCGCAAGATCGCCCATGGGCGCGCCTCACGCGCGCCGGGTCAAGGATCACGACAAGTGTACGGCGACAAGGCAAACCCGCCACCGTGCCACGAGACCGTAGTGGGCGGGCTCACCATCCCCGGCCGCTCAGCCGCCCTCCGGTCCGGCTCGGTGGCCTGTGCGGTCCGCTCAGGGCCGCCCACGCCCGCCGGGTCGTCTACCTGTCCGCGCGTGCCCCGCCGCCTGCTCAGCTGTTGAGGAGGCCGCCGACCAGCCCGTCCATCGCGTCGCCGGCCAGCAGCACGACGAGCACGCCGATCGCGACGAGCAGCCCGAGCGACGCCACCAGGACGATCAGCACCTTGGCGGTGCTGGATCGCGCGGCCGGGGCGTCCGTCCAGCCCTGGGCCAGGATGTGTCCGGTCAGCGAGCCGGAATTGTCCAGTTGGTTGCCGGTGGGCAGCGCGACCGTGGCGAAGCCCGGCCCGTCGGTGCCGTACGCGGTGCTGGCGAGGTCGGCCGTCCCCGGCTCCGGGCGAGGGGCGGGGCTGCCGACGGTGGCCCGGCCGCCGGGGGCCCCGCCCGGGGGCGCGGTAGGCGCGTCCGGGGGCGCCACCGGCCAGGCGGTGGTCGGGGCTGCGCCGTACAGGCCGGACGCCGGCCGACCTGCGGCCGGCGGCCCCGATGCGGGAGCACCCGACGCCGGGACGCCCGATGCGGGAGCTGCCGAGGCGGGGACGCCCGAGACCGGGGCGGCCGGTGCCGGCGTCCTTGCCACGCCGCCGGCGGCGGGCGTGCCGTCGCGCTGGGTGGCCGGGTTGGTCGGCGGCGGCCAGGCCGGGAGCGCCGGGGCCGGCACGACAGGGGACTGCGCGGCGGGCGGCGACGCCGGTTCCGTCGGGAACGGCGGTGCGGCGTGGCCCGCCGGCCAGCCCGCGGGGGCCCCGGACGACGGCGGAGCTGACGACGGCGCGGAGCCGGCCGGGCCGGCCGGTGGCCAGGTCGGGGTGGCCGGCGCGGTCAGTGGTGGTGGCGGGAACGGCGGTGCCGGCATCGGGCCGGGCGGCGGCGGGGACGGCGGCACGGCCGGACCGGGCGGGGGGATCGGCGGGCCCGGCACGGGCGGCACCGGTCCGGGCGGAGGCACGGGCCCAGGCGTCGGCGGCGGCACGGCCGGGCCGGGCGGCGGGACCGGGGCGGGCGGGTACGGCCCGGGGGCCGGCGGCGTCGGCTCGGGGACCGGCGGGTTCGGCGACGGCGGCGGGGGACCCGGCACGGGCGGCGTGGGCGGGTTCGGCCCCGGAACGGGCGTGGGTGCCGGGGCGGGCTCCGGCTCCGGTGGCGAGGGCGGCCCGGCCGGCTTCGGAGGCTCGGCCGGCTCCGGGGGCCGGGCGGGCTCGGGCGGCTCGGGGCTCACCGGGGCCGACCGGTAGACCTTGGCGCTGCCGGGCTTCGCCGCGCCGGCCGCCCCCGCCCCGCCGGCGCCTGCCGCCTCGTCGGCGGAGACCCGGTTCAGGCCGGGCACCGAGACGCTGGCCCGGGCGGACCCGCTGCCGCCGGCCCGCTGGCTCGGCACGCCAGCGCCGGTCCGGGCGCTGCCCGGGGCGGGTGCCACGCCGACGCCGGCGGCCGGTGTGGCACGGGCGTCCGGCGTGACGCCGCCGCCTTCGGCACCCGGTGTCGGCCCGGTGGCGGCGCCCCCGGTCGTCCCGCCGGGCGGCGTCGAAGGCCGTCCCGGGACGGAATCGAGCGCCGGGGCACCCGCGCGGTACGTGGTGCCGCTGCTGCCCGCGACCGGCAACGCGGAGCTGTCGGGCGGGACGGTCACGCCGGAGACGCTCACCCGGGCCCGCGCTGTCGCGGCGGGCACCGTCGCCCGGCCGGCCGACCCGGGCTGCGACCCGTCGGCCGGCGCGGTGCCGACCGGGGTGCGTGTGGAGCCGGCCGGGCCACCGCCCGGGGCGGGTGGGGATCCGGGGTCAAGCCGGGATCCGGGGTCGGTCGTTCCCGCCGGAACCTCTTGCTCGCCCATGGTCGTCCTCCGTGCCCACGCTCGCCTCCGGGCCCGAGGCGTCGGGCCGGAAGTGTATGGGTGTCACGGTGCCACATTCCCGCCCGGCAGCACAGCCGGAGTGGACGGATGCGCTCAGTCCGTCGTGCTCGTCGAGGGGTCCGGTGCGGCGCTGTCGCTCGGTGCCAGGCTGCTGGCCTGGGTGGTTGGCGCGGGCGACGGGGACGGGGTGTCCGACGGGCTCGGCGTCGGAGTCGGCGTCGGCGTCGGGCTCGCCGTCGTCGGCTTCGGCGACGGGGTCGTGGGCTTGGGCGACGGGGTGGTCGGCTTCGGCGTCGGAGAATTCGTCGGCTTGGGGGTGCTGGTGGGCTTCGGCGTGGTCGGAGCCGGGGTGGGGGTGGGCGTCGGGGCGGGCACCGCGCCGACCACGCGGGTCGCGGCGTAGAGCCGGGACCAACCCACCGTGCTGATCTTCACCGTCTGGCCCGTGGTGGGGGACTGCACCATCTTGCCGTTGCCGATGTACATCGCGACGTGGTGGATCGTCGTCCAGCTGCTGCCGGAGGCGAAGAACAGCAGGTCGCCGGGGAGCAGCGCGCTGCGGCTCACCGTGCGGCCCCGGGTCGCGTAGTACTGGTCGCGGGAGACCCGGGGCAGCTGGTTGTAGCCGGCCGACCGGTAGGCGGCCCACATCAGCCCGGAGCAGTCGAAGGCGTCCGGGCCCTCGGCGGCCCAGACGTACGGGTCGCCGAGCTGGGCCAGGGCGTAGCGGACGGCGGCCAGCGCGGTCGGGCTCGCGGTGAGGCCGTTGCTGCTCTGCCCGTCGACGTAGCCCGCGCCGAGCTGCTGCTCGAGGGCCTCCTGCTGGCGCTCCAGCTCGATGATCTGCGCGGCGTTGTCCTTGCGCAGCTTGAGCAGCTTCTTCTCCTGCTCGTGGAGGGACTTCTCCACGGCGGCGTACTGGTTTCGGACCGAACGCACCCGGGTGTCGGCGGCGAGCCACGCCTGGTAGGCGACCTGTTCGGCGGCGCGGGCGCGGGTCAGCTCGCCGGCTGCGGCGGTCGTCGCCCCCTCCGCCTCCTCGCCCCGGGTGATCTGCTGGAGCATGTTGAGCCCGTGCAGGTCCTCGGCGAACTCGCCGGGCGGCAGCGCGGCGGCGGCCTTGAGCGCGCCGGCCGCGGCGGCGTCGGCGCCCTCCTGGGCGCGGGCCAGGGCGTCGCGGGCCGCCTTCAGGTCCCGGTCGGCGGCGGCGAGCTGGGCCTCGGCGTCGGTGCGGGTCTGCCGCAGCCCGAGCAGTTGGTCGCCGAGGAGGCCCACCTGGGCCTCGGCCGCCGCGATGGCGGCGGCGAGCGGGCCGGTGCCGAGCGGCGTCACCGGCGCGCCGGCACCGGGGATGGCGGGGCTGTTCAGGCCGGGCACCGGGAGCCCGCCGACGGCGACGGGGCGGGAACCGGTGTCGGGCACGACGTTGGGCAGCGGCGGTTCGGCGTACGCGGGGGTGGCGAGCGCGGCCGTGGCCACGGCGCTGAGCAGGGCGGACCACAGCGCTGGCCGGAGCACCGGCGAGAACAGGGGCGCCCTCCGTCGCTGCCGTCGCTGTCGTCGCGTGCTCTGCACCATTCCGCTCCCCGTCCGGCGTGGGTGGGCGCCGCGCTCGGGTGGCGCGACGGCGGGGGCGGCCCCGAATGTGGCGCGCCCCACCCTGTCTTACCGCACCCGGGCAGTGATGTCGATGGCGTAACAGGTTACGAGCGGCTGAGAGTCCGGTGAGGTACGTCGCTGGGGTCGACCGCATCGGCGGTGGGTCGACGACCCGACGTAGGCTCGACGGGACCGCAGGTGGAAGGGACGTGGCTTTCGATGGACGCCGGACTCAAGCGCGAGCTCGAAGAGAAGGTGTACGCGGGCGAACGGTTGACCCGTGAGGACGGGATCGCCCTCTACGACAGCGACGACCTGACCTGGCTGGGCCGCCTGGCGCACCACCGGCGCACGGAGCTCAACGGCGACCGGGTGATGTTCAACGTCAACCGGCACCTCAACCTGACCAACGTGTGCAGCGCCTCCTGCGCGTACTGCTCGTTCCAGCGCAAGCCGGGCGAGAAGGACGCGTACACGATGCGCATCGACGAGGCGGTCCGCAAGGCCAAGGAGATGGAGGACGAGCAGCTCACCGAGCTGCACATCGTCAACGGCCTGCACCCGACGCTGCCCTGGCGCTACTACCCGAAGGTGCTGCGCGAGCTGAAGGCGGCGCTGCCGAAGGTCAACCTGAAGGCGTTCACCGCGACCGAGGTGCAGTGGTTCGAGAAGATCAGCGGCCTGGGCGCCGACGAGATCCTCGACGAGCTGATGGACGCCGGCCTGGAGTCGCTGACGGGCGGCGGCGCGGAGATCTTCGACTGGGAGGTCCGCCAGCACATCGTCGACCACGCCTGCCACTGGGAGGACTGGTCGCGGATCCACCGGCTGGCCCACTCGAAGGGCATGAAGACCCCGTCGACGATGCTCTACGGCCACATCGAGGAGCCCCGGCACCGGGTCGACCATGTGCTGCGGCTGCGCGAGCTGCAGGACGAGACGGGCGGCTTCCAGGTCTTCATCCCGCTGCGCTACCAGCACGACTTCGTCGACTCGGCGGACGGCAAGGTCCGCAACCGGATCCAGGCGCAGACCACGATGGCCTCGCCGGCCGAGTCGCTGAAGACGTTCGCGGTCTCCCGGCTGCTGTTCGACAACGTGCCGCACGTGAAGTGCTTCTGGGTGATGCACGGCCTGTCGGTGGCCCAGCTCTCGCTGAACTTCGGCGTGGACGACCTGGACGGCTCCGTCGTGGAATACAAGATCACCCACGACGCCGACTCGTACGGCACCCCGAACACCATGCACCGCGACGACCTGCTGCACCTGATCTGGGACGCGGGCTTCCGCCCGGTCGAGCGCAACACCCGCTACGAGATCGTCCGCGAGTACGACGGGCCCCCGTCGCTGGCGGAGCGCCGGTCCGAGCCGCAGCAGGTGTGGGCCTGAGCAGCCCGTACCCTCGTAGGTCATGAGCGAGTCGAGTCGGCAGGGTCAGGGCGGGTTCCCGCGGCGGGACGCCGACGGGCGGATCGTCGCCCTCGGTGACCTGCTGGGCATCAGCCTCGCCGGTCTGGTGATCGGCCTGCTCGCCCTGCTGCTGTTCGACTGGGGCTTCGCCACGGTGGGCGCGGGCGACTTCGGCCGGGCCAACGGCTGGCTGGCGATCATCCTGCCGGCCTGGCTCTACTGGGAGGACTTCCGGGCCTGGGAGTTCGGCGCGGCCCGCGTGGTGGCCGCGCTGGTGGCGGCCGGGCTGGCCGTGGTCGGTGGCCTGGTGGTGGCCGGGCTGGCCGACGGGCTGCCGCCGCTGCTGGGCGGCGGGCTCGGCGCGGCGGCCTTCACCGTGGTCTACGCGGTGGTCTGGTTTACCGGGGTCCACTGGCTGGCCCGCCGGACGGGCTGAACCCCGCCCGGCGGGGACAGCCGGGGCGAACCCTACGGCCGGCCCCGCCGGCGGAGAACGGAGTGCGACGTGAGCGCGGCGGTCAAGTACACGCTGGGCCGGATCGGTCTGTTCGTGGTGGTCGTCGCGGCGCTCTGGCCGGTCGACCTGAACATCTTCCTGAAGCTCATGCTGGCGTTGGCGTTCTCCGCCGCGCTCTCGTTCTTCCTGCTGCGAAGCTGGCGGGACGAGATGGCCGGGGAGATGGCCGGGGCCGCCGAGCGCCGCCGGGCCGAGAAGGAGCGGCTGCGCTCCGCCCTGGCCGGCGACGACGAGCGGCCCGGCGACAAGAGCTGACGACCCCGCCGGTCACCAGTTGGTCGAGCCCGGGACCACCGGCCACGGCTGGTCCGCCGGCTTGATCAGGTACGCGATGCCGCCCGAGCCGCTGGCCACCTTCCCGTCGGCGCGGTAGCGCTTGGTGCGCAGCCAGATCTGCTCGAACTGCTCCCGCTGGTAGACGTTGCGTACCTCCGCGTTCGACGACGACGCCGGGTCGTTGACGATCACGTCGCCGTCGGCGGTGAAGCCGACGACCACGAAGAGGTGCCCGGAGGTGCCGTAGTTGGACCCGTCCAGCTCGGTGTCGAGGAAGGACTGCGAGGTGATCACCGGGATGCCGGCGGCGACGAAGCGTTCCACCTCGTCGAGGGAGTGCAGCCGGGTCACCCGGGCGTCGATGTCGGGGAAGCTCGCGGCGTACGCGGTGTTGAACGGCCAGTTGCCCGCGCCCTCGTACTCGTAGTCCCAGGTCATCCGGGCGGCGTGGGCGACCTGCGGGTCGGTGTAGCCGGGGGTGACCCAGGCTAGGTCCTCGGCCGACGGGCCCCGGCCGTAGTACTCCAGCACCATCGTGGTCGACGTCGGGCTGCACCAGACCTGCCCGCCGCCGCCCCACTCGGGGTAGTTGCCCTTGTGGATCATCTGGGAGTGGGCGGGAACGGGCAGTTCCTTCCCCCAGGCGATCCCGCCCCGGCTCGGGGTGACGGTGAACCGGTCCGGCACGTTCGAGCTCATCGCGCCGAGCATCCGGACCCGGGGCGAGGCCGTCTGGCCGGGCTTGCGGTAGAGGCTGAGCCGCAGCTGGTACGACCGCAGCAGCACCCCGGCGTCGGCGTCGTCGATGGCGAACGTGTCCGTCCACACGCTCGACCACGGGTCGCCCTGACCGTCGAGGGTGGCCCGCTTGATGTCGGCGTCGCCGGAGGCCCACCGGCCCATGACGTACCAGGGGGTGCGGTCGCCGGTGTTGTACGTGCCCTGCAGCTCGACCTGGAGCCAGGTGCCCGCCGGGGTGTCGGCGTTCCACGAGGCGACCAGTTCGGTGGCGTCGAAGCCGATCCGGGTGGCCGGCGAGGTCCAGGTGGCGTACTCCCAGGTGCTGGTGGTGCCGGCGTGCTCGTCGGTGAACTCGGCCGTCCCGGCGGGTCGGCCGATGGTGATCCCGGCGCGGTGGCCGGGGACCGCCCGGGTGCCCCGGTGCGTGCCGGTACGCCAGTCGGGGTGGCGGGACCACTCCTGGAAGGTGATCTGCTCGTCGTGCTCGGCGGGCGGGTGGTGGCCGCCGGCGTGGGCGGGGACGGCCGTGCCGGCGAGGGCGAGGGTGGCGACGCCGGTGAGCGCGATCGCGCGTAGGGCAATGCTGGCCATGGGATCTCCGCGGGGTGAGGCGGGTCGGGGCATGCTTGCCGGTCACTATCCCGCCCGTCGGGAAGTTTCGCCAGATGTTCCCGCCAGGAAAATCCTTGCCGGCGTGAGGATGCGGTCGGGATGGATCGCATAGCGAAAGATATTGATCTGACCATGTGACAGGTGGTGAAGTGTTGACCACGAGACGGGATCTCCCCGTACCCCCAGGAGGTTGTCCATGGCCTTCCGCACCCCGACCCGCCTGCGTCGCGCACTGGTGCTCGCCACCGCCGCCGGCCTGGGCCTCACCGTCGCCACCGGGCCGGTCTCCGCGCGCCCCGCCCCGGAGCCCGCCGCCGAGCCGGCCGCCGCCGAATACGACGTGCTCGGCGTACGCACCCTGGCCGCCCGCACCGCCATCGCCCGCACCGGCGCCGCTGTCGACGCCGCCGAGCACGGCATCCTGCACGTCACGGCGACCGACGCCGAGGCGGCGGCGATCAGGCGGCTCGGCTACCAGGTGGAGAAGCAGGCCCCCGTCCACGCAGACGGCGTCGGCACCACCGGCTTCCCGTCGGCCGACTCCAACTACCACGACTACGCCGAGCTGACCGCCGTGGTGAACAAGGTGGTCGCCGACCACCCGACCCTCGCCCGCAAGATCAGCATCGGCAAGTCGTACGAGGGCCGCGACCTGATGGCCGTCAAGATCTCCGACAACGTGGCCACCGACGAGGCCGAGCCGGAGATCCTGTTCAACTCGCAGCAGCACGCCCGCGAGCACCTGACCGTCGAGATGGCGATCTACCTGCTCAACCTGTTCACCGACAGCTACGGCAGCGACTCCCGGATCACCAACATCGTCAACACCCGGGAGATCTGGATCGTCCCCACCGTCAACCCCGACGGCAGCGAGTACGACATCGCCACCGGCTCCTACCGGTCCTGGCGCAAGAACCGCCAGCCCAACAGCGGCGCGTCGGCGGTCGGCACCGACCTGAACCGCAACTGGGGCTACAACTGGGGCTGCTGCGGCGGGTCCTCCGGGCTGCCGTCGTCGTCGACCTACCGGGGACCGTCCGCCTTCTCCGCCCCCGAGACGAAGGCGCTGCGTGACTTCGTCAACAGCCGGGTCGTCGGCGGCGTCCAGCAGATCAAGGCCAACATCGACTGGCACACGTACTCGCAGCTCGTGCTCTGGCCCTTCGGCTACACGACGGCGAACACCACCACCGGCATGACGGCGGACCAGTACAACACCTTCGCCACGCTCGGCCAGCAGATGGCGGCCACCAACGGCTACACCCCCGAGCAGTCCAGCGACCTCTACATCACCGACGGCGACAGCCTCGACTGGATGTGGGCGACGCACGGCATCTGGGCGTACACCTTCGAGATGTACCCCGGCTCGTCCGGCGCCGGCGGCGGCTTCTACCCGCCCGACGAGGTCATCCCGGCCCAGACCTCGCGCAACAAGGAGGCGGTCCTGCTGCTCTCCGAGTACGCCGACTGCCCCTACCGGGTGATCGGCAAGCAGGCCCAGTACTGCGCCTGACCCGCCCGTGGTGCGGGGCCCCGTCCGGGGCCCCGCACCCGTGTCGGTGTCGTCACGCCGGGTCATAGTCCCTAGATCAACGAGGTGTCACCGGGGCGTGCGCTACGGTGGCACCGACCAAACCGCAGCGAAGCCGGTGCGAATCCGGCGCTGTCCCGCAACTGTGATGCCCCACCCGCGGCGTCCGGTCCTCCGGCCGCCGTCGACCCAGGCGTCGGCCGGCCGGCCGACGCCGACGTGTGTGGGGCGAGCCAGGTCGCCTGCGGCACGGTCGCGACACGCGCTCTCGAGGAAGGGCGCCTCGCGGACGGGCACCCCATCAGGCTCCTGTCGGCGAAGCACCACGCTCCTCGACCGACAGGAGGACCAGTGTTCCGACGTACCCCCCGGCTCTTCGCCGCGACCCTCGCGGTGGCCGCGCTCGCGCTCGGCGCGTGCGCCGAGAAGAGCCCCGACGAAGCCCCCACCCCCGGTGGCACCTCGGCCGCCGCCGCCTTCCCGGTCACCGTCGGCAAGCTCACGCTCGACAAGCGACCCGAGAAGATCGTCTCGCTCTCGCCGACCGCGACCGAGATGCTCTTCGCCATCGGCGCCGGCAAGCAGGTCACCGCCGTCGACGACCAGTCCAACTACCCGCCGGACGCGCCGAAGAGCGACCTGTCCGGTTTCCAGCCCAACGCCGAGGCCATCGCCGGCAAGAGCCCCGACCTGGTGGTGCTCTCCAACGACACCAACAAGATCGTCGATCAGCTCACCACGCTGAAGATCCCGGTGCTGCTCACCCCGGCGGCGACCACCCTGGAGGACACCTACCGGCAGATCATCGAGCTCGGCACGTTGACCGGCCACCCCAACGAGGCCGCCAGCGTCAACAACCGGATGAGGGACGACATCGCCAAGCTCACCAAGGACCTGCCGCAGCGGTCGGCGAAGCTGACCTACTACCACGAGCTGGGCCCGGAGCTGTACAGCGCGACCAGCAAGACCTTCATCGGCTCGATCTACGCCCTCGCCGGGCTGGAGAACATCGCCGACGCCTCCGACGCCGACGGCAAGAACGGCGGATACCCGCAGCTCTCCCAGGAGATCATCGTCAAGGCGAACCCCGACTTCGTCTTCCTGGCCGACACCAAGTGCTGCAAGCAGAGCCCGGAGACGGTCAAGGCGCGCAGCGGCTGGGCCGGCGTCACCGCCGTCAAGAACAACCAGGTCGTCGCGCTCGACGACGACATCGCCTCCCGCTGGGGCCCGCGGGTCGTCGACCTGCTCCGGGCCGTCGTCGACGCCGTCGCCAAGGTGCCGGCGTGACCCTCGCCGCAGGGCGTGTTGCGCGCGGTGCGGGGCGTGTTGCGCGCGGTGCGGGGCGTGTTGCGCGCGGTGCGGGGCGTGCGGGGCGTGCTGCGCGCGGTGCGGGGCGTTAAGAAGGGGCCCCTGCTATGCAGAAAGCGTTAACAAGGGGCCCCTCCTTCGCGCAGCGGCCGGCCGGGCTGCGGCCCGGCTGGCTCGCCGCGGGGGTCGCCGCCGTGCTCCTCGCGCTCGTCGCCGGAGTCTCCCTCGGCCCGGTCAGCCTGCCCCCCGGCAGCGTCGCCGCCGAACTGCTCAACCTGCTGCCCGGCGTACGCCTCGACAGCGGGCTGAGCGAACGCGAGATCGCCATCGTCACCGAGCTGCGGCTGCCCCGGGTCGTGCTCGGGCTGCTCGTCGGCGGCCTGCTCGCCCTGGCCGGCGGCTGCTACCAGGGCGTGTTCCGCAACCCGCTGGCCGACCCGTACCTGCTCGGGGTGGCGGCCGGGGCCGGGCTCGCCGTCACCGCCGTGATCTCCCTCGGGGCCGGGGCGGGCGGCGCGCTGACCGGGCTTCCGCTCACCATCCCCCTCGCCGCGTTCGTCGGCTCGCTCGGCGCGGTCGCCATGACGTACCTGCTCGGGGTGGCCGGCGGGCGGGGGCGCTCCACGGCCACGCTGATCCTGGCCGGGGTGGCCGTGTCCGCGTTCCTCTCCGCCGGGCAGACGTACCTGCTCCAGCGCAACTCCGACAGCATCCAGCAGGTCTACTCGTGGCTGCTCGGCCGGCTGGCCACCGCCGGCTGGCACGACGTCCGGCTCGTCCTGCCGTACTTCCTGCTCACCACCGTCGTGGTGCTGCTGCACCGGCGCGAGTTGGACGTCCTCTCCGTCGGCGACGACGAGGCCAGCAGCCTCGGCCTGCACCCGCAGCGCTCCCGCTACCTGCTGATCGCGGCCGCGTCGCTCGGCACCGCCGCCGCCGTCTCCGCGTCCGGGCTGATCGGCTTCGTCGGGATCATCGTCCCGCACACCGTGCGGCTGCTCGCCGGCTCCAGCTACCGGGTGATCCTGCCGCTGTCCCTGCTGTTCGGCGGGGCGTTCCTGGCGCTGACCGACGTGGTCGCCCGGACCGCCGCCGCCCCCGCCGAGGTGCCCATCGGCGTGGTCACCGCGCTGCTGGGCGGCCCGTTCTTCGTCCTGGTGCTGCGCACCGCCCGCCGGGTGCTCACGTGAGCGCCCCGTCGGCCGACGACCCGTCGCCGGGTGCCGCGCCCGCGGTCGAGGTGTGTGGCCTGCGGGTCAGCCTGGACGGCGCGCCGATCCTGGCCGGCGTCGACCTGACCGTCGAGCGGGGCGAGTGGGTCACCGTGATCGGCCCGAACGGCGCCGGCAAGTCGACCCTGCTGCGCGCGCTCGGCGGCCTGCTGCCCGCGCCGGGCGCGATCCGCATCTTCGGTACGCCGAGCGAGGCGCTGCGCCGCCGCGAGCGGGCCCGGGTGGTGGCCACCGTCGCGCAGTCCCCGGTCGTCCCGGCCGGCATGACCGTCTTCGACTACGTGCTCCTCGGCCGCAGCCCGTACGTCCCGCCGTTGGGCCGGGAGTCCGCCGCCGACCTGGCCGCCGTGCGGGACGTGCTGGACCGCCTCGACCTCGCCGGCTTCGGCCGCCGCGAGCTGGCCACCCTCTCCGGCGGCGAGCGGCAGCGGGTCTTCCTGGCCCGGGCGCTGGCGCAGGGGGCGACCCTGCTGCTGCTCGACGAGCCGACCAGCGCCCTCGACATCGGCCATCAGCAGGAGGTGCTCGAACTGGTCGACCAGCTCCGCCGCGAGCACGGCCTCACCGTCCTCGCCACCATGCACGACCTCTCCCTGGCCGGCGAGTACGCCGACCGGATGGTCCT
The DNA here is from genome assembly GCF_020873825.1 of Micromonospora sp. DH13. NCBI lineage: Bacteria > Bacillati > Actinomycetota > Actinomycetes > Micromonosporales > Micromonosporaceae > Micromonospora > Micromonospora sp. DH13. The sequence goes on from NZ_JAHWGR010000007.1 coordinate 22,596, forward strand.
GCTCGCGGCGGGCCGGGTGGCCGCCGCCGGCCCGCCGCGCGACGTGCTCACCGAGGACCTGCTGGCGACGCACTACCGCGCCTCCGTCCGCGTCCTGCCCGGCGAGCACGGCCCGCTGGTGGTCCCGGTCCGCCCCCGCTGAGTCGCAAGGAAGGGCCCCCTGTTAACGCTTTCTGTATAGGAAGGGGCCCCTGCAAACAAGCCGCTGGCCGTCAGCCGCGCGCGGGGCGGGCGATGACCGAGAACAACGCGCCCTCGGGGTCGCGCAGCGCGGCGAGGCGGCCCTGCGGGGTGTCGTGGGGCGGCACCAGGACGGAACCGCCCAGCTCGGCGGCCCGCGCGGCGGTGGCGTCGGCGTCGGCCACGGCGAAGTACACGGTCCAGTACGCCGGCAGGTCGGCCGGGAAGTCGTCGGCCAGCGGCGGCATCATCCCGCCGACGATCCGTTCGCCGCACCGCCAGCCGGTGTAGGGGGAGTCGCCGACCTCCGGCGGGACCGGCCCCGCCGGCTGTTCCTCCGGGTGCCAGCCGAAGACCAGCTCGTAGAAGACCTTCGCGCCCTCCGGGTCGGGGGTGACCAGCTCGTTCCAGCTCATCGCCCCGGGGGTGTCGAAGAGTTCCGCCCCGGGGTGGGCCATCGGCTGCCAGACGCTGAACACCGCGCCGGCCGGGTCGGCGAAGACCGCCATCCGGCCCTGGTCGAACACGTCGAACGGGGCGACCAGCACCTGCCCGCCGGCCGCCTCGACGCGGGTCGTGACCAGGTCCGCGTGGTCGGTCGCCACGTACGTCGACCAGATCGGCACCTGGTCCGGCGCGGCGGGCGGACCGGCCCCGGCCACGGCGCGCCCGTCGAGCAGGAACGTGGTGTAGCCGGCGGCCTCCGGCTGCGGGGCGATCCGGGTGGTCCAGCCGAACAGTTCCGGGTAGAAGCGCCGGGCGTCCGCCAGGCCCGGGGTGGCCAGGTCGGCCCAGCACGGCGTGCCCGGCGGGACGCTGCTCACGCTGACCCCTCTCCACAGGTGGCGCCCCGGCGGGACGCCCTGCCCGCATCCTGGCACCGCAACCCGATGGAACGGGCTCAAACGGGACGAATAACCCCAGCCGGGCGGCGCTCGCCGGCCCCGGCCCGCGCCCCACGGCCGATCGCCGACCCGAACAGCGCCCCACGGCGCGGGTCGTCAGCGGAAGCGACGGCCCTCGTCGCGCCGGTACGCCCAACCGGCGAGCGCCGCCAGCGCCACCACCCAGACGCCGAGCATCACCACCGACACCGGCGCGGGACGCCAGTCGCCGACCGCCGCCCACATCAGCTCGACCGCGCCCCGCGTCGGCAGGTACGGCGCGATCGCCCTGACGAAAGCGGGCGCGGCATCCGGCGCGGAGAGCAGGCCGCCCCCGAACGCCAGCGGGAAGAAGACGATCTGGGCCACCACGATCGCCGCCTTGCTCGGCAGCGCGTACCCGATGGCGAGGCCCATCAGCGTGAACGGCACGGAGATCAGCCCGACCACGACGACGGCCAGGACGAACGCCCCGGGGCTGATCCGGGCGTCGGTGAACAGCGCCGCGATCACCACCACCGGGAGCAGGGAGAGGAAGGTCAGCGCCAGGCCCGCGAGCACCCGTCCGGCGAAGGCCGGCGCCGCCCCGGCCGGCAGGGTCCGGGTGTACGGGTTCCAGGGCTGGTCGCGGTCCTCGGCGACGCCCACGCCGTACTGGAAGATGTTGGCGCTCATCACCGCGAACGTGACCATCGCGGCGGTGGCGTAGGTGGCGCCCGTCGGGTCGTCCCCGGCGAACGGGACCACGAAGAAGAGCATCGCCACGGCCGGGAAGAAGGCGCTGCCGAAGACCGCCACCGGGATGCGGAGCGTCTGCAACAGCTGGTAGCGGGCGTGCACGAGGGCGAGTCTCACGGGGATCGGTCTCCTCACGCGGCGGTGGCCTGCTGGCCCGGGACAGTGACGGTGTCCTGCCCGCCCGGGGCGGTGATGGCCAGGAACGCCTCCTCCAGCGAGGTGGGGCGCACCTCCAGGTCGCGGAAGGACACCCCGCTGGCCACCAGCTCCCGGACCAGCCGGTCGGCGTCGGTGGTGAGCAGGTGGGTGCGGTCGTCGACCTGCTCGACGCGGACCACGCCCGGCAGGTCCGGCAGGTCGCCCGCGACCAGGCTGACCCGGCGTACGCCGACCACCGAGCGGATCGCCGCCGTGGTGTCGTCGGCCAGCACCCGGCCCTGCCCGATCACCACCACCCGGTGCGCGAGCGCCTCCACCTCCTCCAGGTAGTGGCTGCTCAGCAGCACGGTGCCGCCGTCGGCGTGGAAGCCGCGGATCGCCTCCCACAGGGTGTGCCGGGCCTCGACGTCGAGCCCGGTGGTCGGCTCGTCGAGGAGCACCAGCCGGGGCCGGCCGACGAAGGCGAGCGCCACGGCCAGCCGCCGCCGCTGGCCGCCGGAGAGCCCGCCGGTCTGCCGGCGTACCTGATCGGTGAGGCCGAACCGGTCGAGCAGCTCGCCCCGGGGGACCGGGTCCGGGTAGTGCGCGGCGACGAAGTCGACCACCTCGCCGACCCGCAGGGTGGCCGGCAGCCCGGTCTCCTGCGGGGTCACCCCGACCTGCAGGCGGTGGGCGGGGTCGCGCGGGTCGCCGCCGAACAGCTCGACCCGCCCGGCGGTGGGCCGGCGCAGCCCGACGAGCAGGTTGAGCAGGGTGCTCTTGCCGGCGCCGTTCGGCCCGAGCAGGCCGACCAGCTCACCCGCGCGCACGTCGAGGTCGACCCGGTCGAGGGCGAGCACGTCGCCGTACCGGCGGGTGGCCTGGTCGGCGCGGGCGAGGATCATCGGTGCTCCTTTGGTCGGGCCGGCGGACACGGTCGGCCGTCCCCTTCGGTGTACTCCCCTCGCGCCACCGGGGGGCAGGGTCCATCGGCCGTATGGTGACCGCCGGAGTGACCGTGCCGGGCCGGCGCGGAGGTCAGCGGGGCAGGGGCCGGGTCAACGCCGGGCTCCCCGGCGCCGGGGTCGCCGGCAGCGGGGCCGGCAGCGGGGTCGCCGGGGTCGGCGTCCGGGTCGCGCCCGCCGACCGCGCGGTGACCGCACCGGACAGGGCGGTGACCAGGAACGCGCCGGTGGCGGCTCCGATCGGGTCGGGCTGGCCCGGCACCTGGTAATGGGTGACGTTCGTGCCGAGCGTCACCTGGCGGGAGCCGTCGGGGGCGTGCAGCGAGATCGTGGCGTGCCCGAAGACCGCCCCGTCGTGCCCCCAGAACCGGCCGCCGGGCAGCGCCAGCCACAGCAGGCCGAGGCCGTACCCGCCGGCCTCCGGCTGCGCCGGGTCCAGCGGCACGGTGGTCCGCATCCGGGCCAGCTCGGCCGGGCGCAGCAGCCGGCCCCCGAGCAGCGCGCGGAAGAACCGGTTGAGGTCGGCCGCCGTGGAGACCAGCGCGCCGGCCGTCCACGCCCACGACATGTTCGCCACGCTGAAGTCGCGGAGCTGGCCGTCGTACCAGGGCAGGTACGCCTCGCTGTGCGGCCCGGCGATCCGGGTCCGCCGCCCCGGGAAGTACGTCTGGTGCAGCCCCAGCGGCCGGATGACCCGCCGGTGCACCTCGTCGGCCGCGCCGCGGCCGGTCACCCGCTCGACGACTAGGCCGGCCAGGATGTAGTTGGTGTTCGAGTACGCGAACCCCGCCCCCGGCGCCCCGGTGCGGGGCTCGCCGAGCCCGATCCGGACGAGCTGGTCCGGGGTGAACGTGGTGAACCGGAGCCGCTCGACGTCGTATCCGCTGGTGAACAGCACGGTGTCGTAGTCGCCGATGCCGCTGGTGTGATTGAGCAGCATCTCGACGGTGACCCCGGGCACGGCGTACTCCGGGAGGTAGCGGCCGAGCGGGGCGTCCAGCGCCACCCGGCCCTCGCCGGCCAGGCGCAGCAGCGTGGCGGCCACGAACGTCTTCGTGATGCTGCCGACCCGGTGCTGGAGGCCGGGCCGCATCGGTCGCCCGGTGTCGAGATCGGCGATGCCGCTCGCGCCGCGCCACCGGTCCCGGCCGTCGCGGGCCTCGGCGAACACCCCCACCATGCCGGCGTCGGTGATCGCGCCGAGCCCGGCGTCGAGCGCGTCCGCCGGCAGCCGCCCCGCCGTCGCTCGCGGCCCGGTGGCCGGACCCGATCCGTCGGCTGCGGCCGACCCGCCGGGCGTGGTGGTCCCGGCGGGCGCGGCCGTCGCCGGGGCGGCGGCCAGCAGGGGCGTGGCCGCCAGCGAGGTGCCGGCCCCGGCGAGCAGGAGATCGCGGCGCGACAGGTGCATGCTGCCTCCCAAGTGGACGAGATGCACCCATCATCACCGATCGCCACAACTCCCGCCGATGGTGAACCGGCCGGTAAGAAGGGGACCCTTCTCGACCGTATGCGTTAACAGGGGGCCCTTCCTTACAGCGGGGCGGGGAGCGGGGCGGTGTGCAGCACCGTCAGGCGGGACACCGCCCGGGTCAGCACCACGTACAGCCGGTGCAGCCCGCGCGGCTCGGCCGCCACGATCGCCGCCGGCTCCACGGTCACCACGTGGTCGTACTCCAGGCCCTTGACCAGCGTCGCCGGGACCACCGTGACCCGCGCCGGGGCCGCCACGTCGTCGGCGGTCGCGGTGTCGATCCCGGCGTCGGCCAGCGCCGCCCGCAGCCCGCCGACCGCGTCGTCGGCGGCGATCACCCCGACCGAGCCGTCGTGGGCCAGCGCCGCCCGCACCTCGTCCACCGTCGCCACCACCAGGTCATCCACGGTACGCACGTCCAGCGCGCCGTCGCGGCGCAGCGACTCGGCCGGGGGTACGTCCACCGCGAGCGCCGGCAGCAGCCGGTTGGCGAACGCGACCACGGCGGCGGGCACCCGGAAGCCGACGCTCAGCGGCACCACCGTCGCGTCCGGCTTGCCCAGGTGGGCCAGGGACTCCCGCCAGTCGCGGGCGGCCCACGGGGCGGTGCCCTGCGCGAGGTCGCCGAGCAGCGTGATCGACCCGTGCTCGCTGCGGCGGGCGATGGCCCGGCACTGCATCGGGGAGAGGTCCTGCGCCTCGTCGACCACCACGTGCCCGAAGCCGGCGGGGCGCTCCAGCAGCCCGGCGGCCTCGTCGACGAGCACCGCGTCGGCGGCCGTCCACTTCGTCGCCTTCGGGGTGCGCGGCGGCTTCGCCCAGGTCAGCAGCGCCTGCTCGGCCTCGGTGAGGATGCCGTCGGCGGCTGCCGCGAGCGCCGCCGGGTCGGCGAGCAGCCCGTGCACCAGCCCCTCCGGGGTGAGCGCCGGCCAGGCCGCGTCGAGGAAGTCGGCGACCGGGCGGATCCTGCCCATCCGGCGCAGCCAGGCGTCGCCGGGCGACTCGGCGCGGCGGGCCTCGGCCTGGCGTTGCAGCAGGCCCACCACTCGGGCCCGCACCCGCTCCCGGCCGGTGGCGTACGGCAGCCCCTCCCGGCGGGTCTCCTCGACGACGCGGTGCAGCGGGTCGAGGCCGATCCGCCAGCGGAACGACCCGTCGGAGACCATGATCGGCTCGGTGGGGGCGGCGATCCGGGCCTCGACGGCCCGCCGCAGCACCTCGGCCATCCGCGCGTCGTGCTTGAGCGCCGCCACGGCCGGGTCCTCCACCGCCCGCACCGGCACCCGGGTTATCAGGTCCTCCACGGTCGCCTGCTCGACCTCGACCTCGCCGAGCGCCGGCAGCACCGCCGCGATGTACGACAGGAACGCCCGGTTCGGCCCCACGATCAGCACCCCGGACCGGCGCAGCCGCTCCCGGTGCAGATAGAGCAGGTACGCCGCCCGGTGCAGCCCGACGGCGGTCTTCCCGGTGCCGGGCGCGCCCTGTACGCAGATCGAGGCGGCCAGGTCGGCGCGGACCAGCTCGTCCTGCTCCGGCTGGATGGTGGCGACGATGTCGCGCATCGGGCCGACGCGGGGGCGCTCGATCTCGGCGGTGAGGATGCGGCTGGCGGTGCCCAGCTCCTCGCCCCGGTCCAGGTGCTCGTCCTCGAAGCTGGTCAGCGCGCCCGCGCTGAAGCCGAACCGGCGGCGCACGGTCACGCCCTGCGGGTCGCGGGCGCTGGCCCGGTAGAACGACCGGGAGACCGGGGCCCGCCAGTCGAGCACCATGGGCTCGCCGAGATCGTCGGTGACGTGCCGGCGGCCGATGTGGTGCTCCTCGTCGCCGAACGTGAGCCGGCCGAAGAACAGCGGGGTGTCGGGCTGGTCGGCCAGCTCGGCGACGCGGCGGGACAGGGTGCGCCCCAGGGTCTCCGCCGTGTACGCGTCGCCGGCGACGTTGTGGCCGGTGGCGAAGAGGGCCTCGGTGCGTTGGCGCATGCGGGTCAGCGCGGCGCGGGACGCGTCCAGGTGGGCCCGTTCGGCGGCCAGTTCGGTGTCCAGGGACATGGGGGCGTGCGGGGTCATCCGACCTACTCCTCGGCGCGGGGGACAACACTGCCGCTCGCGTTTCCGGCAACGATGGCCGGCGCGGGGACGTCCGCTGCGGTGCTGGACACCTCGGCCGTCGGCGGGGCCAAACAGTCTACTCCCCACCCACCCCACCCCCGCCCCGAGCCCGGTGATCAAGAGAAAAGCGTCAGAGTCGATCTCGCCGATGACGCAAACCTCTTGATCACCGGGCTGGGCGGTGGGGGTGGAGGGGCCAGGGGTGGAGGGACTGCAGGGCGGCGGCCGTGCGGACGAGCAGGTGTTCGTGGCGGTGGCGGGCGACGATCTGGAGGCCGACCGGGGTGCCGTCGGGGGCGAACCCGGCCGGGACGCTTGCGGCGGGGTGCCCGCTGAGGTTGAACGCCCAGGTCAGCGCCACGCTCATCCGGTCGCCCGGCCCGGCGTGGCCGTGCGCTGCGCCGGGGGTGGTGGGGGTGAGCAGCAGGTCGGCAAGGTCGAAGAGCCGCGCCAGGCGCGCGTCGTTGCCGGCCCGCAGGTCCGCGGCGGCGGCCCGGTCGCCGGGCGCTCGCAGGGCCCGCCACGCGGGCGCGGGATCGGCGAGCGTCAGGTCGTGCGCGACCAACCGGAGGAGACCCGCGTCGGCGAGCCGGTCGGCGGCGGCGCGGGCGGGCCCCGCGACGTCGGGGTCGACCTCGGCGTGGCCGAGCGTGGCCGACCAGACCGCCCGCAGCGGCCCGCCACCCGCCGGGCCGAGATGCCCGGCGAGCCGGGTGCCGAGAAGAGCGTCGAGGTACGCGGCGGCGTCGGCGACCGTACGGGCGAGCGGTCCCGGCGCGTTGAGCCCGGCGGCGTCGATGGCGGGCAGCCGCCCGTTGGTGAGCTTGATCCCGACGACCCCGCACCAGGCGGCGGGGATGCGCACCGAACCGGCCCCGTCGTTGCCGGTGGCCAGGGGCACGAGCCCGGCGGCGACGGCGGCTGCCGACCCGGCCGACGACCCGCCGGGCGTACGGTCGGTGCGCCAGGGGTTGGCGGTGGGGCCCCGGTCGGTGTGGCCCCACGTCTGCCAGGGCGTGCCCCGGGGGACGGCGGTGGCCCCGACCGGAATGCAGCCGGCGGCGACGAGCCGGCGGGTCTGGAGCGAGTCGACGCCCTCGGTGGCCTTGACGCCCAGCGGCACGCCGGCCAGCGGCAGCGGTCCGGCGGCGAGGGCGCGTTCCAGTTCGCGGGCGGCGTGCCGGGCCTGCTCCGGCCAGGTTTCGCGGAAGGCCCGCAGCGTGGCGTCGGCGGTGCCGATGCGGGCCAGGGTCGCCTCGACGACGTTGACGGGGCGGAGCCGGCCGGCGTTGACCAGCTCGGCGATCTCGACGGCGCTCCGGGGCGCGGCCGGATCGTCGGAGGCGACCGGGTCGCCTGGTGCGGTGGCTTCGTCGGGAGTTGCGGTGTCCATCGTGGGGGCCTCGCTCGGCACCGGGTCGGCGGTCGCGCTCTGCGCCGCCGTCGAGGTGCCGCCGCCGAGCGTAGCGGCGGGGTCGATGGCAGGCGCGGGTGGCGGGCGGGATCATGGGGGCATGAGCGAGGCACCGCCCGAGCGGCAGCGGGTGACGATCAGCGATCCGCAGGTGATGCGGGCCCTGGCCCACCCGGCGCGGCTCGCGATCATGGAACATCTCGCCTCGATCGAGTCCGGGGCCACCGCCACCGAGTGCGCGGAGATCGCCGGCCTGTCGCCGAGCGCGACCAGTTACCACCTGCGCGCGCTGGCGAAGTTCGGGCTGGTCGAGCAGGCCCCGAGCCGGGGGGACGCCCGGGAGCGGGTGTGGCGGGCGTTCAGTCCGTCGTACAACGTGGAGGCGGGGCAGACGGCCGGTTCCGAGGCGCGGGCGGCCGAGCTGGCCCTCGTGGAGGCGCACCTCGCCCGGGACGCGCAGCGTACCCGGGACTGGTTCCGCCGGGGGCCCGAGGAACCGCCGGAGTGGTACCGGGCCGGGTGGTTCAGCGACAGCGTGCTCCTGCTCACCGCCGAGGAGCTGCTGGCGCTCAACGAGGCGGTCCAGGACCTGATGGCGCCCTATCGGCGTCGGGTGCGGACCGACCCGCCGGACGGGGCACGTCCCGTGGCCGTCCAGTACCGGTCGGTGCCCGTGGACTGAACCGGTGGCGACGGGGGATTGCCCGGCCGAGGTGTGAAGGATTACTTTCGAAGTATGTCCTTCACACCTGGTCGGTCGCGTTGGCCCGACGTCTGGCTCGCCACCGCCGCCCGGGGCATCTCCAGCTGCGGTGACTTCCTGGCCGCGAGCACCCTCACCCTCGCCCTCCAGTCCGCCGGGGCCGGCGGCCCGGCCGTGGCGGGGCTGCTGATCGCCGCCAGCCTGCCGCTCGTCGCGCTCGCCCCGTTGACCGGCCGGCTCGCCGACCGGGTGGACTCCCGCACCCTGCTCGTCGCGGCCGGCATCGTGCAGGCGGCGATCTGCCTCGCCCTCGCGTACGCCGGACACCCGGCCCTGGCGATCGGCCTGGTGGCGCTGCTGGCCGCCGGCCTCGCGGTCACCCAGCCGGTGCTCGCCGCCCTCGTCCCGGCGATGGTCACGCCCGGGGACCTGCCCCGGGCCAGCGCGCTCAACCAGACGGCCGGCACCCTCGGCGCGCTGGCCGGCCCGGCGCTGGCCGGGCTGCTGGTGGGGCAGTTCGGCACCCGCGTGCCGCTGCTGTTGGACGCCGCCAGCTACCTCGCCCTGGTGGCCGCCGGCCTGCTGATCCGCACCCGCCGGGGCGGCGCCCGCCCGCCCGCCAGACCCCGCCCGGCCGACGACGCCCACTCGACGCCGACTCCCGACGGCCCGGCCCGGACTTGGCGGCTGCGCCCGGACCGGCTGCTGTTCGCGATGGTGGCCTCGCTCGCCGGGGTGGTCGGCGCGGTCGGGGCGATCAACGTGATCGAGGTGTTCTTCATCCGCGAGACGTTGGGCAGTTCCACCACCGTCTACGGGCTGGTCACCGGGGCCTGGCCGCTGGGCATCGTGGCCGGGGCGTGGGCGCTCGCCCCGCTGACCCGCCGGCTCACCGACGACGGTCGGCTGCTCGGCGTGGGGCTGCTCCTGCTCGGCGGGTGCTGCCTCGCGGTCCTGGTCTCCGCCGCCGTGCCGTCCGCCTGGTTGCTGGTGCCGATCTGGCTGCTCGGCGGCCTGCTCAACGGCGGCAACAACGTCGTCTGCAACGTGCTGCTCGCCCGCCGGGTGCCCGAGGCGGCGCGGGGCCGCGCGTACGCCGTCTTCGGCGCGGCCGTGCAGGGCGCGGGCATGGTCGGTCTCGCGGCCGGCGGCCTGCTGCTCGACCTGGCCGACCCCCGGCCGCTGGTGGCGGCGTGCGGCACGGTGGGGCTGCTCGCGGTGGCCGCGTTCGCCGTCCCCGTCGTCCGGGCGGCCCGCGCCGAACGGTCCGCGAACGGACCGGGGCAGCGGCGCGGGGCGGCCCGCGCGGCGGGGTCTACGCCGTGAGCAACTGCCGGATCCGCGCGTACTCGGCGGCCATCTCCGGCTCGGCCAGGAAGTCGTCGAGCGCGGCCGAGACCCGGTAGTCGACCTCCTCCAGGGAGCGGATGGCGAGCTCGTACAGCTCGCCGCGCCGGTGCTCCTCCAGGTAGGTGGTCCAGTGTTCGAGCGCGGTGAGGACGATCAGCAGGCCGGGGTCCATGTCGCCGTCGGCGAGGGTGCCCTCGTCGATGCGGTCCAGCAGGGCCCGCAGTTCGCTCGCGTCGGCCGTGGCGACGGTCTCCAGAGCGGTGGCCAGCGCCGCCTGGGCGTCCTCGTCGAGGTCGTCCTCGTCGGCCTCGTCCACCAGGTCGGCGGTGGTCAGGCGGGTGATGGTCGCCAATCCGAAGGCGTGCAGGTCGTCCTCGCCAGCGGCGTCGATCAGTTGCTGGATGGCCGTCTCGACCTCTTGGTATCGCACCGCCTCAGGGTAGTGGCCGGCGGTGGGGCACCCACGACCGGCTTGCTTGTGCCGCTCATCGGGGTCGGCACACGAAGCGGGCCACCCGGAGACCCGGATGGCCCGCTCGCCGTGCCGAGGTCAGAGGTTCAGGCTCCAACTGTTGAGGTAACCGGTGTCGAGGCTCGCCGCGTCCTGGACCCGCAGCCGCCAGCTCCCGTTCGCCACCTCCGAGGAGAGGTTCACGGTGTACGTCTGGTCGATGTTGTCGGTGCTGCCACCGGAGCGGCTCTGCAGCGTGTACACGCTGCCGTCCGGCGCGACGAGGCTGACCACGAGGTCACCGATGTAGGTGTGCACGATGTGCACCTCGACCTTGCTCGTGGTCGACGGGGTCGCCGCGCAGCCGCTGATCACGATGGTGCTCTCCACCGTCGAGTTGTCGGCGATCGCGACGTCGGTGCCGTTGCTGCCGGAGCAGCCCGGCAGCCCGTTCACCGTCAGGCTCAGCGTGGTCGTCCGGGCCACCGAGGGGGAGGTGCCCACCAGCGTGATCGCCACCGTGCCGCTGCCGGCGGTGGCGGCGGCGCTGACCGTGACCGTGGTCGACCCGCCGGCGGTGACCGACGACGGCGCGAACGACACGCTCACCCCGGCCGGCAGCGGGCCGGTCGTGAAGGTGACCTCCTCGGCGGTCCCCCGGATGACCGTGGTGCCGACCGTGGCGGTGCCCGAGGTGCCCGGGTCCAGGGTCAGCGCCGCCGGGGTGGCCGAGACGGTGAAGTCGTTGGCCGCGCACGACTCGGTGCCGGTGACGTTCACCGACGTCCAGGCCGCCATCACCGCCTTGTACTCGGTGCTGCAGAGGCCGTACAGGTCGGTGGCGGCCGACAGGGTGTGCAGCCGCGCGGTGTTGGTCGGCTGCGCGGTGTTCACGTAGCGGGTGTTCGACACGAAGTACGCGTCGAGCGCCCGGAACCAGATCTTCTCCGCCTTCTCCCGGCCGATTCCGGTCACCGGCGCGGCCGACCCGCACAGCGGCGAGGTGCCGTACGAGGTCGCCCCGGAGCCCTCGGCCAGGTTGAAGAAGAAGTGGTTGGCCACGCCCGAGGAGTAGTGCACGTCGAGGCCGTTGGTGCTGCTCGACCAGCAGCCGTGCGACTTGCCGTCCAGCGTCGGGTCGTACATGTAGCGCAGCGGGGTGCCGTTGCCGTTGATGTTGATCTTCTCGCCGACCTGGTAGTCGCCGGGGTCGACCGGGGTGTTCGCGTAGAACTCCACCATGTTGCCGAAGATGTCGCTGGTGGCCTCGTTCAGGCCGCCGGACTCACCGGAGTAGGTCAGGCCACCGGGGACCACGTTCTCGGTGACGCCGTGGGACATCTCGTGGCCGGCGACGTCGAGGGCGACCAGCGGCCGGGCGTTGCCCGCGCCGTCGCCGTAGGTCATCTGCGCGCCGTCCCAGAAGGCGTTGACGTACGCGTTGCCGTAGTGCACCCGGCTCGGCACGCCGGTGCCGTTGCCGAAGATGCCGTTGCGGCCGTGCACCTCGGTGAAGTAGTCGAAGGTCGTGGCCGCGCCGAAGTGCGCGTCGACCGCGGCGGACTGCCGGTTCGAGGCGGCGCCGGTGCCCCACACGTTGTCGGCGTCGGTGAAGGTCGTGCAGGTCGAGGTGCCGTTGTTCATGTCGCAGGTGCGCCCGTTGCCCCGGGTCGGGTCGATCATGTTGTACGTCGAGCCGGACAGGGTGGTGTCGATCGGGACCGGGCCGGCGTAGATGCTGTTGCCGGTGCCGACGACGGACTCGACCTCGTCGAAGGAGCCGATCCGGGCGCCGGTCAGCGCGTCGCTGATGACGTGCAGCTTCGAGGGGGTCTGCCCGTCCGGGGCCCAGCCGGTCACCACCGTCTCCCAGGCGAGCCGTCCGGTCCCGCTGCTCGCGTCGACGAACAGCTCCGCCGCGCCGGTGCCGGTGACCCGGCCGGAGAACTCGGCGATCGCCGCCTTGCGGGCCTTCGCGGCGCTGACCTTCGGGGCGGTGGCGAGGCTCAGCGGGGCGGCCAGGCCGACGGAACTACCCGCGTAGTCGCCGTCGGCCTCGGTGCGGATGACGACGTCCCCGCCGTAGACGCGGAGCCCGTCGTACGTGCGGGTGTAGCGGACCGTGCCCCGGCCCTCGGCGTCCCGCTTGCTGCTGTGCACCGCGTAGCGGTCCTTCGCCGAGGACCTGACGGCCCGGGAGTGCTCCTTCAGGGCGGTGTCGGCGGCGGCGACCAGCGCCGGCCCCGGGGTGGATGGCGGGGCGGCGGACGCGCTCGTGGTGGTGACCACGAGACCGCTGCCGACCAGCATGGTGACGCCGGCCAGCGCTAGGGCTGATCTCAACATGACCTCCCCAATACGAGATGCACTCGCATCTATCGATAGCGAGATCATCGTCCGCTGCGGGGATCCTGGGAAGACGAGCGTCGATGGATAAACATACCTACTTGTCCATCCTGGCGATGCTATTACCGGCGAGGCGCGCGAGGATGTTCCGTCCCTGTTACGAAAGGAACCCATTGACAACAATCGCCTCAATAGATGGCAACCTTCGATGGCTGTCCGATCCCTAGCGTGGTGGGCACGTCGAACCCGACGTACCACGAAGGCCCTCCGCCCCACACATCCCGTTGGCGCGGGAGGCCGCCGGTCGACGCCGTCGACCGGCCCAGGAAGGAGCAGCCCAGTGAGGCTCACCCCGTACGTCACCCGCCGTTGGATCGGCACCCTCGGCACCGCCGCCCTCGCCGGCGCGCTGCTGGCCACCGCCGGGGTCGACCCGGCAGCGGCGACCCCGGCCACCGGCACCGTCCTCGGTGCCGACCGGCCCACCGCCGTCGACGGCAGCTACCTCGTGGTGCTGAAGGAGGGCCAGCGGCCCGACCGGGCCCGCGCCGAGGCCATCACCTCGCGCTACGGCAACGGCCGGGTCGACCGGGTCTACGGCCGGACCGTCAACGGCTGGTCGGCCCACCTCACCGAGCGGGCGGCCCGCCGGCTGGCCGCCGATCCCGCCGTCGCCTACGTGGAGCAGGACCAGCGGGTGCGGGCCCTCGCCACCCAGACGAACCCGCCCTCGTGGGGGCTCGACCGCATCGACCAGCGCAACCTGCCGCTCAACCGGTCCTTCACCTACGGGCCGAGCAACGGGGTGCGCGTCTACGTCGTCGACACCGGCGTCCGGGTGACCCACCAGGACTTCGGCGGCCGGGCGGTGAGCGGGTACGACGCGGTGGACAACGACAACAACGCCGACGACGGCAACGGACACGGCACCTTCGTCGCCTCGGTCGCCGCCGGCACCGCGTACGGCGTGGCCAAGAACGCCACCGTCGTGGGCGTTCGGGTGCTCGACAACAGCGGCTCGGGCACCACGGCCGGCGTCATCGCCGGCATCGACTGGGTCACCGCGAACGCGACCCGTCCCGCCGTGGCCAACCTGAGCCTCGGCGGCGGTGCCAGCACCACTCTCGACGCGGCGGTCCGCCGGTCGATCGCCGCTGGCGTCACCTACAGCATCGCGGCCGGCAACTCCGGCGTACCGGCCACCGGCACCTCGCCGGCCCGGGTCACCGAGGCGCTGACCGTCGGCGCGACCGACCAGACCGACACCCGGGCGAGCTGGTCCAACTACGGCACCGCGCTCGACCTCTTCGCGCCCGGTGTCTCCATCACCGCCGCCTGGCGGACCAGCGACACCGCCACCTACACCGGCAGCGGCACCTCGTTCGCCGCACCGCACGTCGCCGGCGCCGCCGCGATCTACCTGCGGAACAACCCCACGGCCAGCCCCGCCACGGTCAACGCGGCGATCGTCGCCGCCGCCACGCCCAACGTGGTCGTCAACCCCGGCGCCGGCTCCCCGAACCGGCTGCTCTACGTCGGAAGCTGACCCGCCCGCACCACCCGCCCGCGCCGGGCCACCCCCGGCGCGGACGGCGGCCGGTGGCCCGCCGCCCCGCACGACTCGCCGGTGCGGTCACCCGGCTCGACCGCCGCCCCACCCGGGCGGCGGTCGAGCCGTTCGGGCCGCCCGGGCCCGGCGCACGGGCCCCGGGTGCGGGATTGGCCACTCCGGGGCCCGCCCGTTGAGACCGTGTCCCGCGGCGGGGATACGGTCGCAGCATGGCTGACCGCATCGCCCGTCCCCGGGTCGGACACATCCAGTTCCTGAACTGCCTGCCGATCTACTGGGGCCTGATGCGTTCCGGCGCGCTGATCGACGTCGACCTGCACAAGGACTCGCCGGACCGGCTGAGCGCCGCTCTGGTCGCCGGTGACCTGGACATCGGGCCGATCTCGCACGTCGAATACCTGCGCCACGCCGACGAGCTGCTGCTCCTGCCCGACCTGGCGGTCGGCAGCGACGGCCCGGTGCTCTCGGTCAACATGGTGTCCACGAAGCCCCTCGCCGAGCTGGGCGGCGGCCGGGTGGCCCTCGGTTCGACGTCGCGCACCGGCGTGCTGCTCGCCCGGCTGCTGCTCGGCGAGCGGTACGGCGTCCACCCCGACTACTTCCGCTGCCCGCCCGACCTGACGCAGATGCTGCTGGAGGCGGACGCCGGGGTGCTGATCGGCGACGTGGCGCTGCGGGCGCTGTACGAGGCCCCGCAGCGGGGGCTGGAGGTCACCGACCTCGGGCAGGCCTGGCGCGACTGGACCGGGCTGCCGATGGTCTTCGCCGTCTGGGCGGTGCGCCGGGACTTCGCCGCCGCCCACCCCGGCCTGGTCAAGGAGGTGCACGAGGCGTTCCTGCGCTCCCGCGACCTGTGCCTGGCCGAGCTGGACCAGGTCGCCGAGGCCGCCGCCCGGTGGGAGTCGTTCGACGCCGCGACCCTGGCCACGTACTTCCGGGCGCTGGACTTCTCGCTCGGCGAGCGGCAGGTGGCCGGGCTGCGCGAGTTCGCCCGCCGGGCCGCCGAGATCGGCGAGGCCCCGCCGCTGCCGGCGGACGGCCCCCGGTTCTTCGCCGGCTGAGGCCGACCACCAGACGTACGCCGTGACCGCCGCCGCCCGACGGCGGTCACGGGCACCCGTCAGGTGCCGGAGCGCAGCACCGCCTCGGTGATCTTCTGGCAGTTCTTCATGCCGTACTCGTAGCCCATGTTGATCGGGTAGCGGACCATCACGCCCATCGTCCAGTTGTCGCCGATGGCCAGGCAGTTGATGTGCATCTCCTGCTCGCGGGTCCGGTCGATCCAGCCGTTCTTGATGGCGATCTTCTTCTGCTCGGCCGCCGGGAACGCCTTGCGGATGCCGAAGTCACCGGAGCCGCGCACCAGCCGCATCTCGTTGATCAGCCACTTGGTCCACTCCGGCCCGGCCGCCCGGCCGTCCTTGATACACGCGCCGAGGCGCGCCGTGTCCCGGGGCGAGAGGTTCGTCCGGCTCCAGCCGCCGTCGGCGGCGGGGCTGCTGTCGGTGGTCTTGCAGATGGAGATCATCCGCTTGATCGACGCGGACCGGCCCACGGTGTTGTAGAACTGCTCGGCGCGGGTGTTGTCGCTGTCGCGGATGATCCGGGTGGCGTCGGCGAGCTTGGCGTCGCTGGGCTTCTGCCCCTGCTCGTCGGTGCGCCGCAGGTAGTCGGCGACGATCCAGGACTTGATCAGCGACGCGGTGGTGCTGGTCTCGTCCATGTTCTTCGAGCCGATGATCTTGCCGGTGCGGGTGTCCAGGACGCTCCAGGCGTACCAGCCCTCGATGTCGAGGTCGATCTGCTTGTCCGCGAACGGCAGCGGCTCCAGCGTCGGGGAGGGGCTGGGCGAGGCGGTGGGACGCGACTTGCGGTCCGAGGCCGCTCCGGCGGCGCGGTCGACGGGCGCGGACGCGTCGCCCCACTGGGCGGCGGCGGTCGACGCCATCGGCGAGCCGGGAAGCAGCCGCAGCGACACCAGCACCAGCCCGATCAGGACGGCCGCGATCGCGATCAGCCGCAGCGGCGACGTCTCGCCCCGCCCGGCACCTCCACCGCCGGCCCGGCGGCGGCTGCCCGCCATCAGAGCTTGCCGATCGGCTGCTGCGGTACCTTCAGGGCGGCGCCGGGCTGCGGGGTGACCAGCTGGGTGGCGACGCTGGCGCAGACCTTCGCGCCGTACGACAGCCCCTTCTTCTGCGGGTAGCGCAACATGACGGCGAGGCTCCACTTCTCGGTGACCGCAAGACAGTTCACGTGCCAGTTGCCGTCGTAGTTCAACGGCGTCCAGCCGTTCTTGATGCTGACCGGCCCCTGGGCCTTGATCTCGGCGGGCAGGCCGTCGACGATGCCCCACTTGCCGCCGCCGGACGTGGTGCGCTGCTCCTTGACGCTGCCGCGCACCTTGCTCATCTCGTCCAGCACCCACGTGGTCCACTTCGGCCCGGCCGCCTTGCCGCTGGCGATGCAGTCGCCGAGCCGGACGGCGTCGCGGGGGGACATCCGGGTGAAGCTCCAGTAGCCCACGTAGCCCGCGACGTTGCCGCGCTTGGTGTCGGTGAGGCCGCAGATGTCGACGGCCCGCTTGAGCACCGGGTTCAGCTGGCCGTTCGGATACACCCTGTACGAGCCGCCCGCCGCACCCCACACCGCGTCCGCGGCGCCGTCGTTGCTGTCCCGGATGGCCAGGCTCGCCATCTGCTTCATCCTGGGCGAGGGTTCCTTGTCGCCGAGCTGCCGCAGGTAGTCGGCGACGATCCAGGCCTTGATCATCGACTCGGTCGAGCTGGTCGACGCCAGGTTCTTCGAGCCGGAGATGCTGCCGCTCTCGCGGTCCAGCAGGGCCCAGGAGAAGAACTCGCCGGAGAAGTTCACCGAGACGGGGGCGGCGGCGAGCGTCGGCGGCGGCGGGGCGGTCGGCTCGGGGGCCGCCACGATCTGCATGCCGCTCCCGCCGGATCCGCCGTCGTCGTCGCCGGAGAGCTTGGCGTACGCGGCGGGCACCAGCATGGCGCTGCCGAGGAGGATCGCCGCGACGGCGAACACCATGGCCACGCGAGGTCGCATGAGTGGATGAGCTCCAGATGTCAGGGGCCGGGGGACCGACTGCTTTCCGAACTGGTTCGTCCTGATCGCTGGGGGCCGGGGGAAGTGGCCCGCGTCATACGCCCGGCGGTCGTCCGCAGCCGGTCGGTGTGACCGGGAAAGTCTACGTCCGGATGGCCGACACGCCAGGAACCGACGCCTGTCAAGTCGCTATGAAGGCGGGATTGTGGCCTGTTATGCCAGCCTTGGGGGGATTCATCTCCGCTTAGTGAGCCATGTCATACCTGCGCCCTGGCCTGCGGCAATACGAAAAGGGGTCGACTCGTGACGGAAGGTGCTTTCGGAAACCTGTGACACCCTCTGGTGTGGGCTGGCGCGAGCTGTAACACTTGTCGGCATGTATGGCAACGACTTCTCCGCCCCGGAGGACGCGCCCGGCGGTGGCCTGCTCGGCGAGGTGGCGGCGGCGGAGGCGGCGCTGCGCGCGGCGGCGACCCGGCAGCGCGGCGGCGGCCCCGGCCCGGACGCCGACCTGGAGGCATACTTCGCCGACGTCATCGACGCCGACCAGAAGATCGAGCCCCGCGACTGGATGCCCGAGGCGTACCGGAAGACGCTGATCCGGCAGATCGCCCAGCACGCGCACTCCGAGATCATCGGGATGCAGCCGGAGGGCAACTGGATCAGCCGCGCCCCCTCGCTCAAGCGCAAGGCCATCCTGCTGGCCAAGGTCCAGGACGAGGCCGGACACGGCCTCTATCTGTACGCCGCCGCCGAGACCCTCGGCGTCAGCCGGGACGAGCTGGTGCAGCTCCTGCTCGACGGGCGGCAGAAATACAGCTCGATCTTCAACTACCCGACCCTGAGCTGGGCCGACGTGGGGGTGATCGGCTGGCTGGTCGACGGCGCGGCGATCGTCAACCAGGTGCCGCTGTGCCGCTGCTCGTACGGCCCGTACGCGCGGGCCATGATCCGGGTCTGCAAGGAGGAGTCGTTCCACCAGCGCCAGGGCTACGAGATCCTGCACACCCTGGCCCACGGCACCCCGGAGCAGAAGGCCATGGCCCAGGACGCGGTGGACCGCTGGTGGTACCCGTCGCTGGCCATGTTCGGCCCGCCCGACGGCGACTCCACCCACTCCGCCCGCTCGATGGCCTGGAAGATCAAGCGGTTCTCCAACGACGAGCTGCGCCAGCGCTTCGTCGACATGTGCGTGCAGCAGGCGGAGATCCTCGGCCTCACCCTGCCCGACCCCGACCTGCGCTGGAACGAGCAGCGCCAGGCGTACGACTTCACCGAGCCGGACTACGCCGAGCTGATGCGGGTGATCTCCGGCGAGGGCCCGTGCAACCGGCAGCGGATGGAGCACCGTCGCCGCGCCCACGCCGAGGGCGCGTGGGTCCGCGAGGCCGCCGCCGCGTACGCCGCGAAGCGGTCGACTGCGCGAGAGGCGGTTGCGGCATGAGCGGCACCGACAGCACGTCCCCCCTGTGGGAGGTCTTCGTGCGGGCCCGGCGCGGGCTGGCGCACACCCACGTCGGCAGCCTGCACGCCCCCGACGCCGAGTTGGCCCTGCGCAACGCCCGGGACCTCTACACCCGCCGCCAGGAGGGCGTGTCGATCTGGGTGGTGCCGGCCGCCGCGATCACCGCGTCCAGCCCCGACGAGAAGGACGCCTTCTTCGACCCGGCGGCCGACAAGGTCTACCGCCACCCCACCTTCTACGACGTGCCGGACGGGGTGGCCCACCTGTGAGGAGTCCCTTCGACTTCGCCCTCGCCCTCGGCGACGACGCGCTGGTCGCCGCGCAGCGCCTCGGCGAGTGGACCAGCCGCGCCCCGGAGATGGAGGAGGACGTCGCGCTGGCCAACATCGCCCTCGACCAGCTCGGCGCGGCCCGGCTCCTGCTCACCTACGCGGGCGAGCTGGAGGGCGCCGGCCGCGACGAGGACGCGCTGGCGTACCTGCGCGACGACCGGGAGTTCCGCAACTGCCTGCTGGTCGAGCTGCCCAACGGCGACTTCGCGGTGACCATGGCGAAGCTGCTGTTCCTGTCGGCCTACCAGCTCCCGCTCTACTCCGCGCTGGCCGGGTGCGCCGACGAGCGGCTCGCCGCGATCGGGGCGAAGGCGCGCAAGGAGTCCGCGTACCACCGGGACCACGCCGCGCTGTGGGTGCGCCGGCTCGGCGACGGCACCGCCGAGTCGCACCGCCGCATGCAGGCCGCCGTCGACCAGGTCTGGCCGTACGCGCACGAGCTGTTCGCGCCGTGGCCGGGCGCGCCGGTCGACCCGGCCGGCCTGCGCGGCGACTTCGACGCGTACGTCGGGCCGGTGCTGGCCGAGGCGACCCTGACCCGGCCGGCGGACGGCTGGGCCCCGGCCGGCGGGCGGGACGGCGTGCACACCGAGCACCTGTCGTACCTGCTGGCGGAGATGCAGGTGCTGCACCGCGCCCACCCGGGGGCGACGTGGTAGACCCGAGGGACGCCGTGGCGGCGGTGGTGGACCCGGAGATCCGGGTGATCACCATCGACGAGCTGGGCATCCTGCGGGCGGTCGACCGGGACGCGGCCACCGGCCGGGTCACCGTGACCATCACCCCCACCTACACGGGCTGCCCGGCGATGGACGTGATCCGGGCCGACATCCGGCGGGCGCTGGCCGCCGCCGGGCACCCCGACGCCGACGTCCGCACGGTCTACAGCCCGGCGTGGAGCACCGACTGGATCTCCGCCGCCGGCCGGGCCAAGCTGGCCGCCGCCGGCATCGCCCCGCCGCCGGCCACCCGGGACGCCGGCACCGCCCCGGCGACCCGGGCCGGCACGGTCGTGCCGCTGACCCTCGCCGTCCGCTGCCCGCTCTGCGGGTCGGCGGAGACCGAGCAGGTCAGCCGGTTCGGCTCCACCGCGTGCAAGGCCCTGTGGCGCTGCCGCGCCTGCCGTGAACCCTTCGACCACCTGAAGGCGCTGTGACTGTCACGATCACCCGCCCGGTCCGCCGCCGGCCGGCCTTCCACCCGCTGCCCGTCGCCGCCGTCGACCGGCTCACCGCCGACGCCGTGGCGATCACCTTCGCCGTGCCGGAGGAGCTGCGGGCGCTCTTCGCGTTCTCCGCCGGCCAGCACCTCACCGTGCGCCTGCCCGCCGGCACCGGCCCTGCGGATGCCGACGTGCGGCGGTCGTACTCGATCTGCTCGACGCCCGACGACCTGGCCCGGCACGGCCGGCTGCGGATCGGGGTGCGGGAGATCCCCGGCGGCGCGTTCTCGGCCTACGCCTGCTCGGTGCTGCGGCACGGCGACACCGTCGAGGTGCTGCCCCCGCTCGGGCACTTCACCACGACGTTCGACCCGGGCCGGGCCCGCCGCTACGGCGCGGTCGCCGCCGGCTCCGGCATCACCCCGGTGCTCGCGCTGGTCGCCACCGCCCTGGCCGTCGAGCCGGCCAGCACCTTCACCCTGGTGTACGGCAACCGCACGGCGAACTCGGTGATGTTCGCCGAGGAGTTGGCCGACCTGAAGGACCGCTACCCGACGCGGCTGCACCTGGTGCACGTGCTGTCCCGGGAGCCGGGCGAGTCGCCGCTGCTGTCGGGGCGGATCGACGCCGACCGGCTGGGCCGCCTGCTGGGCACGATCGTGCCGGGCGACGCGATCGAGGAGTGGTTCCTCTGCGGCCCGTACGGCATGGTGGTCGACGCGAAGGCGGTGCTCGCCGCGCGGGGCCTGCCGGAGTCGGCGGTGCACGCGGAGCTGTTCCACGTCGACGACACGCCCGCCCCGGCGCAGCGCCGCCCCGCCGGGCCGACCGGGGACGCCGAGGTGACGATCGTGCTCGACGGCCGGGCGTCGACGTTCCCGATGGGCCGCGAGGAGCGGGTCCTCGACGCGGCGCTGCGGGTGCGCGGCGAGCTGCCGTACGCGTGCAAGGGCGGGGTCTGCTCGACCTGCCGGGCGAAGGTGGTCTCCGGCGCGGTGACGATGGCCCGCAACTATGCCCTGGAGCCGGACGAGGTCGCCGCCGGGTACGTGCTGACCTGCCAGTCCACCCCCACCACCGACACCCTCACGGTCGACTACGACGCGTAGCCGGCGCGGCGGGGCCGCTGGCGGCTTCGTGGAGTGAGCGCCGTGCTGGTATGACAGGCGGCGTGGACAAGCAGCGGGCCATCGTGGTCGGTAACAGTGACGGCATCGGGTTGGCGGTCACCCGCCGCCTGTTGGACGACGGCTGGACGGTGGCGGGCCTGTCGCGCAGCAGCAGCCCGTTGACGTCCAGCGGCTACGAGCACCACCGCGCCGACGTCACCGATGCCGGCTACCGCGAGGTCCTCGCCGGGGCGCTGGACACCCTCGGCGGCGTCGAGGTCTGCATCTACGCCGCCGGCATCGGTGACTTCTTCGACGTGGCGGACCTGGCCGCGCAGACCAGGGCGTTGGAGGTCAACCTCGTCGGCGCCGCGCGCACCATGGAGGTGGTGGTGCCGTCCATGGTGCGCGCCCGGGCGGGGCACGTGGTCGGCCTGTCGAGCCTCGCCGACGTGGCCCCCTCGGCCGAGGCGCCCGGCTACGCCGCGGGCAAGGCCGGGATGTCGTCGTACCTGCTGGGGCTGGGCGGGGCCCTGCGGGCACACGGGGTGCGGGTCAGCGTCGTCCGGTTCGGCTTCGTGGACACCAAGATGGCCAAGGCGCGGGTCAAGCCGATGATGCTCTCGGTGGACCAGGCTGCCGACGTGGTGCTGGACTGCCTGCGTACCCGCGCGGCGGTCGTCTCACGGCCTCGACGGATGGCGGCGCTGGCGCGTACCGCCGGGGTGCTGCTGAACGTGCGGGCGCGACGGTGAGGTCGGCCGCGCCGGCGACTTGCCGGGTTTTGTTACGGTCGCGGCAGCAGCGCCGGCCGGAGTGGGAGCAATGATGGAGAAGAGGCACGTCGGCACGTTGGTCGTCGTACTGGCCGTCGTGGCGGTCGTCGGCGCGGTCGGCGGCACCTACCTGGCCACCCGGGGCGACGGTGCGACGGCGGACCGCACCGTGGACGCCGGCAGCACCGTTGATGCGGGCGGGGACGCGGGCCGGCAGACGGGCGGCCCCGAGGCCACCGGGGGAGCCGACCCGGCCGACCGGCCGGCGCGTCCGTCGTCCGGCGCTCCCACGGTCTCGTCGGGTTCCTCCGGCTCCTCGGATGGGGGGTCGCGGACGTACCGGCTCGACCGGACCTTCTACGACCAGGCGTCGATGACGGTCACCCTGGTCAGCGCCGAGGTCACCGGGAGCAAGCTGCGGCTGAACGTTCGCTACCGCAACGGCTCGGCGACCCCCTGGGCGCTGGAGTGCTCGCCCGTCGCCGAGGACCGCGAGCTGGTGCTGCTCACCCTCGCCGACGGCAGGACGGTGCGCCCGGAGAGCACCTACTGCTCCACCCGGCCCGGCGAGTCGATCGAACTCGCGCCCGGCCGCGAGCTGGCCAGCTGGGCCGTGTTCCCGGTGGCGCCGCAGGCCGGATCGTCGCTCGACCTGTCCTGGTACGACTTCCCCGCCACCGACCTCACCCTCCGCTGACGCGCTACCCGGCACCAGACGGGCGCGACTATGCCTGATCTCGGGCAGCTGCTGCACCCCGACCACCGACACCTTCACGATCGACTGTGCTGCCTGGCCCATTTCCTTGTCCGGAAGCTTCGGCCGAAGGTAAGCTGTGCCTGCCAGGGGCAGTAGCCTCTGGAAGTGGACCCGGCAGCCTTCCGGACGGTGGGTGGGCCGGGTTTCGCGTTTCCTGACCCTGTCAGACCTGCCGCAACTCACTGATCATGTGTCGGACGGAGCTTCTCCATCGTCCGCCCTTGGCCCAGCACCAAGCCAACGCATCGGGAACGGCGAGCAGGCATTCCTCATGCGCTCGCATCTGTTCATAGCGAAACGTGCCCGCTATGCCTGCCCTTCTGACCTGCTCGAAGAGCAGGCGCTGATCGGCCAGGAAGGTTGAATCGTCCCGTTCCAGGATGAGCCGGGCAGCATTGATCTTCGCGGAATGTTCCACAAGCTCGACGAGGCAGGCTTCGCGAGCCGCCCTGGCATTGGTGTGGCGCTTGGCGTCGAACATGACAGCTTGGGCGGAGAGCGTGTCGATGGCGTCGATGATCTGCCGTCGCCTGTCGTCTCGCTCTTTGTGGAAGTGGATTCGTCGCTGTCCGGGCAGTATGAGGCTGCGAATCGTCCGGCGGGCAGCGGTCAGGTCCGACGGGAGCACGGCGACGGCGACAACGAGGAGGCCTCGCTCCTTCGTCTCGTCTACAAAGATGTGCCCGTTCACCGGGTCAGGCCTTTCCCTGCATGGGCCGACAATCTCGGTTCAGGCGTTGACGATGTCTCGGATCCTTTCCAGCTTCTGCCGAGGGGTCAGCCCCGCCAGGTTCTTGGTGCCGAGGGCTTCAAGTTCTCCTCGAACGTCGCAGTCGTCAGGCTGAAGCACGGCATCGATCATTCGTGCCCGTGGTCCGCCATCGCGGTCGTAGATCCAGACCGTCTGCCACTGACGTGGCTCGGTATTCAGTTCTGCTCTGAGCCGGTCTGGCGGGAAGAAGCCGAGACCGGTCGTCCTGAGCGTCTCGGCGATCTCCGCCAGTACCCAACGGCCGAGCTTTCGGTAGCCAAGTTCGTCCCGTAACTCGCCGAGGGTGGCCTCCGTTAGTCCGCCGTTGGCCCGGCAACGGGCAGCAATGCCCGAAGCGGTCTCCTCGCTCATGCCTTCCTCCCCAGCGACGTATCACCGCATCATGTTGGCGAGCCGCTAACAACGTGTCAAATCATGAAGGATGTCATATCCCGATCTTGCGAATGTGGTTCCGATGTTTCATGCAGGCCGAGGATGGCCAGTGGTCGAGGACCATCAGTGCCGGTACGGGTCGGTGATCTCCCGGGGCTGGAGCGCGGGGACGGCGAGTTCGCGCAACTGGTCGATGCGACGTAGTACCTGCCGCGCGTCTGACCGTTCTGCCGAAGGAATCCCGCTCTCACGAGAGCGCGAAGGTCACGAACTGCCTGGTCGTCGGTCAGGGCCTCGTCGCGCTGGTAGACGGTGCGGCGGACCCGGCCGCCGGTCGCCGCGAGTTGTAGGGCGCTCACCACACGCTCGGGGAGCCCGCCCTGACGAGCCCGGTCGTCGAGCAGTTCCCACAGGCGGGCGGCCTGGTCGAGGCGCTGCCGGACCAACTGCGCCTGCTGGTGGTGGGCGCTCAGGCAGAACCTGATCCACGGCCCGGTGTCGTTGGCCGGCTGCCAGCTCGGACCGCCCACCTCGGCCAGCACGTCGTAGTAGGCGTAGGTGTTCCGCCCGTTGCCCAACCACTCCTCGATGGAAGAGAACTCGGGGGCCAGGACGCCGTCGCGGGCCAGGACCAGGGTGTGCAGGCACCGCGACATGCGCCCGTTCCCGTCGCGCCATGGATGGATCTTGACCAGATTCAGGTGCGCCATCGATGCGCGCACGAGGAGTGGGCTCTCGGGCTCTCCGTCGGCGAGCCAGTCGACCAGCTCGGAGACCAGGGCTGGCACCTCGTCGGCGTCGGGCCCCGTGTAAACGCGTCGGCCAGTGTGGGCCTCGTCGACGTAGATGTCGCCGGGGCGGTACCGACCCGGCCACTTGGCCAGCTCGTTGCGCATCATCATGAAGTGCAGGGCGTTGAGGAGCATGTGATGCCAGGCGAACTCCCGGGAATGCCCCAGTTGCTGCACGTAGGTGAGGGCGTCCCGGTATCCGGTGATGACGTCCCAGGTGCCCGGACTGGTCTCCATCGGGTCTTCCCCGGTCACCGCGGCTACGGCGTCGTCCAGGCCGACCTGGTAGCCCTCGATCGAGTTGGACCCCTGGATGGCGTGGGCGATCAGGGACCTGCTCAGGTGCCTGATCCGCCGGCGTGGCTCGGCGGCCCGGCAGCTAAGGGCCTCCCGCATTGTCTCCAGCTCGGCTAAGACGCGGTGGTCCTCGCTGGTCAGCCTCGGCGTCGCGTACAGCATGCAGGAATCATGGAGGCGTTTCAGGCTGCGGGTGGTCAGGCGCCTTCGCGTATGTGTGCCGTCCAGTAGGTGAGGTTGGAGTGGTGCCCTGTGGGGACGACCGGCTCGCCGCTCGAACTGTCCTGGTACGACTTCCCCATCACCGCCCTGACCCGACGCCGGGCGTGGCTCTCCGAATCTTGGACAGTTGCTGCGAGGAGCTGACCGCAAGTGTCCAAGGTCTGGACGGTGCGGCCGGCCCGTGCCCGGCCCGTGCCGCGCCCCGGGCCAGGGCCGGGGCTGGGGCCGGGGCCGGGGTGAATCTTGGAAGATTCCGGCCCCTGGAGGGGCCTCATTCTTCCAAGATCTCCTCTTTTCGAGGGGTGCGACGCGGGCTTCAACCCTTGCGTACGTGTGCCGTCCAGTAGGTGAGGTCCGAGTGGTGCTCCGTGAGGACGACCGGCTCGCCGCAGGCCTCCCCGATCATCTTGGCCGCGTCGTCCAGGTGCGCCGGCTGGTGATCCCAGTCGTCGTCGCAGAACAGGTGCAGGCCGACCTCGCCTCGGTCGTCGCCGAGCGCCTCGGCCGCAGCGGGCGGCACCAGCACCACCGTGTAGCGGGCGGCCTCCCGCTCCGCCTCGGTGGGCGGCTCCGGCTCGTCCCGCCGCCGTCGGCGGAAGCGTTCGATCACCGACGGGATGGGGCCGGGCGAGTCCGCCGGATCGTACGGCCGCAGCCAGGTGGGAGGAGGTGGGGCGGGCCTGGTGCCGAGTGTGTCCACTTCGAGAGTCCTTCGCAATCGGTCGCAAATTGCTCACTCGAATCGCAATTTGCGATTATGATGGTTCGCGTAGGGTCCCGTGTCAATAGCTCTCAGTAAGGGGTGTCGGTGGCGAAGCAGAGCGTGCCGTCGGTGGCCGGACGCGGGTTGAGCGGCGAGTTGCGGCAGCTACGTCGGGGGAGGCGGCTGAAGGGGGCGTCGGTGGCTGTCCAACTTGGCTGGCAGCCGTCGAAGCTCTCCCGGATCGAGACCGGCCAGCAGGGCGTTCGGGTGGAGGAGGTCGCCGCGCTGCTGGCCGTCTACGGCGTGGTCGGGGAGGAGCGCGAGCGGTTGCTGGCGATGGCTGAGCGATCCCGTGACAAGGGCTGGTGGGAGACCCATGGGACGGGTCTGACCGCCTGGTCGCGCACCTTCAACCTGTTCGAAGCCGAGGCGACGCGGGTCGTGAGCTGGCAGCCGCTGCTGGTGCCGGGGTTGCTCCAGCTACCCGAGTACACCATCGCCCTGATGAAGGGTTGCGACGTCGGTGCGGCGGAGGTGGAGACACGCGTGGCTGCCCGGCTGGCGCGTCAGGCGATCCTCGCCCGGGACGATCCGCCAGAGCTGCACATGATCATCGATGAGACCGTGCTGCGCCGGCCGCTCGGCGGTCATCAGCTGATGACTCGTCAGCTTCGACACCTCATCGAGCTGTCCGAGCGGCCCAACCTCAGCCTTCAGGTGGTGCCCCTCGCGTGCGGCGGACACACCGGCCTGGATGGCGGTTCTGTCCTGTTCGATTTCCACCGTCATCCATCCGTGGTGCACTTGGAGCACAAGATCTCGGGCGTCTTCCTGGAGGAGCCCGATCAGGTGGCCGTGTTCCGCCGAGCGGCGGACGCCTTGGCTGCGGTCGCCCTGAGCCCAGCCGATTCGAAGGACATCGTCGCGCGGATCGCGGCGGAGCACGAGCGAGAGGGAGTCTCCGATGACGACGCCTGACCCCTGCGGAGCGACGTGGCGCAAGTCGTCCCGCAGCGGATCCGACAGTGACTGTGTGGAGGTGGCGACGGGCGCGCGGGCGGTGGACGTACGCGACTCGAAGGATCCGGCCGGGCCGGTGCTGGCCTTCGACCGGCGGGCCTGGACCACCTTCGTCGCCGGTCTGCCGGGCCGGGCCTGACCGACCGGCCCCGGCCGTCGCCCCGCTCGCGGAACCCCCTGGACCTTGGACAGTTCCCGTCCGGAGCTGACGGGAACTGTCCAAGATTGGCGTGGATCTCCGGCAGAGTCCGGGTGCGGGACGCGTCACGGCGGCGCGCACCCCTGCGGGCCTGAACGGCTGCCCGGCGTACGCTCGGAGGCGTGACGGTGAGCCGGGAGATCGACGACATCCTGCAACGCGGCGCGGACGGCGGGCGGATCACGCCCGAGGAGGCCCTGCTGCTCTACACCGAGGCGCCCTTCCACGCCCTCGGTGAGGCGGCCGACGCGGTGCGCCGGCGGCGCTACCCCGACAACATCGTCACCTACCTGATCGACCGCAACATCAACTACACGAACGTCTGCGTGACGGCGTGCAAGTTCTGCGCCTTCTACCGTGCGCCCAAGCACAAGGAGGGGTGGACCCACCCGACCGAGGAGATCCTGCGCCGCTGCGGCGAGGCGGTCGAGCTGGGCGCGACCCAGGTCATGCTCCAGGGCGGCCACCACCCCGACTACGGCGTGGAGTACTACGAGGAGCTGTTCTCCTCGGTCAAGCAGGCGTACCCGCAGCTCGCCATCCACTCCATCGGGCCGAGCGAGATCCTGCACATGGCCAAGGTGTCCGGCGTGAGCCTCGACGAGGCGATCGCGCGGATCAAGGCGGCCGGGCTCGACTCGATCGCCGGGGCCGGCGCGGAGATGCTGCCGGACCGGCCGCGCAAGGCGATCGCCCCGCTCAAGGAGTCCGGCGCGCGCTGGCTGGAGGTCATGGAGCTGGCCCACCGGCAGGGCCTGGAGTCGACCGCCACGATGATGATGGGCACCGGCGAGACGGCCGCCGAGCGGATCGAGCACCTGCGGATGATCCGCGACGTGCAGGACCGCACCAAGGGCTTCCGGGCGTTCATCCCGTGGACGTACCAGCCGGAGAACAACCACCTCAAGGGCCGCACCCAGGCGACGACGCTGGAATACCTGCGCCTGGTCGCGGTGTCCCGGCTTTTCTTCGAGACCGTGCCGCACCTGCAGGCGTCCTGGCTGACGACCGGCAAGGACGTCGGCCAGCTCGCCCTGCACATGGGCGTGGACGACCTCGGCTCGATCATGCTGGAGGAGAACGTGATCTCCTCGGCGGGCGCGCGGCACCGGTCCAACCTGCACGAGCTGATCGGCATGATCCGCTCGGCGGACCGCATCCCCGCCCAGCGGGACACCCTCTACCGCCGGCTCGCGGTGCACCACACCCCGGCCGACGACCCGACCGACGACCGGGTGGTCTCGCACTTCTCCTCGATCGCGCTGCCGGGCGGCGGGGTCGGCAAGGCCCTGCCGCTGGTCGACGCCCGCTGACGGGCGCTCCCGGGGGCGGCCCACCCCGGCAGGGGACGGCGAAAAAGGTACGTCGACCGCTAACGTGCGGTCGGCGTACCTTTCGCTCTTTCCACGGGGGAAACTCATGACCTTGCGTTACCGACGGCCGGCGCGGCTCGGCGTCGCCGCCCTGCTCGTGTCCGGCGCGCTCGCCGCCCTCGGCACCCCGGCCCGCGCCGAGGGCGCGGGCACGGACCTCTCGCTCGACGTCGCGGGCACCCGGGTCGCCGCCGGAGTCGAGGGCAAGACCGCCTACATCAAGGTCAGCAACAGGGGTACGAACCCGGCCGCCAACGTCACCGTGAAGGTGGACGTCTCCGACCTCGACCCGCTCGACGCCGAGGCGATCCCGAACGGCGAGGCGTGCGAGGAGATCGGCGAGGACCTCTGGTATTGCGCGCTGCTGGGCGACGACCTGCCGGCCCCCGGCCGGACCGTCGAGGTGCCCCTGCTGGTGTTCAAGAACAACGGCGGCGGCCCCCGCTCGGCTCCGGTCACCTTCACCCTCGCCTCGCCGGACGACACCACCCCGGAGAACAACACCAGGACCGTGCAGGTCGAGTTCACCGAGGAGAGCGGCGTCGACCTGGGCGTCCGCGTCCCGGACGTGACCCGGCACATCCGGCCCGACGAGTACGACCCCGACACCGAGGGTTTCCCCGCCCTGCAACCGGGCCAGACCACGGTGCTCGTCGGCGAGGTCGTCAACCAGGGCGACCTCGCCACGGACGGGCTCCGGCTCACCCTGCTCCTGCCCGAGGGGGTCACCTTCGCGGCCAGGTTCACCGACTGCGCGCACTCCGCCGGCAACCGGAAGGCGACCTGCGAGATCGAGGACCTGCGGCTCGCCGACGGCGGCGACGCCCTGAGCTTCGTGGTGCCGATCACGGTCGACGCCGGCGTGCGGGGGCCGGTCGCCCTCAAGCCCGGCACGGTGACGGCGGAGGCCCTGGGCCAGCTCACGCCGCAGCAGCAGCGCTCGCGCAGGGCGGCGACGCCGGCCCTGCCGTCCGGCCTGAGTCTGGTGCCGGCGCGCGAGGTCGACAGCAGTGACAACAGCGACGACTTCGCCGTGCTCGTCATCGCCCGCAGCGACGGCGGGGGTGGTGGCGACGGCGGCCTGCCGGTGACCGGCCCGCAGGCCGGTCTGATCGGCGGGGTGGGCGCGGCGGTGCTGGCCGTCGGCGGTGCGCTGCTCGTGCTGGCCCGTCGCCGCCGGTTGGTCCTGGTGGCCCCGACGGACGAACAGCGCAACGCCTGAGGACCTGCCGATCGGACCTCACACCGGGTCACCACCCCGGACCGCAGCGTGGCCGGCCGAAAGTCCCGTGACCGGTCGTCGGGAGGGCATTAGTGGTCGCCGTTCGGGGGACGCGCCGGGTTGCGGGCCCGCCCCACAAGCGGCCAATCCCGACAATCCCTGAAGGTGACCGAACGTATGGCCCGGGCATCGTCGGCGCGGGGGGTGGCGGCACCGCCCAGGGGCCGATAACGTGCGGCGCGCACCCTCCGACGCAGGTCGGAGCGGGTCGGCCGGGGTGGAACGGCCGGCGGGCCACATCCTCCATCGGCCCATGAGGGCCGTTCATATAACGCACCGCGGTGAGGGCGGGATGGGCGACCATCCCGCCCTCACTGTCGGTACGGGTCGTGGTCGAAGCGATGAACATCGCGCGCTGCGGCTGGCGCGAACGATCTACCTCGGATAACGTCCGCTCGATTCCGCAACCTCCCTCTTCCTGTCTCGGGGGATCAATGACCTCGTTCCACCGCTCGGCGCTGGCCCGCGTCGGTGCCGCGGCGCTGCTGGCCGCCGGTGGCCTCGCCACCGCCGCCGCCCCGGCGCAGGCGGCCGACCAGGCCGACCTGGCGCTCGTCCCGCTCAGCCAGAACCTGGCCCGGGGCGTGCAGGCGGCCAAGGCCAAGCCGTTCAAGTTCACCGTCGACAACACCCGCAGCTCGGCCGTGGCCCGCGACGTCCGGGTCACCGTGGAGACGAAGGGGCTGACCCAGCGGGTCGGCTTCGTCGTCCCGCAGGGCTGCGACGTCGCCGGCACCGCGTTCACCTGCCTGCTCGGCGACCTGGCCGGCGGCACCACGGAGGACTTCGGCATCCCGCTGTTCAGCGCGGGCCTCCGGGGCAAGGGCGGCGCGCTGAAGGTGACGGTCACCTCGGCGACCGCCGACCCGAACACCGACGACAACACCGAGACCGTCGACATCACCGTGACCCGCCCCGGCTACGACCTCACCTCCTGGGTGCAGGACGGGTACGCCAACGTCGTGGTCGACGGCGCGCAGAACAGCGAGCCGGACCTCAAGCCGATCCCGCGCGGCGGCACGGCCCCGCTGGACTGGGCGGTCTACAACGACGGCAGCCGCAGGGCGACGGGCATCTTCTACATGCTCACCTTGCCGGCCAAGGTCAGCTTCGCGAAGCTGCCCGAGAACTGCGTCGAGCAGGAGATCGGCGGGCTGGCCCAGGCGCTCTGCGAGGACTCCGGCGCGGTGGTGAAGCCGGGCCAGTACTACACCGACGACGTGCAGGTGAAGGTCGCCGACGACGCGGCCGAGCCGGTCCTGCGCCCCGGCGAGCTGTTCGCGTACGGGCTGGACGGGGCGGAGGGCGAGCCCGAGGAGGAGCCGCAGGTCGCCTCCTCGGCGCAGCGTCGCGCCTTCGCCGAGACGGACGACGTCGACAACCAGGCCGTGTTCGACGTGTTCGTGGACCTGTCGGCCCAGCCCAGCCCCACCCCCACCCCGAGCGGTGAGCCGAGCGCCACGCCGACCGCGTCGCCCTCCGGGCAGCCGAGCGTCACGCCCTCGCCGACCACCGGCGGTGGCGGCGGCGGGCTGCCGGTGACCGGCGTGCAGGCCGGCCTGATCGGTGGCGTCGGCGCGGCCGTGCTGCTGGCCGGCGGCGTGCTGCTGGTGCTGGCCCGCCGTCGCCGGGTGGTGCTGGTCACGCCGGGCGACGAGAAGTCGACCGACTGACCCGGAGCACGACAGCCGGTCGGCGGCGTTGCACGACGGTACGGGCGGGGTGGGCGACCACCCCGCCCGTACCGCGTCCGGGCGGCGGCTGGCAGAGTGGAGGGGTGAGCCGTACCCCGCAGGGCCAGCGCGCCAGCCTGGACAAGCAGCCGCACGAGGTCGCCGCGATGTTCGACGGGGTGGCGGCCCGCTACGACCTGACCAACACGGTCCTCTCCTTCGGGCAGGACCGCTCGTGGCGGCGGGCCACCCGGGCGGCCCTGGGGCTCGGCCCCGGCGACCGGGTGCTGGACGTGGGCGCGGGCACCGGCGTCTCCACGGAGGAGCTGTCCCAGTCCGGCGCGTACGCGGTCGGCGCCGACCTCTCCCTCGGCATGCTGCACGCCGGCAAGCGGTCCCGCCCGGCGGTGCCGCTGCTGGCCGGGGACGCGCTGCGGCTGCCCTTCGCCGACGCCAGCTTCGACGCGGTGACCATCTCCTTCGCGCTGCGCAACGTGTCGGACACCGACGCCGCCCTGCGGGAGCTGGCCCGGGTCACCCGCCCCGGCGGCCGGCTGGTGGTCTGCGAGTTCAGCACCCCGGTCAACCCCGCGTTCCGGACGGTCTACCTGTCGTACCTGATGCGGTCGCTGCCGGCGGTGGCCCGCACGGTGTCGAGCAACCCGGAGGCGTACGTCTACCTGGCCGAGTCGATCCGGGCGTGGCCGGACCAGCCGGCCCTGGCCGGGCGGATCGGCGCGACCGGCTGGGAGCGGGTGGCGTGGCGCAACCTCACGGGCGGCGTCGTGGCGCTGCACCGCGCGACCCGCCGCGCCTGACCCGAGTCGCCCACACCTTTCCCAATTGTGGGGAAATAGTCCACTTTGCCGCTTAGGCTCGCGGCATGACCGGAGCGGATCAGGCAGGCGACGCGCCGCCGGACGACGACGCGGCGGAGTTGGTCGCCCAGCTCCGGGACCTGGCCGGTGCCGATCCCGCCGACGTGCGCCGCGTGGTGGCCGAGGTGCTGGCCGCGCTCGACCGGGTGGCCGGCGGCGCGCTGCGCGACCACCTGCCCGAGTCGATCCGGGCCGACGCCGGACTGGACGACGCGGCCGACACCCGGCTGGACGACACGGTCCCCGCCCCGCGCTGACGACCGAAGTGGACCTTGGTGGCCCTCACCTCGGCAAGTTAGGGCCACCTAACCGGGCGCGCGTGTTACGCCGGTCATAGACTCCACCCGACTGGCTTGTGAAGCATTTCACGAGCATGGGGAGGAGGCGCAGATGACCGCGGTGGAGAACGACGCCGACGTGATCGTCGTGGGCGCCGGTCCCGGCGGCTCGGCGACGGCATATCACCTGGCGCGGCACGGCGTGCGGGTGCTGCTGCTGGAGAAGACCGAGTTCCCCCGGGAGAAGGTCTGCGGCGACGGGCTGACCCCGCGCGCGGTCCGGCAGCTCATCCGGATGGGCGTGGACACCTCGACCGAGGCAGGCTGGCTGCACAACCGGGGCCTGCGCGTGATCGGCGGCGGCGTCCGACTGGAGCTGGACTGGCCCGACCTGGCCAGCTTCCCCAACTACGGCCTGGTCCGCACCCGGCTCGACTTCGACGACCTGCTCGCCCAGCGCGCCGTCTCGGCCGGGGCGAAGCTGCGCACCAGCGTGAACGTGACCGGCCCGGTGCTCGACGCCGACGACCGGGTGATCGGCGTGGTGGCCGAGGTCGGCCCGGAGAAGGAGCCCGCCACCTTCCGCGCGCCGCTGGTGGTCGCCGCCGACGGCGTCTCCGGCCGCTTCCCGCTCGCCCTCGGGCTGGCCAAGCGCGAGGACCGGCCGATCGGCGTGGCCGTCCGGCGCTACTACCGCTCGCCCGCCAAGCACGACGACGACTACCTGGAGTCGTGGCTGGAGCTGCGCGGCAAGGGCAACGGCGAGCTGCTGCCCGGCTACGGCTGGATCTTCGGCCTCGGCGACGGGCGGGTCAACGCCGGCCTGGGCATCCTCAACTCCTCCACCGCCTTCGGCAAGACCAACTACCGGCGGCTGCTGACCGACTGGCTGGCCAACACCCCCGAGGAGTGGGGGCTGACCGACGAGACGAACGCCGAGGGGCCGATCCTCGGCGCGGCGCTGCCGATGGGCTTCAACCGGGTGCCGCACTACACCCGGGGCGTCCTGCTGGTCGGCGACTCCGGCGGCATGGTCAACCCGTTCAACGGCGAGGGCATCGCCTACGCGATGGAGTCCGGCGAACTGGCCGCCGAGGTCGCGGTGCAGGCCCTCGCCCGGCCGGCCGGCGCCGAGCGGGAGCGGGCCCTGCTGGCATACCCGCAGGAGCTGAAGGCCCGCTTCGGCGGCTACTACCGGCTCGGCGGCATCTTCGTGAAGCTGATCGGCCGCCCGGAGATCATGCGGGTCGCCACGAAGCACGGCATGCCGCACCCCGCCCTCATGCGCTTCGTGCTCAAGCTGCTGGCCAACCTGACCGACCCGCGCGGCGGGGACGCGATGGACCGGGTCATCAACGCGATGACGAAGGCGGCACCCGCCGTGTGAGCCGTCGGGCCGAGGTCGACGAGGACACCGGCCAGGCAGAGATCGACCCCCGCCGACAGCCGTCGTGAGGGACGTGAATAGTGTGATTTTGGCCCACCACCGCCGAGGGCAGGGAAGGACGAGCAGGAGACCACGATGACGCTCTCGCCTTACGCACCCATTATCGGGCTGTTCGCCCTCGCCGCGGCGTTCTCGCTGTTCTCCGTGGCCGCCGCCCGCTTCGCCGGCCCGCGCCGGTACAACAAGGCCAAGCTCGAGGCGTACGAGTGCGGCATCGAGCCCAGCCCGCAGCCCGTCGGGGGCGGCCGGTTCCCGATCAAGTTCTACCTGACGGCGATGCTCTTCATCGTCTTCGACATCGAGATCATCTTCCTCTACCCCTGGGCGGTCTCGTTCGACGCCCTGCCGATCTTCGGCTTCGTGGAGATGGTCCTGTTCATCGTCGCGGTCTTCGTCGCGTACGCCTATGTGTGGCGGCGCGGCGGCCTGGACTGGGACTGAGGGAGGTACGTCAGATGGGTATCGAGGAGAAGCTTCCCGCCGGCGTCCTGCTCACCTCCGTGGAGAAGCTGGTCAACTGGTCGCGGAAGTCGTCCGTCTGGGGCGCCACCTTCGGCCTGGCCTGCTGCGCCATCGAGATGATGGCCGCCGGTGGCCCGCACTACGACATGGGCCGCTGGGGCATGGAGGTGTTCCGCGCCTCGCCCCGCCAGGCGGACCTGATGATCGTCGCCGGCCGGGTGAGCCAGAAGATGGCCCCGGTCCTGCGCCAGATCTACGACCAGATGGCCGAGCCCCGCTGGGTGCTCTCGATGGGCGTCTGCGCCAGCAGCGGCGGCATGTTCAACAACTACGCCATCGTGCAGGGCGTCGACCACATCGTCCCGGTCGACATGTACCTCCCGGGCTGCCCGCCCCGGCCGGAGATGCTCATCGACGCGATCCTCAAGCTCCGCGAGAAGATCATGTATGAGCCGCTGGGCCCGAACGGCCGCAAGATGCTCCAGGCCCGCCAGGAGCGCGGCGACGTCCCCGTCGTGCCGTACGGCTCGATGCCCTCGTCGTACCGCAACGACAAGGCCCGGCGCGCCGAGTGGACCCGGGCGGTCCGCGAGGGGCGCGAGGAGCAGCTGCGGATCGAGAACTGGATGAACGCGCAGAACCACCTCCACCCGCACGGGGGCCCGAAGTGACCGCACCGAACGACAGGAACAGCACCGGCGGCGTGCCCGTGCCGGTGACGCCGGCCGGGGCCAGCAGCGGCGCGCCGGCCGAGCACCCGCCGTCCAGCCCGGCCGGGCGCGGCATGTTCGGCAACCAGGGCAGCGGCGACGTCTCCGGCTTCGGCGGCCTGGTCCGCCAGCAGCGGCCGATCGAGGAGACCCCCCGGCCGTACGGGGGCTACTTCGACGAGGTCCGCGACGCGCTGGAGGAGGCGTACCCGCACTTCGGCGACGCGATCGAGAAGGTCGTGGTCGACCGGGGTGAGCTGACCCTGCACGTGCGCCCGGAGCGCATCGCTGAGGTCTGCCAGGTGCTGCGCGACGACCTCGCGCTCCGCTTCGAGCTGTGCTCCTCGGTGTCCGGGGTGGACTACCTGGGCGCGGACGAGCGCCGGCTGCACGTGGTCTACCAGCTCACCTCGATGACCTACCGCCGCCGGCTGCGGCTGGAGGCCGCGGTCTCCGTCGAGGCCCCGCACCTGCCGAGCGTCACCGCCGTCTACCCGACCGCCGACTGGCAGGAGCGGGAGGCGTACGACATGTTCGGCATCGTCTTCGACGGCCACCCCAACCTGACCCGGATCCTCATGCCGGACGACTGGGAGGGGCACCCGCAGCGCAAGGACTACCCGCTCGGCGGCGTGCCCGTCGAGTACAAGGGCGCGGAGATCCCGCCGCCGGACCGACGGAGGTCGTACCAGTGACGACGTCGAACTACGCCACCGAGCGCGAGACGACCGAGGGCAAGGTCTTCACCGTCACCGGTGGGGACTGGGACCAGGTGGTCTCCGGCACGGACCCGATCAACGACGAGCGGATCGTCGTCAACATGGGTCCGCAGCACCCGTCGACCCACGGCGTGCTCCGGCTGATCCTGGAGCTGGAGGGCGAGACCGTCCGCGAGGCCCGGTCGGTCGTCGGCTACCTGCACACGGGCATCGAGAAGAACCTCGAATACCGCAACTGGGTGCAGGGTTCGACGTTCGTGACCCGGATGGACTACCTCTCCCCGATCTTCAACGAGACGGCGTACAGCCTCGCGGTGGAGAAGCTGCTCGGCATCACCGACGACGTGACCGAGCGGGCCACCACGATCCGGGTCCTGATGATGGAGCTCAACCGGATCTCGTCGCACCTGGTCTGGCTGGCCACCACCGGCATGGAGCTGGGCGCGATCTCGATCATGCTGTACGGCTTCCGCGAGCGGGAGTACATCCTCGACATCTTCGAGACCATCACCGGCCTGCGGATGAACCACGCGTACGTCCGGCCGGGCGGCGTGGCGCAGGACGTCCCGGACGACGCGATCCGCAAGATCCGCGACTTCCTGAAGATGATGCCGAAGAAGCTCAAGGAGTACGAGGACCTCCTCTCCGGCCAGCCGATCTGGACCGAGCGCACCAAGCACGTGGCGGTGCTCGACGTGACCGGCTGCCTGGCGCTGGGCGTCACCGGCCCCGTGCTGCGCTCCGCCGGCCTCGCCTGGGACCTGCGCAAGACGATGCCGTACTGCGGCTACGAGTCCTACGAGTTCGACGTGCCCACCCACCCGGACGGCGACGTCTGGGGCCGCTACCTGGTGCGGCTGGCCGAGATCCGGGAGTCGCTGAAGCTCGTCGAGCAGGCGCTGGACCGGCTCAAGCCGGGCCCGGTGATGGTGGCCGACCGCAAGATCGCCTGGCCGGCGCAGCTCGCCATCGGCGTGGACGGCATGGGCAACTCGCTGGAGCACGTCGCCAAGATCATGGGCCAGTCGATGGAGTCCCTGATCCACCACTTCAAGCTCGTCACCGAGGGCTTCCGGGTTCCGCCGGGCCAGGTGTACGTCGGCATCGAGTCCCCCCGGGGCGAGCTGGGCGTGCACGCGGTCTCCGACGGCGGCACCCGGCCCTACCGGGTGCACTACCGGGAGCCGAGCTTCGTCAACCTCCAGGCCCTCCCGGCGATGGCCGAGGGCGGCCTGATCGCCGACGTGATCGCCGGCGGCGCCTCGCTGGACCCCGTGATGGGTGGTTGTGACCGATGACGACGACTTTCACTGAGCAGACGCGGGAGCGGGCGCGCGAGATCATCGCCCGCTATCCGGCCGACCGGTCCCGGTCGGCGCTGCTGCCGCTGCTGCACCTGGTGCAGTCGGAGGAGGGGTACGTCTCCCCGGCCGGCGTCGAGTTCTGCGCCGAGGTGCTCGGCCTGAACAAGGCCCAGGTCGGCGCGGTCGCCACCTTCTACACGATGTACAAGCGCCGGCCGACCGGTGACTACCTGGTCAGCGTCTGCACCAACACGATGTGCAACGTGCTGGGCGGGCAGCAGGTCTACGACACCCTCGCCGAGCACCTGGGCGTCGGGCACGACGAGACCACCGCCGACGGCAAGGTCACCCTGGAGCACGCCGAGTGCCTCGCGGCCTGCGACTACGGCCCCGTCATGACGGTCAACTACGACTTCTTCGACGGCGTCGACCCGCAGACCGCGGTCGGGGTGGTCGAGGAGCTGCGGGCCGGCGGCCGGCCGATGCCGACCCGGGGCGCGCGGCTCTGCACGCTGAAGGAGATGTCGGTGCAGCTCGCCGGCTTCGCCGACGAGCGCGAGGGCGCGGTCGCCGACGGCGGCCCGGGCGAGCCCACCCTGCGGGGCCTGCGGCTGGCCGAGCAGCACGGCATCTCGGTGCCGGGCTACGACCCGAGCACCCCGATCCGGAGCAAGGCCGAGGCCGACCGGGCCGCCGCCGAGGCGAAGGCCAAGGCGGACGCCGAGAAGGCGAAGGCCGACGCTGACAAGGCCGCCGCCGAGGCCAAGGCCCAGGCCGCGAAGCCGGCTCCGGCAGCCGAGCCCGAGCCCGCGCCGGCCGCGCCCGGGGTGGCGGTGCCGGTCGACGGGGCGCCCCCGGTCCCGCGCGACGCCCAGCAGGCCCAGGCCGCGGGCGCCGCCGCGAACCCGCCGGCCGGCGACCGCAAGCCCGCCGGCGACGACGCCGAAGCCCAGGAGCGCTCCCTCAAGGAAGCGGAGGCCCAGCAGTGACGACTCCCCGGCCGGAGACCCTGGCCAAGCTCACCCCCGTGCTCACCAAGCGTTGGCTGTCGCCGGACGCCTGGCGAATCGGCACCTACGAGAAGCTCGACGGCTACGCCGCCCTGCGCAAGGCGCTCAAGGCGCACCCGGACGACCTGATCCAGCTCATCAAGGACTCCGGGCTGCGCGGTCGCGGCGGCGCGGGCTTCCCGACCGGCCTGAAGTGGGGCTTCATCCCGCAGGGCGACGGCAAGCCGCACTACCTGGTGGTCAACGCCGACGAGGGCGAGCCGGGCACCTGCAAGGACCTGCCGCTGATGACCCACGACCCGCACTCGCTGGTCGAGGGCGTGATCATCGGGTCGTACGCGATCCGGGCCAGCCGGGCGTACATCTACATCCGGGGCGAGGCGGTGCACGCCGCGCGTCGGCTGCGCAGCGCCGTCCAGGAGGCGTACGCCAAGGGCTACCTCGGGCGCAACATCCTCGGCTCCGGGTTCGACCTGGACCTGGTGGTGCACTCGGGCGCGGGGGCGTACATCTGCGGCGAGGAGACCGCGCTGCTGGACTCGCTGGAGGGCTTCCGGGGCCAGCCCCGGCTGCGCCCGCCGTTCCCGGCGACCCACGGCCTGTACGCCAGCCCCACCGTGGTCAACAACGTCGGCACCATCGCCAGCGTGCCGTACATCGTGCTCGGCGGGGCCGACTGGTGGAAGACCATGGGCACGGAGAAGTCGTCCGGGCCGATGATCTACTCGCTCTCCGGCCGGGTCGCCAACCCCGGCCAGTACGAGTGCACGATGGGCGTCACGCTGCGCGAGCTGCTGGAGCTGGCTGGCGGGATGCAGCCGGGCCACAACCTGCGGTTCTGGACCCCGGGCGGCTCGTCCACCCCGCTGCTCACCGCCGAGCACCTGGACGTGCCGCTGGACTTCGAGGGGGTGGCGGCGGCCGGCTCGATCCTGGGCACCACGGCCACCCAGCTCTTCTCCGACCAGGACTGCCCGGTCTACGCGACCTACCGGTGGCTGGAGTTCTACCACCACGAGTCGTGCGGCAAGTGCACCCCGTGC
Source organism: Micromonospora sp. DH13 (assembly GCF_020873825.1). Classification (NCBI taxonomy): domain Bacteria; kingdom Bacillati; phylum Actinomycetota; class Actinomycetes; order Micromonosporales; family Micromonosporaceae; genus Micromonospora; species Micromonospora sp. DH13. The sequence continues at coordinate 62,139 of NZ_JAHWGR010000007.1, forward strand.
CGCGAGGGCAACTACTGGATGGTCCGGGTCTACCGGCGGATCCTCGCCGGCCAGGGCACCCACGAGGACCTGGACACCCTGCTCGACACCTGCGACAACATCCTCGGCCGCTCGTTCTGCGGCCTGGGTGACGGTGCGACCAGCTCGGTGACCTCGTCGCTGAAGTACTTCAAGCAGGACTACCTCGACTACATCGAGGGACGTACCGCGCCGAAGCTGTCGGACAAGCAGCTGGTGGGAGCGCACTAATGACCGACGTAGCGAAGCAGACCGAGACCGTCACCCTCACGATCGACGGCGTCGAGGTCACCGCACCCAAGGGTGCGCTGCTGATCCGGGTCGCCGAGCAGCTGGGCACCGAGATCCCGCGCTTCTGCGACCACCCGCTGCTGGCCCCGGCCGGCGCGTGCCGACAGTGCCTGGTCGAGGTGGAGGGCCAGCGCAAGCCGGTGGCCTCCTGCACCCAGACCGTCGCCGAGGGCATGGTGGTGCGCACCCAGCTCACCTCGCCGGTCGCCAAGAAGGCGCAGGAGGGGGTCATGGAGCTGCTGCTCATGAACCACCCCCTCGACTGCCCGATGTGTGACAAGGGCGGCGAGTGCCCGCTGCAGAACCAGGCGATGTCCACCGGCCGCACGGACTCCCGGTTCCACGAGCACAAGCGGGAGTACCCCAAGCCGCTGCCGATCAGCACCCAGGTGCTGCTCGACCGCGAGCGCTGCGTGCTCTGCCAGCGCTGCACCCGGTTCTCCGAGGAGATCGCGGGCGACAAGTTCATCGACCTGATGGGCCGGTCGTCCGCCGAGGAGATCAACATCTACCGGGACGAGGAGTACGGCGCGGAGGCCGGCGAGGACAGCGGCGACGTCCCGTTCAACTCCTACTTCTCCGGCAACACCGTGCAGATCTGCCCGGTGGGCGCGCTCACCGGCGCGCAGTACCGGTTCCGGGCCCGCCCGTTCGACCTGGTCTCCAGCCCCAGCGTCTGCGAGCACTGCTCGGCCGGCTGCGCCCAGCGCACCGACTGGCGGCGTGGCAAGGTGCTGCGCCGGCTGGCCGGCGACGACCCGCAGGTCAACGAGGAGTGGAACTGCGACAAGGGCCGTTGGGGCTTCCAGTACACCCGCGCGTTCGACCGGATCACCAACCCGCTCGTGCGCGACGCCGAGACCGGTGAGCTGCGCGAGGCGTCGTGGAGCGAGGCGCTGACCGTCGCCGCCGAGGGGCTGGCCGCGGCCCGGGACTCCGCCCGGGGCACGGCGGTGCTGACCGGCGGCCGGCTCACCGTCGAGGACGCCTACGCGTACGCGAAGTTCGCCCGGGTCGCCCTGCACACCAACGACATCGACTTCCGGGCCCGGCCGGTCTCCCGTGAGGAGTCCGACTTCCTGGCCAGCTCCGTCGCCGGGCGCACCGACGTCACCTACGCGGACGTGGAGAACGCCCCGGCCGTGGTGCTCGTCGGCCTGGAGCCGGAGGAGGAGTGCCCGATCCTCTTCCTGCGGCTGCGCAAGGCGTACCTGAAGAAGAAGCTGACGGTGTACGCGATCGCGCCGTTCGCCACCCGCGGCCTGGAGAAGCTCGGGGCCAAGCTGGCCCGGGTGGTGCCGGGCGAGGAGGCGAGCGTGCTCGCCGAGCACGCCACGGTGGCCGAGGCGCTGAGCACCCCCGGCGCGATCCTGATCGTCGGCGAGCGGCTGGGCGAGGTGCCCGGCGGCCTGTCGGCGGCGGCGGACGTGGCCCGGCGTACGGGCGCGAAGCTGGCCTGGGTGCCGCGGCGCGCGGGCGACCGGGGCGCGGTCGACGCGGGCTGCCTGCCTAACCTGCTCCCCGGCGGCCGTCCGGTCACCGAGCCGGCCGCGCGGGCCGAGCTGGGCGAGGCGTGGGACATCCCGGCCGGCGTGATCCCGAGCCAGGCCGGCCGGGACACCGACGCCATCCTCGCGGCGGCGGCGGGCGACCAGCTCGGCGCGCTGGTGGTCGCCGGCGTCGACCCGGCCGACCTGGCCGACCCCCGGCTGGCCGAGCAGGCCCTGGACGCGGTGCCGTTCCTGGTCAGCCTGGAGCTGCGGATGAGCGCGGTGGCCCGCCGGGCCGACGTGGTCCTCCCGGTCGCCCCGGTGGTCGAGAAGGCCGGCAGTTTCCTGGACTGGGAGGGTCGCCTGCGGCCCTTCGAGGCGGTCCTGCACACCGCCGCGATGACCGACGGCCGGGTGCTCGACGCCCTCGCCGCGCTGCTCGACGTGCAGCTCGGCACCGGCGACGTGCTCAGCGTCCGCCGCGAGCTGGGCAGCCTGCCGCCGACCCGGGCCGACCGGCCGTCCACGCCGTCGGTGCAGCCGGCCACGGTGCCGCAGCCCGACGCCGGGGAGGCCGTGCTGGCCACCTGGCACCAGCTCGTCGACCTGGGCAGCCTGACCGACGGCGACGAGCACCTCGGCGGCACCGCCCGCCCGCCGGTGGCCCGGCTGGGCAAGGGCACCGCGGAGGCCCTCGGCGTCGCCGACGGCGACCCGGTGACGGTGGGCACCGACCGGGGGGCCATCACCCTGCCGGCGGCGATCACCGAGATGCCCGACGGCGTCGTCTGGCTGCCGACCAACTCACCCGGCTCCACCGTCCGGCGCGGCCTCGGCGCGACGTCCGGCACGGTGGTGCGGATCTCCGCCGCCACGGCGACCGGACCGGCCCCGGCCGGCGAGGTCGCCGCCGACGCGGCCGGCCGCCCGGGTCCCCTCCTCAACTCCGGGGGTGTTTCCCAGTGAACGCGGTCTACCTCGCGCAGGACCCGACGCTGGCCGACTTCGGCAAGGACCCGTGGTGGCTGGTCCTGATCAAGGTCCTGTTCGCCTTCGTCTTCGGCCTGCTGGCCACGCTGCTCGGCGTCTGGTTCGAGCGGCGGGTCGTCGGCTACATGCAGGTGCGGCCCGGCCCCAACCAGGTCGGCCCGTTCGGCCTGCTGCAGACCCTCGCCGACGGCCTGAAGATGGCCTTCAAGGAGGACATCCTCCCGAAGGCGGCGGACAAGGTCGTCTACTTCTTCGCCCCGGTCATCTCGGTGGTCTGCGCGGTCACCGCGCTGTCGGTGATCCCGTTCGGCCCGATGGTGAGCATCTTCGGCCACCGGACGCCGCTGCAGGTCACCGACGTGCCGGTGGCGGTGCTGGTGCTGCTGGCCTGCTCGTCGCTGGCCGTCTACGGCATCGTGCTCGGCGGCTGGGCGTCCGGGTCGACGTACCCGCTGCTCGGCGGCCTGCGCTCCAGCGCCCAGATGATCTCGTACGAGGTCGCGATGGGGCTGAGCATCGTGGCGGTGTTCATGACCGCCGGGACGATGTCGACCAGCGGAATCGTCGCCGCCCAGGGCGACGCCACCCGGTTCACCATCGCCGGCGTCGAGGTGCCGGCCCCCGGCTGGTACGCGATCCTGCTGCTGCCGAGCTTCATCATCTTCTTCATCGCCACCGTCGGCGAGACCAACCGGGCGCCGTTCGACCTCCCCGAGGCCGAGTCGGAGCTGGTCGCCGGCTTCATGACGGAATACAGCTCGCTGAAGTTCGCGCTCTTCATGCTCAGCGAGTACGTGGCGATGGTGACCATGTCCGCGGTCACCACGACGCTGTTCCTCGGCGGCTGGCGGGCCCCCTGGCCGATCACGCTGTGGGCGGACGCCAACACCGGCTGGTGGCCGATGCTCTGGTTCTTCGGCAAGGTCCTGGCGCTGGTCTTCGTCTTCGTCTGGCTGCGGGGCACCCTGCCCCGGCTCCGCTACGACCAGTTCATGCGGTTCGGCTGGAAGGTGCTGCTGCCGATCAACCTGGTCTGGATCCTGGTCCTGGCCGGCCTGCGCTCGATCGAGGGCTGGCAGACCCGGGACCGGCTGCTCGCCACGGGCCTCGGCGCGGGTGTGCTGCTGCTGGTGACGCTGCTGTGGCCGAGCCGTAAGAAGGAGCCGCGGCCGACGCTGCAGGAGCAGGTCAACAGCCGCCCGCACGGCAGCTTCCCGCTGCCACCGATGGACCTGCAAGTGCCACCGAGCCCGCGCACCAAGCGCGTGGTCGCCGAGCGGGAGCCGGCCAACATCGCCGCCGGCTCGGACTCCAGGGAGGTGTGACGTGGGCGCGATCACCGGAACGTTCAAGGGCTTCGGGGTCACCTTCTCGCACATGTTCAGGAAGGTCGTCACGACCGACTACCCGTTCAAGCCGCCGGTCTCGGCGCCGCGCTACCACGGGCGGCACATCCTCAACCGGCACCCGGACGGCCTGGAGAAGTGCATCGGCTGCGAGCTGTGCGCCTGGGCCTGCCCGGCCGACGCGATCTACGTCGAGGGCGGGGACAACACCGAAGAGAACCGGCTGTCCCCGGGTGAGCGGCACGCGTCGATCTACCAGATCAACTACGCCCGCTGCATCTTCTGCGGGCTCTGCATCGAGGCCTGCCCGACCCGGTCGCTCACCATGAGCAACGAGTACGAGCTGGCCCGGGACAACCGGCAGGACCTGATCTTCACGAAGGAGCAGCTGCTCGCGCCGCTGCTGCCGGGCATGGAGCAGCCGCCGCACCCGATGCGGCTCGGCGACAGCGAGAAGGACTACTACGTCGGCGCGCTGAGCAACCCGGGCACGTCGGCCGGTGCCGAGCACGCGGCGAACAGCCCGGGTCGCTACCAGGTCGAGGAGCACCCCGGGGTGACCTTCCCCGGCGCCGAGCAGCAGGCCCAGCGGGCGGCGGCGGGCAAGGGGGACGAGGCATGACCACGCAGACGGTGCTCGCCGCGGCGGGCGGGGTCTCCGGCGGCGAGGAGGTCACCTTCTGGATCCTCGCCCCGCTGGCGCTGCTCGGCGCGATCGGCATGATCGCGGCCCGCAACGCCGTGCACTCGGCGCTCTGGCTGGTGCTGACGATGCTCTGCCTGGGCGTCTTCTACGTCCTGCAGGCCGGGCCGTTCATCGGCATGGTGCAGATCATCGTCTACACCGGCGCGATCATGATGCTCTTCCTGTTCGTGCTGATGCTGGTCGGCCGGGACGCCTCGGACTCACTGATCGAGACCCTGCGCGGCCAGCGGGTCGCCGCCGTGGTGCTCGGGCTCGGCTTCGCCGGCCTGGTCGGCGGCGGCCTCTACCGGGGCCTCGGTGGCGTCTCGGCGGTCGGCCTGGAGCAGGCCAACGCCGAGGGCAACGTGCAGGGCATCGCCCGGCTGCTGTTCACCAAGTACGTCTTCGCCTTCGAGCTGACGTCGGCGCTGCTGATCACCGCGGCGGTCGGCGCGATGGTGCTGGCGCACATCGAGCGGCGGCGGGAGGACAAGATGGACCAGATCGCCACCATGAAGGCCCGCTTCGCCCCAGGCAACTACCCCGGCCCGAAGCCCGGCCCGGGTGTCTTCGCCACCTCGTCCTCGGTGGCCACGCCGGCCCGCCTGCCCGACGGCCGGCTGACCGAGCGCAGCATCCCGGAGATCCTGCCGGCCCGGGAGCTGACCGCCGAGGAGACCACGCTGAAGGGGACGGACCGATGACCCCGGACTACTACCTGGTGCTCGCCGCGGTGCTGTTCACCATCGGTGCGGTGGGGGTGCTCGTCCGCCGGAACGCGATCGTGCTGTTCATGTGCGTCGAGCTGATGCTGAACGCGGCCAACCTGACCCTGGTCACCTTCAGCCGGATCAACGGTGACCTGAACGGCCAGATCATGTCGTTCTTCGTGATGGTGGTGGCCGCGGCGGAGGTCGTGGTCGGCCTCGCGATCATCATGTCCATCTTCCGGACCCGGCGCTCGGCCAGCGTCGACGACGCCAACCTGCTGAAGTACTAAGGGGCCCTGCGGTGGGAACGATTCTGATGAACGCCCCGGCTGAGCCGGCAGGTGACGTCGCCTACGCTGCGGCGAGCGGCCTGCTGGGCAGCTTCTGGCTGCTGGTGGCGATTCCGCTGGCCAGCGCGGCGGTCCTGCTGCTGCTGGGCCGGCGGGCCGACCGGTGGGGGCACTGGCTCGGGGTGGCCGCGATCGGGGCCTCCTTCGTGCTCGGCCTGACCTACTTCTTCCAGCTCCGTGGCCTGGAGAACAAGTCGGCGGAGCTGAGCCTGTGGGACTTCATCGCCGTCGGTGACCTGCACGTGGACTTCGGCCTGCTGTTCGACCCGCTGGCCGCGGTCTTCGTCCTGCTGATCACCGGGGTGGGTTTCCTGATCCACCTGTACGCGGTCGAGTACATGGCGCACGACGAGGGTCGGCGGCGGTTCTTCGCCTACTTCAACCTCTTCGTCGCCGCGATGCTCCTGCTGGTGCTCGGCAACAACTACGTGATGCTCTACTTCGGCTGGGAGGGCGTCGGCCTGGCGTCGTACCTGCTGATCTCCTTCTGGTACGGCCGGCCGAGCGCGGCCACCGCCGGCAAGAAGGCGTTCCTGATGAACCGGGTCGGCGACGCCGGCCTGGCCATCGGCATCTTCATCATGTTCGCCACCCTAGGCACCACCCAGTACGACGAGGTGTTCAACGGGGTCGGCTCGCTGACCGGCACCACGGTGCTGGTGCTCGGCCTGCTGCTGCTGCTCGGCGCGGCCGGCAAGTCCGGCCAGTTCCCGCTGCAGGCGTGGCTGCCGGACGCGATGGAGGGCCCGACCCCGGTGTCGGCGCTCATCCACGCCGCCACCATGGTCACCGCCGGCGTCTACCTGATCGCCCGGTCCAACCCGGTCTTCTCGGCCAACTCGACGCTCCAGCTCGTGGTGGTCAGCGTCGGCGCGCTGACCCTGCTGCTCGGTTGCATCATCGGCGCGGCCAAGGACGACATCAAGCGGGTGCTGGCCTGGTCGACGGTCAGCCAGATCGGCTACATGTTCCTCGGCGTCGGCCTCGGCGGCGGGGCGTACGCCCTGGCGATCATCCACCTGCTGGCGCACGGCTTCTTCAAGGCCAACATGTTCCTCGGCGCCGGCTCGGTCATGCACGGCATGAACGACCAGGTGGACATCCGCCGCTTCGGCGGGCTGTCGAAGTACATGAAGGTCACCTGGATCACGTTCATGATGGGCTGGCTGGCCATCATCGGCCTGCCGCCGCTGTCCGGCTACTTCTCCAAGGAGCCGATCATCGTCGCCGCCTTCACGCGCGACGACTGGACGGCGTGGCTGTTCGGCGGCGCGGCGCTGCTCGGCGCGGGGCTCACCGCGTTCTACATGACCCGGCTGTTCGTCCTCACCTTCCACGGCCCGAAGCGGTGGACCGAGGACATCGAGCACCCGCACGAGTCGCCGAAGCTGATGACGATCCCGCTGATCCTGCTGGCGATCGGCTCGGTGGTCGCCGGTGGCCTGATGGTGTGGAACGACGGCCTGGCCTCCTGGCTGACGCCGGTGCTCGGCGAGGCCGGCGAGGAGCACCACGCCGTGCTGTCGCACACGGTGATCACGATCCTGTCGCTGGTCGTCACGATCGCCGGGGCCGGGCTCGCCTGGTCGCTGTTCCGCAACGGCACGGCCACCGAGCCGCAGCCGGCGGGTGTGCTGGTCACCGCCGCCCGGCGCAACCTCTACACCGACGCCTTCAACGAGGCGGTCTTCGAGAAGCCGGGGATCTTCCTCACCCGGGCGCTGGTCTTCCTCGACAACCGGGGCATCGACGGGCTGGTCAACGGCCTCGCCGCCGCCGTGGGCGGGGGCTCCGGCCGACTCCGGCGGCTGCAGACCGGCTTCGTCCGGTCGTACGCGACGTCCATCCTGACCGGCGCGCTGCTGGTGGTGGCGGCGTTCCTGGCCGTGCAGGCGGGGTGGCTGGCGTGATCGACCTCTCTACGGCCGCCCCCGCCGGCGGACCACGCAGTGACGACGGAGGTAAGGCCGCATAATGTCCAACTTCCCGTTCCTCTCGGTGCTGACCGTGGCGCCGCTGGTCGGCGCGCTGGTCGTGGCCGTCCTGCCGCGCCGCCGGCCGGAGCTGGCCAAGCAGGTGGCCTTCGGGTGGTCGCTGCTGGTGCTCGCGCTGTCCGTGGTCATGTGGCTGGCGTTCAAGACCGGCGGTGAGCGGCTCCAGTTCCGTGAGTCGTACACCTGGATCCCGCAGTGGGACGCCCGGTTCACCTTCGCCGCCGACGGCATCGCCCTGGTGATGCTGATGCTGATCGCGGTGCTGGTGCCGCTGGTGATCCTCGCGTCCTGGCACGACGCCGAGTCGTCGAAGCGCTCGATCCCGGTCTACTTCGCCCTGCTGCTCGTCCTCGAATCCACGATGATCGGCGTCTTCGCCGCCGCCGACGTCTTCCTGTTCTACGTGTTCTTCGAGGTCATGCTGGTGCCGATGTACTTCCTGATCGGCAGCTACGGCGGCCACCAGCGGCAGTACGCGGCCGTGAAGTTCTTCCTCTACTCGCTGGTCGGCGGCCTGTTCATGCTGGCCGCCGTGATCGGCCTGTGGGTCGTCGGCGGGAAGACCTTCGACTGGCAGGCGCTCACCCAGATCGACATCTCCACCGGGACCGAGCGCTGGCTGTTCCTCGGCTTCTTCCTCGCCTTCGCGATCAAGGCGCCGTTCTTCCCGTTCCACACCTGGCTGCCGGACGCCGGTGGGGCCGCCCCCGCCGGGGCCGCCGCGCTGCTCGTCGGCGTGCTGGACAAGGTCGGCACGTTCGGGATCCTGCGCTACTGCCTGCCGCTGTTCCCGGAGGCGTCGAAGTGGTTCGCCCCGTACGCGCTCGCGCTCGGGGTGATCGGCATCATCTACGCCGCGCTGCTGGCGGTCGGTCAGAACGACCTGAAGCGGCTGGTGTCGTACACCTCGATCGCGCACTTCGGGTTCATCGGGGTCGGCATCTTCGCCTTCACCACGCAGGCCGGCACGGGCGCGGTGCTCTACATGCTCAACCACGGCCTCGCCACCGGCCTGCTCTTCCTGGTGGTGGGCATGCTGGTGGCCCGGCGCGGCTCGGCCCTGATCAGTGACTTCGGCGGCGCGGGCAAGCTGGTGCCGCTGCTGGCCGGGGTGCTCTTCTTCGCCGGTCTCGCCTCGCTGGCCCTGCCCGGCACCGCGCCGTTCGTCTCCGAGTTCCTGGTGCTGATCGGCACCTTCACGGTGAACAAGCCGGTCGCGGTGATCGCCACGCTCGGCATCATCCTGGCCGCCGCGTACGTGCTGTGGATGGTGCAGCGGACGACCCAGGGCACCCTCAACCCGGCCCTGACCGAGGTCGAGCCGATGCGCCGCGACCTCAACCTGCGCGAGAAGGTCGTGGTCGCGCCGCTGATCGCGCTGATCGTGCTGCTCGGCTTCTATCCCAAGCCGGTCACCGATGTCATCAACCCCGCCGTCCGGGCCACCATGGAGGACGTCGGCAGGACCGATCCGGCCCCTGAGGTCGGCGGTGTCGTGCAGGAGGCCGCGAAGTGACCGAGCTCAAGTTGCCGTCGATCGACTACGCGGCGCTCGCTCCGATCCTGATCATGCTGGGCGCCGCCCTGCTGGGCGTGCTGGTCGAGGCCTTCGTGCCCCGCCGGCACCGCCACCTCGTGCAGCTCTCGCTGGGGCTGCTCGCGGTGCTCGCCGCGCTGGTGATGGTGATCTTCAATGCCGACGACCGGCTGATCACCGCCGGCGGGGCGCTCGCCGTGGACGGGCCGACCCTGTTCCTGCAGGGCGCGATCCTGGTCCTCGCCGCGATGTCGCTGCTGCTCATCGGCGAGCGTTCGGTGGAGCGGGGCGGGGCGTTCGTCGCCCAGGCCGCCGTCACCGCCGAGTCGGTGGAGGACCGGCGGCAGGCCGAGGGCAGCAACGGGGCGACCGAGGTCTACCCGCTGGCCAGCTTCGCCATCGGCGGCATGCTGATCTTCGTGGCGGCGAACGACCTGCTGACCATGTTCATCGCCCTGGAGGTCTTCTCCCTGCCGCTCTACCTGCTCTGCGCGCTGGCCCGTCGCCGGCGGCTGCTGAGCCAGGAGGCGGCGATGAAGTACTTCCTGCTCGGCGCGTACGCCTCGGCGTTCTTCCTGTTCGGTGTGGCCCTGGTGTACGGCTTCACCTCCGGCATCCCGGGCCGCCCGGCCGGCGTCGACTTCGCCACCATCCACGCGGCGGTCGGCGAGTCCCCGGCCAGCCAGGTGCTGCTCTTCGCCGGCATGGCGCTGCTCTCCATCGGCCTGCTGTTCAAGGCCGCCGCCGCCCCGTTCCACGTGTGGACCCCCGACGTCTACCAGGGCGCCCCGACGCCGGTCACCGGCTTCATGGCGGCCTGCACGAAGGTCGCCGCGTTCGGTGCCCTGCTGCGGGTCTTCCACGTGGCGTTCGCCGGCGCGGCGTGGGACTTCACCCCGGTCCTCGGCGCGGTGGCGGTGCTCACCATGCTGGTCGGCGCGGTGCTGGCGGTCACCCAGACCGACATCAAGCGGCTGCTGGCCTACTCGTCGATCGCCAACGCGGGCTACCTGCTGGTCGGGGTGCTCGCGCCGAGCCGGGACGGGCTCGCCGGCACGATGTTCTACCTCGCCGCGTACGGCTTCTCGGTGCTGGCCGCGTTCGCGGTGGTGACCCTGGTCCGCGACGCCGACGGGGAGGCCACCCACCTGTCCCGCTGGGCGGGGCTGGGGAAGCGCTCGCCGTTCTTCGCGGCGGTCTTCACCTTCATCCTGCTGGCCTTCGCCGGCATCCCGCTCACCAGCGGGTTCATGAGCAAGTTCGCCGTCTTCGCCCCGGCCCTGGACGCCGACCAGGCGTGGCTGGTGGTGGCCGGCGTGCTGACCAGCATGGTGCTCGCGTTCCCGTACCTGCGGGTCGTGGTCATGATGTGGCTGTCCGAGCCGGGGGAGTCCACCCCGACGGTGACGGTGCCGGGCGGCCTGACCTCGGCGGCGCTCATGATCGGCGTGCTGGCCACGCTGGTGCTGGGCGTCGTGCCGGGCCCGCTGCTCGACCTCGCCAACGGCGCCGCCGAATTCGTGCGATGACCGACGTTTCCCCGCGACGGGGCCGGTACGCGACAGCGTGCCGGCCCCGTCGCCGCATCCCCGCCCCGGAGCAGGTCGAACGGGTGTGGCATGGTGGATAGCGTGGTGAATCCGGCTGGCGAGCGTTCAGGTGCCACCGGCTCCGCTCGGCGGGGTCGGGAGAGCATGGGTCAGTTCGGCGCGCTCGGCCTGCACCTGGCCGATGCCCGCGTCGAGGCGTCCGTGTTGGGCCTGCTGGAGTCCGTCGAGGCGGAGCTGCGGGCCACCGTGACGAGCGCCGACCCGCTGGTGACCGAGGCCGCCCGGCACCTCGTGGACGCCGGCGGGAAGCGGTTCCGCCCGCTGCTGGTCTCGCTGGGCGCCCAGTTCGGCGATCCGGCCGACCCGCGGGTCGTCTCCGCCGCCGTGGTGATGGAGCTCACCCACCTGGCGACGCTCTACCACGACGACGTCATGGACGAGGCCGCCGTGCGGCGGGGCGCCCCGAGCGCCAACTCCCGCTGGACAAACTCGGTGGCGATCCTGGTCGGCGACTACCTCTTCGCCCGCGCCGCGGACCTCTCGGCCGATCTGGGCCCGGAGGCGGTGCGGCTGCAGGCGCGCACGTTCGCCCGCCTGGTGCATGGCCAGATCGCCGAGACGGTCGGCCCCCGGGACGGGCAGGACCCGGTGGCCCACTACCTCGGCGTGATCGCCGAGAAGACCGGCTCGCTGATCGCCACCTCGGCCCGCTTCGGCGGCCTGTTCTCCGGGGCGTCCGCCGCGCACACCGAGGCCCTGGCGGGGTACGGCGAGACGATCGGCGTCGCCTTCCAGCTCTCCGACGACCTGCTCGACATCGCCAGCGAGTCGGTGCAGTCGGGCAAGACCCCCGGCACGGACCTGCGCGAGGGCGTGCCGACCCTGCCGGTGCTCTACGCGCTCGCCTCCGACGACTCCGACGCCGCCTCGGTGCGGCTGCGGGAGATCCTGGCCACGGGCCCGCTCGTCGACGACGCCCTGCATGCCGAGGCCCTCGGCCTGCTCCGCGAGTCCCCGGCGCTCAAGCGCGCCCGGGAGACCGTCCGCAGCTACGCCGAGGAGGCCCGGGAGCAGCTCGCGCTGCTGCCGGAGACGTCGTCGCGCCGTGCGCTGGAGTCCCTCTGCGACTACATCGCCGACCGCACCGGCTGACCCTTTCCGGGTCCCGGTGCGGGTTCCGCGAACCCTTCGCGAGTCCGACTCGGACAACTCACCGTGTCGCTCGACGCACTGACCGTTTAGGATGATCTGGCAGCGTCGACCCGAACAGGCATTTCGCCGGACGCCTGGATTTCATATGGTGTAAGTCCCCGGCGGCGGAGGTGGTTGTGCGCGACCCCTTGGCGGAACCTTCGGACCTCATCCGGAGTGTCTCCCGCGCGCTACGCGTGCTCGAATCGGTCGGTCGCGCCCCGAAGGGGCTGACCGTCAAGCAGATCGCGCGGCGCTGCGAGCTGACCGTGGCCACCACCTACCACCTGGTCCGCACGCTGGCCTACGAGGGCTACGTGATCCGCCGGGAGGACGGCACGTACATCGTGGGGCTGGAGATCGCCGACCGCTACCGCGAGCTGGTCACCGCGTTCCGCGGCCCCGCGGCGGTCGGCGAGTGCCTGCGCCGCGCCGCCCTGGACACCGGCTACAGCCACTACCTGGGGCGCTTCGTCGGCGGCCAGGTCGCCGTGACCGCCGTGGCCGAGGGGCACCGCTCCCCGCACCTGGAGGACCTGGTCCCCGGGTTCGACGAGGGCGCGCACGCGACCGCGCTCGGCAAGGCGCTGCTGGCCACCCTCACCGCCGAGCAGCGCTTCCGCTACCTGCGGGAATACGGCATGCGCCCGTTCACCAACGCCACCCTCACCACCCCCGAGGCGTTCGAGGCTGACGTGGCGGCCGGCGACCGCCGGGGCATGCAGCTGGAGCTGGGGCAGTTCCGCCAGGGCGTCGCGTGCGCCGCCGTGCTCGTCGTCCCCGACAAGGACATGGAACGCCGGATGGTGCTGGCCTGCTCGCTGCCGGCCAGCGAGATGATGACCTCCGCCCGGGTGGTGCGGGCCAAGCTGCTCACCGCCGCCCGCGCCATCGCCGACGCCGTCGCCGCCGAAAACTGAGCCGGCACCGCCGAGAACTGAGCCGTCGTCGAGGACCGACGCCGTCGAGAGCCGAAACGGGACGGGCCCCCTCCCTGGTGGGGAGGGGGCCCGCCGCGACGCCCAGCGGGGTCAGCTGCCGATCGGGCCGCCGTCCAGCCGCCAGGTGACCACCACGCCGGGCTTGGCGTAGTCGCCGTCGGGCCACGTCGACGCCGGGTTCTCCACGGTCGCCCCGGTGATCTCACCCGGGTGCTGCACCGCCACGAACACCGAGCGGTTGTCGCCGGTGATGAACGGGCCGCAGGTCTCCGCGCCCAGCGGCACCGTGAGGAACTGCTTCAGGTGCCCCCGCTCCGGGCCCTCGACGGCGGTGGCGAACAGGCCGTCGTTGCTGCCCAGCGCGTTGCCGTCGGTCGAGATCCAGAGGTTGCCGGTGGCGTCGAAGGCGACGTTGTCCGGGCAGGAGATCGGGGAGACCTTCGCCTTGTCGTACCCGGCGAAGTGGGTCGACGGGTCGGTCGGGTCGCCGCAGACGATCGGCAGCGACCAGGCGAACGTCTCGGCGGCGTTGTTGTTGCCGTCCTCGACCAGCTCCAGGATCTGACCGTGCTTGTTGAGGTTGCGCGGGTTGGCCTCGTCGGCCGGGGCCTTGCCCGCCTTGCCGCGGTCGGTGTTGTTGGTCAGCGCCACGTACACCTTGCCGGTCAGCAGGCTCGGCTCGACGTCCTCCGGGCGGTCCATCTTGGTCGCGCCGACCTTGTCGCCGGCCAGCCGGGTGAAGGTGAGCACGTCCGCGGCGGTCATCCCGTCGACGTACGAGCGGTTGCCGCTGACCAGCTTGATCCAGCGGCCCCGGCCGTTGAACGCCCCGTCGGCGGGGAGCTTGCCGGAGCCGTCGATCTCGGCGGCCGAGTTGCCTTCGAGCTGCGCCACGTACAGGGTGCCCGACTCCAGCAGGGTCAGGTTGTGCTTGCGGGCCACCCACGAGTCGCCGGCCATGAACTTCTTGTCGGAGACGAACTTGTAGAGGTAGTCGAACCGCTCGTCGTCGCCCATGTAGGCCACCACGTGGCCGCTGCGGGCGACGATGACGTTCGCGCCCTCGTGCTTGAACCGGCCGAGCGCAGTGTGCTTGCGCGGCCGGCTCTCCGGGTCGAACGGGTCGATCTCGACGACCCAGCCGAAGCGGTGCGCCTCGTACGGGTTCTTCGCCAGGTCGAAGCGCTCGTCGGCGCGGTCCCACTTGCGGTTGCCGCTCGGGTACCGCTCGGTGGTGTTGATGCCGTAGCGGGCCAGCTTTGGCTTCAGCTCCTCCGGCGCGGCGTCCCCGCCGACGAAGTACTGGTTGAAGTTCTCCTCGCCGGAGAGCACCGTGCCCCACGGGGTGACGCCGCCCGCGCAGTTGTTCAGCGTGCCGACCACCGTCCGGCCCTTCGGGTCGGCGGCGGTACGCAGCCACGCCGAGCCGGCGGCCGGGCCGGTCAGCTCGAACTTCGTGGCCAGCGCGGTGACCCGCCGGTTGTACGGCCGCCGGCCGCTTTCGACCGGCCGCCACTGCCCGGTGCCGTCGACCCGCTCCAGCTCGACCACGGACATGCCGTGCGCCGCCATGGCGACCTTCACCTGCTCGACGGTGAGCGCGTCGAGGCTGGTGAAGCCGGGGAACATCAGGTCCTCGTTGGTGTACTCGTGGTTGACCACGAGCAGCGCCCGGCGGCCCCGCTTGTCCAGCGGCAGCACGCCGACGAAGTCGTTGTTGTAGCCGAACTGCTTGGCCTGCTTCGCGGCGGTCTGCGCGTGCACGTCGAACCCGGGCGTGCCCGGCACCACCGGGTCGCCCCAGCGGATCACGACACTGTGGTCGTACCCGTTGGGCACGACCAGGGTGTCGAGCTTGTTCGGCGGGATCGGCCGGAAGGTCAGCGCGCCGCTGCCCACCCCGCCGGCCGGGCGGCCGAACCCGGCGGCCTCCGGCACGACCGGGTCGGCCGGCGCGGCGGACGCGGCGCCGGCACCGGCCAGCGCCCCGGCGGCCGCGCCGCCGAAGCCCAGGACGAGCGCACCGACCGCGCCGGCCCGGACCACGCCGCGCCGGGACACCTCGGCGTCCACGATGTCGCCGAGGTACGGGTTGTCGGACGTGTTGGGCACCGGGTGGTCACAGGCGTTGCCGCACCGGTAGAGACAGGTCATGGCGTCACGGCTGCCGTGGCGGGTGGCGCCCAGCAGGGGGAGCAGCCGGGGTCGGTCGCTCATCGGGAGGTGCCTCCAAGGAAGTCGGTGCACGCCGGGGTCAGCCCTCCGACGTGCGTACCCGGCGGACGCTAGGAGGGCGCGGTGAGCGCGGGTCGGCCCGAACATGAACCGGATGTGAACACCTGCGCCTGACCTCCCCGTCGACCTGCGGATGAACCGATCGGCGGCACCGTACGTACTGTCCGGCGAACGCACCGCTGGACGCGTTCGACAGCGGGAGCCGCTGGACTCCGGCGACAGCGAGGAGGTCGTCATCAGCGACCACGACGCCCAACTGCTGCGCGCGCTGCACGACGAGCATGCGGACGCGCTCTACGCGCACGCCCTGCGGCTGGTCAACGGCGACCGGACCCGGGCCGAGGACCTGGTGCAGGAGACGCTGCTGCGGGCCTGGCGGCACCCGGAGTCGCTCGACCCGACGCGCGGGTCGGTGCGGGCGTGGCTGTTCACCACGGCCCGCAACCTGGCCATCGACGCGTGGCGGCGGCGCTCGACCCGGGTAGGCGAGATCTACACCGACGAGTTGCCCGAACCCCCGGAGACGATCGACGAGGCGGAGCGCGCAGTGGAGGCGTGGACGGTCGCCGAGGCGTTGAACCGGCTCAGCCCGACCCACCGCGAGGTGCTGATCGAGTGCTTCTACCAGGGGCGTTCGGTGTCCGAGGCGGCGGTCCGGCTGGGCGTGCCGACGGGGACGGTCAAGTCCCGTACCCACTACGCGCTGCGCTCACTGCGGTTGGCGCTGGCCGAGATGGGGGTGACGGGATGACCCGCTGCGAGTTCGCGCACGACGACGGCGCGTACGTGCTGGGCGCGCTCGCCCCCGCCGACCGGGCCGCCTACGAGCGGCACCTCGGCGGCTGCGCCTCCTGCCGGGACGCGGTGGCCGAGATCGCCGTGCTCCCCGGACTGCTCGGCCGGCTCGACCCGGCCGGGCTGGAGCAGTTCCTGGAGCCGCCCGCCGAGATCTCCCGGGTGCCCGCGCTGCTCGACGCCGCCCGTCGCCGCCGACGCCGCGAGCGGTCGGCCGCCCGCCGCCGGTACGCCCTGACCGCGCTGGCCGCCGCCGTCCTGGCGGTGCTCGCCGGGCTCGGCGCGGCCACCCTCCGGCCGCCCGTCGAGGTCGCGCCGAAGCCCACCCCGCAGATCGCGCTGGCGTCCATGCGGCCGATCGCCGGAACGGTGCCGGTGCGCGCCGAGGTGGCGCTGACCGGCACGCCGTGGGGCACCGAGGTCACCATGCGCTGCGGGTACGACCGGCGGGCCGGGCACCGCGAGGCGTACACCTTCCGGCTGATGGCGCACGGCCCGGACGGCGCGACGGAGCAGATCGGCTCCTGGCTGGCCGCCCCCGGCGACGAGCTGAGCCTCACCGCCACCACCCACTTCACCGACGGTGAGCTGGTCCGCCTGGAACTCCTGCGCGCCGACGGCACCCCGGTCCTCGCCTACGACGTCCGCTGAGCCCCGTCGGGGCTCCGCCGGGGGACTGTGCCCCCGCGCGGGGCGATGATCGTGCGCGTTGCTCGCCTCGGCGATGTTGCGGCGCGTAGTTGCCCTGCCCGACCGGGCCACCCCCGGATGCACCCCTTTGCTCTGCACCCATATACGCAACGGTCACGCGGCGCAACCGGCCGACGGGGTCGCCGCGAGCGCGTGATCCTCATGTTCCCAGCTCGCGGGTGGTGCTGCGTGGATGGGTGCAGAGCAAAGGGGGCGCGAGGTCCGTGGCGAGGTCGAGCGGTGGTGACTGACGGTCAGCCCGGTGGGGCGCCGCGATCGGCACCGCATCCCATCACGGAAAGCGACGGAAAGCGACGAGGTGCGGCGGCGGGCGCTCAGGGGGCCGTCGTCCCCTGCCCCACCGGCGACGGCGCGAGCGGCCGGGCGGCACCGGGGCGGCGGGCGCGGCGTGCGCGGCGGGAATGGCGCAGGGCGTCAGCGGTGAAGGTCAGCAGGGCCAGCCAGACCAGGGCGAAGCCGGCGAGCCGGGCCGGGGGCATCGGCTCGTGGAAGATCAGCACCCCGCAGCCGAGCTGGAGGATCGGGGCGAGGTACTGGAGCATGCCCAGCGCCGTCAGCGACAGCCGGTTCGCGGCACCGGCGAAGAGCAGCAGCGGGGTCGCGGTGGCCGCGCCGGCCAGCACCAGCAGCGCCGTGTGCCCGGCCGAGACGTGACCGAAGGCCAGGCCACCGGCGGCGGCGAGCCAGCCGAGATAGCCGAGGGCGGGCAGGGCGAGCACCGCCGACTCCACGAACAGCCCCTCCGCCGCCGGCAGCCCGAGGCGCTTCTTGACCAGCCCGTACGCGGCGAAGCTGACGGCCAGGACGAGCGCGAGCCAGGGCAGGTGGCCGTAGTCGACGGTGAGCACGGCCACCGCCGCCGTGCCGATGCCCAGCGCCAGCCACTGCCCGGGGCGCAGGCGCTCCCGCAGCACGGTCACCCCGAGCAGCACCGACACCAGCGGGGTGATGAAGTAGCCGAGGGCCGTCTCCACCACCCGCGCCGAGTTCACGCCGTAGATGTAGGTGCCCCAGTTGACCGCGATGAGCGCGGCGGCCACGGCGATGCCGGCCAGCGCCCGGGGCCGGCGCGCCAGCCGGCGCAGGAAGCCCACGTTGCGCAGCGCGGCGAGCAGCAGCGCCACGAAGAGCACCGACCAGACGATCCGGTGCGCCAGGATCTCCAGCGGGCCGGCCGGCTTGAGCGCCCTGAGGTAGAGCGGGAAGAACCCCCAGAGCAGGTACGCGCCGATGCCGTAGAGGTAGCCGAGGCGGAGCGGGCTCACGCCTGCCCCCGCCCGTCGTACTCCATCCAGCGCCCCGGGTCGACGGGGGTGAAGCCGATCTTCGCGTAGACCCCGTGCGCGTCGGAGGTGGCCAGCACGATCCGGCGTACGCCGAGCGTGGCCAGGTGGTCGCGGACCCCGCCGGCCAGCCAGGTGCCCAGCCCGCGACCCCGGGCCGACCGGTCCACGTAGACGTCGCAGAGCCAGGCGAACGTCGCGCCGTCGGTCACCACCCGGGCCACCGCCACCTGCCGACCGTCACCGGGGCGGTAGACCCCGTAGGGCAGCGAGCCGGCGAACGCCCGGCCGACGGTCTCCCGGTCCCGCCCCAGCGCCCAGTACGCGTCGGTGGAGAGCCAGTGGTGCACGAGGTCGAGGTCGAGCCGGGCGGGGTCGGTGCTGAGCTGGTGGCCGTCGTCGCGGGTCAGGGTGAACACCCTGCGACGCTAGCGTGCCCGCCCGGCCCCGCGCGCCGTGAATCCGCCCACCCCGCCCCGGCCGGGACCGCCCCCGCTCGCCTCAGTCGCGGTCGAGGACCGCGCCCAGCAGCCAGGTCACGACGCCGACGAACAGGGCGCCGAGCACCGCCTCCGGCCAGAAGCCGTCCACGTGGAACGGCAGCCCGGCCTCGCCCGCGATCCAACTCGTCAGCAGGAACAGCAGGCCGTTGACGACCAGGGCGATCAGGCCCAGCGTCAGCAGGTAGAAGCCGCAGCCCACGGTCTTGACGATCGGCTGGAGCACGGCGTTGACGACCCCGAAGATGACCGCCACGAGCAGCAGCGTGACGATCGCCTCGGTGGCCGAACCCGTGTCGAGCGTGATGCCCGGAATGAGCAGAGTGGCCAGCCAGAAGGCCACCGCCGTGCTGCCCAACCGGATCAGAAGACCCTTCAGGAAACCCATGGCCACGGATGGTGCCACGGACCCGCCACCGGCGGAACCCGCCGCGTCAACCCCGACCGGGTCGGCCGATCAGTTGCGACTCGATGGGGGTCGGCGACAGCAGCGCCCAGCGCAGCGCCCGGCGGTTCACCACCGCCACCATGTCCTCCCGGATGCGGGTCAGCCACTCGGCCGAGCCGCCGAGGCCGAGCGCGGCACCGGCCAACGCGGCCTCGGCGGGACGCAGCGGTTGCAGCACGACCAGGTCGGCGCGGCCCAGCTGGTCGACGTCGGACGTGGTCAGGCCGTCCCGGACCACCAGCGTGGAGCGCCAGGCCGACCCGGGATCGGCGTCGGCGGGCAGCGGGCCCGCGTCCACCACGAGCAGCATCGGACGCAGCGCCGAACCGGCCGCCGAACCCACCGCGCGGCCCGGCGGCAGCACCGGGATCGGCCCGTCGGGCGTGGCGACGCCCCGGACGAAGGGCTCCCACGCCCGGGGCCGGGTCGTCTGGACCGCCACCCGGGCGCCCAGCGCCAGCGCCCGCAGGGCCAGCAGTTGCGCGACGCGCACCCCGCCGACCAGCACCAACCGGGTGCCCTCCGGCCGGAACAGCCGGATCGTCACCGCCGCCCCGCGCCGGTTCGCGCCGACCATCAGCCCCGCGTCGCCGACCGGCAGTTCCAGCTCGTCGAGGACCGCCGGGTCGACCGCCGCGCCCGGAACGGCGAGGGCGAGGGGCAGTGTGCCCGCCAACGCGGGGAGTTGCTGGCCGTCGAGCCGGTCGACCTCCGCGCCCGCGCCGTCGGCCAGCCGCCGCAACGCCTGCGTCGCCGCCGCCAGCTCGGCCTGGGTCCAGGCGGCCAGGCGTACGGTCAGCTCGGCCGGCACGGTCACGCCGCCGGCACCGGCGCGCGGCCCCACGCACAGCGACACCGTGGTCGCGGCGGCCGGCAGGGTGAGCAGCCGGGGCACCAGCCGCCGCCCAGCGTCGGTGGCCGGGTCCGGCCCGCGCCGCACCCGGAAGGTGGTCTGGAGCAGCGCCCCCGTCCGCACGGTCGGCCAGGCTTCCACCATCGGCCCGCCGCCGTCGTGGTGGGCCAGCTCGGCGAGTACGCGGGGCGCGGCGTGCTCACCGAGCGGACGGGCGGTCACCGGCCCCAGCCGGCGCACGATCCGCCGGACCACCCCGGACAGGGCGGCCCGCAGGTCCTCGTCGGTCCACCCGTCCACCCGCAGCACCCGCACCGCCAGCAGCACCGAGTCGCGCCCGGCCAGCAGCCCGTCGGTGAGCTGCCGGTACGACGTCGCCACCGTGCTCCCCCCGACTGCGACGGCGGGTGCCGGAGAGCCGCTGAGCAGGAGCTGGAGCCGGACCGGGGGCAGCTCCGGGGAGACCGGCGGCAGCAGCGTCGACGGCGGGGGCAGCGCCCGGGGCCCGTCGCCGAGCAGGTCACCCGGGTCGCCGACCTCCAGCACGGCGGTCAGGCCCTCGGCGTCGTCGACCACGGCGGCCGGGCCGCCGGCCAGCTCCGCCGCGCGGACCACCGCGCCGGGGTCGAGCAGCCCCAGCAGCGCCCCCGGGCCGGTGGTCGCCGCCAGGGCCCGCCGGCGGGACAGGTGGCCGGCGGCGACGCCGAGCCAGGAGAACAGCCAGCGCCCCCGCACCCGCACCCAGGCGCCGGCCAGCAGCGGCGCGGCCACCGCGACGGCGGCCACGGTCGCGGCCGCGCCCCGGCCGACCCCGGCGGCGACCAGCGCCACCGCCGCCTGCGTGGCGACCACCTGACCGACCCGCACCCCGGCCGGGCCCCGCCGGGTGGTGGCCGGGATCCACTGTGGGGGCAGCGGCTGCCGGTGCGCCGGCTGGACCGGGGCCGTGGTCGTGCTGGCCGTCACCGCGCCTCCTCAACGCCCGCCCGGAACGCCGCCGTGGCCCGGGGCGTGACCGCGGGCGGTTCCGCAGCGTCATCGTATGGTTCCACCCCGAGATCACGGGAGCCGAGGTTGTCCACAGGGGAGCGGGGCGGGGTAGCAGAACCGCCACCGGGCCGCTACCGTCAGCGACGAATCGGCTGACCCTGTCCCGCCCCGGCGCGCCGCCGGGACAGGCGAGCGGCACGTCCGCCGCGGGCGCGTCCGACGGCCAGCCACGATCGAGGAGACGAGGTGACGTCCGGGGTGTCCCAGACCCAGGCAGAAGCCGCGGTGATGCAGCAGACCGCCGCGAAGTTCGAGCAGGTTGACCAGTCCCTGCAGGCCATGCTGACCGGCCTGCTGGCCGAGCTGGAGGTGTTGCAGCAGGCCTGGCGGGGTGCCGGCGGGCGCTCGTTCGAGCAGGTGAAGCGGCAGTGGTCGCAGGACCAGGCGGCGTTGCAGCGGGCCCTGCGGGAGACCGCCACCGCCATCCGCACCGCCGGCCAGCAGTACGACGTGTCCGACAACGAAGCCGCCAGCCGGGTCGCCGGCACCAACCGCGGCATCCAGCTGCCGCTGTAGCACCTCCCGGAAAGGGGATCATCCGATGGACCATGGGGTTCTGGTCGTCAACTTCGCCGCGCTGCAGCAGGCGGGCGCCGACATCCAGCGGGCGTTGAACACGCTGGACAGCCAGCTCGGCCAGCTCGAACGCGACGCCGCCCCGCTGGTGGCGAGCTGGGACGGCGAGGCCCGTCAGGCGTACGAGCAGCGGCAGGCCCGGTGGCGCTCCGCCTCGCAGGATCTCCAGGCGATGCTGCGCGACATCAAGCTCGCGGTCGACGACTCCGCGCACGACTACCTCGACACCGAGAAGCGGAACGTCAACCTGTTCCAGTGAGCGCGGCGGCCCGCTCCGGTGAGCGGCGGCGACGGCGGCGTTCGGCGGCAACGCCGGGCGCCGCCACCGCAGCCGGTCAGGCCGCCGGCCGCCAGCGGCGGCGACCGCCCCGGGGCAGCACCACCGCCAGCAGCACCGCGCTCGCCACGGCCGCCCCGGCGACGGCCGCGACGGCCACCGCCCGGTCCCGGGCCGCCGCCCGCCGGGCCTGACGGGCGACCAGCGCCGGGTCGACCTCGCCCGCCGGCAGGGCCACGGCCTGTCTACCCGGCCCCTGCGGGCCCGCCCACGTCTCGGTGACCGCCCGGTACGGGTTGAGCACCCCCGCGCCGTACCCGCCGCCGGTGCCGTTGCCGGGTGCCGGGTCGACCGTGGCGAGGATCTGCCGCGTCACCTGCCCAGCCGTCAACTCCGGCCGGTACTGCCGGACGAGGGCGGCGGTGGCCGCCACGAACGGGGCGGCGTAGCTGGTGCCCTCGGCCCGGCGGTGACCCTGCCCCGGGGCGGCCATCAGCACCTCGCCGCCCGGGGCGACCAGGTCGACGTACGGGCCGGTCTGCGAGAAGTCGGCCCGCCGGCCGTCGGCGCCGATCGCACCCACCCCCAGCACCCCGTCGTACGCCGCCGGGTACGGTCGCGGGTCGCCGTTGTCGTGCAGGTTGCCGGCGGCGGCCACCACGACCACGTCCCGCGCGACGGCATAGCCGACCGCCGACCGGACGGCCGGGTTGTCGGTGTAGAGCACGACGGAGAGGTTCACCACGTCGGCCCCGTGGTCGACCGCCCAGCGGATCGCCCGGGCGAAGTCGGCGGCGCTGACCGTGCGCCCCGACTCGCGCCCCTCGACCACCTGCTGCTCGCTGACGCGTACGGGCAGGATGCGGGCGCCCGGCGCGAGGCCCTGGAACGCGACGCCGGCGCGGGGCTCGGCCGCGATGATGCTCGCCACACCGGTGCCGTGTCCGGCGCAGTCGCCGCTGCCGTCGCCGCCGGGGTCGAGGAAGTCGGCCCCGGTGGCGACCCGCCCGGCCAGTTGCGGGTGCCGGCGGTCCACCCCCGAGTCGATCACCCCGACGGTGACGCCGGCCCCGCTGGCCAGCGCGGCGAGCCGCTGCGGGGCGTACCGTTGCTGCGGCCACGGGGTGGCCGCGACCGGCCGTGCCGGGGCCGGCGGGGTGGCGCAGCCGGGGGCCGCGCGATGCGCGCCGGCCGCCTGCGCCGGGGCGACGGGGAGGGCGGCCAACAGGGCCGCGGCCGCTGCAGCGAGGGCCGGACGCGCGGTGGGCCGGGGCATCACGCCTCCGTATCGTGTCGGCTTCGAAACCGGATGTTATCCGCATCCGGATTGTCCGGCGGGGCGTCCCCGGCCAGCCATTGTGATCTTGTTACCACCTTGTAGGTTGTACGCGATGGCTATGGCCTGATGGCGGGAGGAGAGGTGGCCGTGACCGACTGGGAGCCGGCTACCGAGGCCGAAGCGGCGATGCGGGACGCCCTCCGCGCCAACGACCAGGAGCTCTACTTCCGGATCCTGGCCCGCACCGACCTGCTGCTGCCGGTCTCCGCGGAGGCCCTGGCCGGGCAGGTCCCGATGGGGTGGGGCACCTGGACCACCGGCGGCCGGACGCACGTGCTGGCCTTCACGTCGCCCGCCGCGCTGCGGTCCTGCCTCGGCGGCAACCCCGCGCCCACCCGGCGCAGCGCGTACGCCGACCTCGCCGCCGAATGGCCCAACCACGAGTGGTGGCTGGCGGTCAACCCGGGGCTGCCCATCGAGGGCTACCTGCCCGCCTGGTTCGTCTCCCAGCTCTCCAGGGGCGACGTGCGGCTGCCGGGCCGCACCCTCGGTGCCCGCGCCCGCCTCGACCGCGTGGAGTCCGCCGCGAAGGCCCGGGCCACCGCGGTGGTCCCCGGCCGGGACGCGCCGGTGTCGCCCGCGCCCGGCGCGGCGGCCGTGGGCCCGCTGCCGGGCACACCGAACACCGGGCCCGCCGACGTCGCCGGCACGCCCACCACCCGGCTCACCGTGTCGCCGGCGGCCCCGCCCCGTCCACAGGGGGCCGACCTGCCCCCGGCCCCGCCGCGCCCGGACGGGCCGGGGGGCGGCCGGCCCCGCGACGCCGGCCCCGCTCCCGCCTCCGCCGCTCCCGCCGGTACGCCCGGCGGCGAGCCTGCGCCGGGCGGCTCGGCGTGGTTGAACGTCCCCCGGCGGCGGCCGCCCGTGGAGGTCCCGCCGGGCGAGGCGACGCCGACCGGCAACCCCCCACCCGCCGCCGCGCCGGGGCCACCCCCACAACCCAGCTCCTTCTTCGAACCGGCGTCCGGCCGCAGCCGCGCGGCCCGGGTGCTCGGCGAACCCCGCCGTCCCGCCGAGCGGCCCGCGCCGCAGTCCCGGGGATTCGGCGGCGGTGGCCAGCCGTTCCCCCGGCGGCGTCCCGCGTCGGACCCGCTCGCCGAGCAACCGACCCAGCCCTTCCGTCCGGCCCCGGCTCCGGCTCCCGCCCCGGAGCCGCCGACGGTGCCGATCTCCCGGGCCGGGGCGGCACCGGCGGCGTCGCCGACAGACGCGCCCGGCTCCGCTGCAGCCCACGACGAGCCGACCCGCCTCCTGCGTCCCGGTGGCGCCGTGCCGCCCGGGGTGCCGCCCCGGCCGTCGCCGGCGGAGGAGCCGACCAGGGCCTTCCGGGCCGTGCCGCCCGGCGACGAGCCGACCCGTCCCTTCGCGGCGGCGACCGGCGGCACGGCGGCCGGACTCTTCGGCCCGGCGGGTGGCGCGGGCGCGGACGAGCCGACCCGCGCCTTCGGCACGACCGGTGCCGGGGTGGCGGAGGACCTGCCGCGTCGCGGCCCCGCGCCGGCGGCCGAGCCGGCGTTCGTGCGCCCCCGCCCCGGTGCGGCCGACGAGGAGCCGACCCGGCCCCTGCGGGAGCGTCCCGGCCCCGCTCCGGTCGAGGAAGTGGTCGAGGAGGTGACCGCCTCGATCGCCGAGCCGGTCTCCGCGCCGCCCGCGCCCCGCCAGTCCTTCTCGCCGATCGTCATCGAGGGCACGATCATCGAGGCGCGCGACCTGCCCGCCGCGGAGCCGGCAGCCCTGCCGGACCCGGTGGCCCCGCCGGACGCGACGGTCTCCCTCGACGCGACGGTCTCGCTGGGCACCACGACTCCGCCGGACCTGACCGTGCCGTTGGGCACCACGGCTTCGCCGGATCTGACCGTTCCGTTGGGCACCACGGCTTCGCCCGACGCGACCGTCGCGTTGGGCGTGACGGTCCCGCCGGAGCCGACCGTTGCGCTGGGCACGACGGTGCCGACCGAGCCGGTCCCCGACCCGGTCGGGGTCGACCCGTCCGTCGCCGGGTCCGCCGACGGAGCGACCGCGCCCATCACCCTGGCCGGCTCCGCAGCCACCGCCCCGCCCGTCGGCACCGCCGACGCGGAGGCGACGGTGTCCCTGTTCACCCCGTCGAGGCGGCCCACGCCGGACCCGTCGGCCGGGTCCCTCTTCCAGCCGGGCGCCCCCACCGATCCGATCCCGGCCGCGCCTGACCTGCCGACGTCGACCGACGTGTCCGACGGTCCCGCTGCGGCCGACGGGCCCGCACCCACCGACGGGCCCCCGCCGGCCGACAGCGCCGCACCGGCCGGCGAGGCCACGACACCGAGCGGAGTCGTCGCCGATCCGGAGCAGGTGACTGAGCAGGATCCGGGCCCGGAGCCCGTCGCGTCGCCCGCCCCCGAGTTCCAGCCGGCGAACGAGGTCGAGGAGGACCTGCTCGCCGCCGCCGGCACCGGCAGCACCGACACCTTCCTCTCCACCCTGCTGCTGGCCCGGGTGCTGCTCCCGGTGGCACCGGACTCGGCCGACGGCAGCCGCCCCGGCGAGCCGGGCTTCGTCTGGCGGACCGAGCGGCTGGACGGCGAACGCTACGTCGTGGTCTACACCTCCGCCGAGCGGCTGGCCGACCACGCCGACGGTCCGGTGGAGACCGTGTCGGTCAAGTTCGCCCAGCTCATCCGCCGCTGGCCGGACGACGCCTGGTCGTTCGCGGTGAACCCCAACACCCCGGTGGGCGCGAAGCTGCCCGGGGAGCAGATCGTCGCGCTGGCGAACTGGGCCGCCGACGTGGGGCTCGGCGACGACGTCGAGAGCGAGCCGGAGCCGCAGCCGGCAGCCGCGCCGTCGGCCGGCGCGTCCCGGCAGGCGCCGCCGCCTGTCGACCCGAACCGGCCGGTGGTGATGCAGAAGGCCGTCGCCCCGAGCCAGCTCTCCTACTACCTGGAGCGCGGCTACGACCGGGTCTCCGGCTTCGTGCACCGGGCCAGCGAGCTGGCCCACCTGAACACCCCGGCCAAGCTGCACGACGCGCTCGGCCTGAGCCACCCGGGCTCGCCGTTCTCGCGGGACGCGGAGGAGATCTACGTCCTGCGCTGGCCCGCCCACCGGCCGAGCCTCTACCGCATCCCGTACGGCGGCCAGAACGAGGGCGCCATGCGGGCCATGGAGGGGTGGGTCATCGAGCGTCCACCGTTCCGGGGCAACGGTTTCGCACCGGGAGACAGCAGCGACGTGGTGGCCGAGTTCAAGGTGGACAGCGCCCGGCTGCCGCACGGTGCGCAGCTGTGGCGGATCGGGGCGGACGGCACCGAACGGGTGGTCGCGACCCTGGACACGGACGCGCTGCTGTGGCGTCGGGCCGGTGAGGACTGATGCGCGACGGCTACGTGGCCCGCTGGCGGGGCCGGGAATACCAGGCCAGCCCCGACGGCGACGACGTGCGGCTCTACCAGCCCGAGCCCGGCGAGGGGTTCGAGGAGATCCGCCCCGGCCGGTACGTCCGGGTGCTGCCCGCGTCCGAGGTGGAGGAGTTGGCGTACGTGCGGACCACCTGCACGTGGCAGGGCCAGCCGTTCATCGTCCTCGCCGAGCATGACGGCTGGCTGCGGGTCGAGTACACGGGTGGCCGGTGGCCGGTGGCGCAGGCGATGGGGCTGGAGGTCTTCGACTTCGGGGTCTATCAGGGCTGGGCCCCGGCCGGCGCGGTCGCCGACCTGCGCGAGCAGCGGCTCTGACCCGACCGGCGGCCAGGGTCGGGGCGGGAGCCGCTCAGGACTTCGCCCAGCGCAGGATCTCGCCGAGCACCACGTCCCGCGCCTCGACGTGCGGGAAGTGGCCCACGTCGTCCAGCAGCCGCCACTCGTAGGGGGCCGTCACGTAGCGGCCGGAGCCCTGGGCGGTGCGCGGCAGGGACGCGACGTCCAACGCGCCGTGCAGTTGGAGCGTCGGGGTGACCAGGGGCTTCTGCATCAGCCGCACGAACCGGTAGCCGTGCAGCCGCAGCACCGAGCGGAACGCCCAGCGGTAGCCCTCCAGCGCGCAGAACGCGGCCTGCGGGATCCGCATCGCCTCCCGGCAGCGCCGGGCGTACGCGTCGAAGTCGGGGCCGTCGACCCACCGGGGGCCGCCCCAGCGGCGCAGCATCTCCTCGACGGCCGCCGCGTCGTCGCGGGTGAGCACGTGCTCGTAGCGGGGAAGCTGGAACTTCAGGGCCGGGGTGGCGGCGGCGAACTGGCCGCGCGGATCGGCGAAGATCGCGGCCCGCAGCCGCAGGGGGTGGGGCGCGCCGAGCACGACGAGCCGGCGGACCAGCGACGGGTGGAACGAGGCGGCGGTCCAGCCGATCAGGCCGCCGGCACCGGTGCCGACGACGGTGGCGGAGCGCTCGCCGAGGCCCCGGATCAGGCCGGCGACGTCGGCGGCGAGGGTGTAGCCGTCGTACCCCCGGGGCGGCTTGTCGCTGGCCCCGTAGCCGCGCAGGTCGACCGCGACGGCCCGGAAACCGGCGTCGGCGACGGCCGGCAGCACGTCGTGCCAGGCCCACCAGTGCTCGGGGAAGCCGTGCAGGAGGAGGACCATCGGGCCGGTGCCGGCCTCGACGACGTGGAAGCGGCTGCCGTTGGCCCCGACGAACCGGTGCGTCCACGGCCCCTCGGTCAGGACGCAGGACTCGTCGACGGCCCCGCCGCGCTGCTCGGTCATGACCCCAGCCTAGGACCCCGGAGCACCGGGGCGGAAAGGGCGATGCCCGGGCAGGTGGCCTGCCCGGGCATCGCGGTGGAGCGGTCGATCAGCGCATGCCGATCAATGGATCAGCGCGTACTGATCAGCGGATCAGGAGAAGCGGACCTTGATCGAGGTGCCGTTCTGCTCCAGCACCTTGATCTTGGTGCCGGTGGCCGGGACCTTGACGCCGTGGTTCGGCAGCTCCGGGAACCAGTACTGCTTGGTGTCGTCGAACAGCGGCTGCGCGGCCTGACCCCGGATGTACTGGGCCTGCCCGTTGATGTGCAGCGTGAACGAGTCCGCCTTCTTCGTGCTGAACGGCGCGTCGTACACCTGGACGCGGGCCCGCCACGGGTTGCCGGTCAGGTTGTAGATCGGCTGCGGACGCGAGTCGATGATCATGTTACGACCCTCGCCCGGGTGCTCGAACGTGTCGTTGTCCGCGAACCGGAGGTTCCAGTACGAGATCAGCAGGCCCTCCTGGTACGCGTAGTGGTCCACGTAGTCCGGGCGGGTGTTGCCGTAGCCGAAGTAGTACGGGCCGGTCTTGAGGTACTGGTCGTACGAGACGTAGGACCGGTGGCCGGCGATGTAGTAGTTGTCGAAGAGCCGGGTGTAGGTCTCGTCGACGATGCTCCAGCCCTTGGCGGCCCAGTCGCCGGTGCCGCTCTCGGCGCCGTCGCTGGACAGCGTCTGGCCGTCGGCGGTCACGGTGATGTTGTCACCGAAGAAACCGCCCTCGGCCACGCCACCGTCGGTGATGTAGTGGAACCGGAACTGGATGCTCTTGCCGGTCAGGGCGTTGAGCGGGATGTTGATGTCGGTCCACGCGCCGTTGCTGCTGCCGCTGAGGCCCGGCGTCGGGTCGCTGCTGGACACCGGCGGGATCGGCTTGCCGTTCACGGTGCCGGGCAGCGCGTTCCAGGTGGAGCCGCCGTCGGTCGACGCCTCGAAGAAGAGGTAGTCGTAGCCGGACTCGATGTCGAACCGGCCCTTGAGCGACAGGGCCGCCGAGGTCTTCCCGGTCAGGTCGATCGTCCTGGTCAGGGTGTTGTCCAGGTCGTCGTCGTTGCCGGAGAAGAACTGCTTGCTGCCCTCGAACGGCGCGCCGTAGTCGAAGGTGTACTCCCGCTGCGGCAGGACCACCACGGCGGCCTGCGGCTTGGCCGTGTTGTATTCCTGTGGGCCGAGCTCCAGGGTCTTCTTCTGGCCGGCCTTGACCACCTCGTAGTCGAGCCAGCCGAGCTGGAGCTTGTTCCAGGCGCCGAGGTCGCCGCCGCGCTCGCCGATGCCGGCGTCGTTCTTGGCGGAGAGCCGGCTCTGGGCCATCAGGGTCCAGTGCTCGTTGTTGTTGTCGCCGCCGTTGAGGTTGTTGTAGTCGTCCGGCAGGCCCAGGTCGTGAGCGTACTCGTGGTAGAAGACGCTCCGGCCGCCGTTCTCCGGCTGGATGGTGTAGTCGCGGATCCAGACGCCGGTGTTGCCGATCTGGGTGCCACCGATCGGGAAGTTCGCCGGGCCGGTGCGCGAGGTGTTGTAAGCCGACCAGCGGTGGCTCCAGATGGCGTCCTCACCCTGGTGCGGGTCGCCGTCGGCCTGGTCGCCGCCGGAGTGGACGATCTGGAAGTGGTCGATGTAGCCGTCCGGCTCGTTGAAGTCGCCGTCGCCGTCGTAGTCGAACCGGTCCCACTGGTCGTAGGACTGCATGTCGGCCTTGATCTGGGCGTCGGTGCGGCCCTTGGCCTTCTGGTCGGCGACCCACTGGTTGGCGGCGTCGCGGACCAGGTCCCAGGTGTTCTGGCAGATGTTGTCCGCGCAGACCGCCGGGTCGTTGGCCGGGTTGTCGGTGTCGTCGTCCGCGATCGGGTCGTCCGAGCGGCCGTAGCGGGCCGCGTTGTACTTGACCTTCACCCAGTCGGTGACCATGCCGTCGACGGTGTAGCGCCCGGACGACTGGGCCTCGTAGTACTGCTTGAGCGACTCGTCGCCCTGCCCGGTGCCGAAGTACAGCTGGCGGAAGTAGTCCGCGCTGTAGTCGGCCTGCCAGACGGTCGAGTTGTCCACCGCCCGGTTGGGCTGGGGGATCTCGTTGTGCAGCGGCCCGTCGAAGGTGGTCGGCCCGGCGATGTTCGGGTTGGTGTCCTTGTCCGGGTACGCGGGGTCCCGCTCGTCGCCGAACTCGGCGAGGATGACGAAGATCTTGTCGGTGCGCTCCCGGGCCAGCTCGACGTACTGGTCCTTCTGGCCCTTCTTGGCGCTGCGCGCGCCGGCCGCGGAGGCCGCGCCGCCGGCGGTCTTGCCGACCTTGACGACGGTGCTGCCGTTGATCTTCTGGGCCTTGGCCCGGCCGGAGAGGACCTCGCTGAGGCCCTCCTGGCGGAGCGCGCGGCGCTTGTCCTCGAGCTTGTCCGGCAGATCGTGATCCGCTGGGGCCTTCTCGGCGGCCGACGGGGCGGCCGTCGGGAGCTTCGCGGTCGGCGCCGCGTTGGCGGTCGTGGCGACCACCAGACCCGTCGCCGTCAACGAAAGCCCGAGCAGACCCACTGCGACTTTCCGCACGTGGTACCTCCGGTGTGAGGGAACCGGCCCAACGGGGGTAGGAGCCGGTGAGTCGTCCCGACTGTGGGACCAATGGTGAACATAGAGTCTCGCGGGACGGGTGGGAAGACGCGTGCGTCGATTTGTTGCAAACTTTTGTTGAGAACGCTTTTCACCGTCACACCGATCGCCTTCGGCGGCAGGCTGAGCAGCGCGGACGCCCGACGGCGAATTGCAGCGACGAATCTCGATGGGTGTGGTCGGATAAATGCGGAAGGGGCCGGTGGCGTCGCCGCCACCGGCCCCTTCGTTGATCTTCCGATCAGTTGCCGCCCGTCGTCACGGGGTCGCCGCGGTCACCTTCACCGTGGCGACGGCGTTGTTCCACGCGGTCTTCTTCACCGTCAGCGAAACCCCGTACGCGGCGTTCGCGTCACCGGGGTTGCCGGTGCCCAGGACGATCGCCCCGCCACCCAGGGTGACCCCGTAGAACGAGGGCGCCGGGGTGCCGTCCGGGTTGACCACCCGGGTGGTGTACGGCACGTTGCCGCGCGACGGCAGCACCACGGAGGCGTCGCTGTCCCGCGCGTACGGCGAGCCGTCCCGGATCTCGATGCCCGGGTACCAGCCCTTGGAGTCGGTGAACTGCGGCACCGCCGGCTGCGCCGGGAAGCTCGTGCAGTACTCGCTGTACGGCTCGTCCGCCGCCTCCAGGCACTCCTTGAAGGAGTATGTCTTCTTCAGGCCGAACGCCGCGTTCGACGACTGGGGCCGGCTGGGCAGGTTGTCCAGCACCGACGGGTCCTTCTCGGCCGCCGTGCCCTGCCGCCGCAGCGGGTCGAAGTGCGAGTCGACGATCAGCAGGCCACCCTTGGCGCCGTAGCTCGGCAGGGCGGTCAGCTGCCCGGTGACGTGGTTGACGTCGCCGAGCGCCGTGTCGCGGTACCAGACCAGCATGCCCGGGGCGTTGTAGGAGATCCGGTCGACCTTCCACGCCTCGTGCGAGTACACCGTGTCGTACGCGTACTTCAGGCCCTTGTCGAAGCCGTCGAAGTTACGCCACTCGGCCAGGTAGTAGTGCGCCCGGACCTCGGTGCCCGAGTTGGTCTTCCAACCCGCGCCGGTGGTGTCGGTGAAGCTGCCGCCGGTGGGGGTCCAGCCGTTCGCCCCGCCCTCGACGTCGTCGCTCCAGGTGGTGGCGCCGCCGCCGGTGACCGAGAAGTCGTCGGCGAACCAGCCGCGCTCCACGAACGCCTCGTCGGTGGCCTGCCGCAGCCGCAGCTGCACGGTCTGCCCCGCGTACGCCGACAGGTCGACGTAGTCGTGCCGCCAGCCGCCGGACGAGCCGGTCAGGCCGTACTTCTTGCCGCCGAAGTCGGCCATCCGGCCGTTCGGGTCGGCGTAGTTGTCCGGCGTGGTGACGACGGTGCCGTCCGCGTCGTAGACCTTCTGCTCGGACCAGGTCGCCCCGCCGTCGGTGGAGAGCTCGACGAA
Organism: Micromonospora sp. DH13; assembly: GCF_020873825.1. Classification (NCBI taxonomy): domain Bacteria; kingdom Bacillati; phylum Actinomycetota; class Actinomycetes; order Micromonosporales; family Micromonosporaceae; genus Micromonospora; species Micromonospora sp. DH13. Next base: position 94,032 of record NZ_JAHWGR010000007.1, read on the forward strand.
GCCGTAGTCCCAGTCCTCCTCGATGATGTAGTTGTTCCACATCCAGAACTTGGCGTCGGCGGCCGAGGGGACGCTCACCGAACGGCTCAGCTTGACGTCCGCCCAGTTCTGGTCGGCGCCGCTGTGCCACATGTTCGACCCGCTGTGCGGGGTGGCCAGGGTGATCACCTTGTCCGGCAGGTCCACCTTGATGCCGTCGGCCGTGCCGACCGGCGTGCGGGAGGTCTGCCCGAGCTTGATGGTGCGCGGGGCGGAGCCGGGGGCGACCGTCACCGGGTCGGCCCAGCCGAGCACCCACTTGTCCCAGATGCCCATGTGGGTGGGCAGCGCCTGGAAGATCTCGCCGCTGTGCGACCCGGAGGCCATCAGGTCCCAGAAGTCCACGTCGGAGTCGGCGTTGCCGGACGTGTCGTAGAGGTCCGGCAGGCCCAGGTCGTGCCCGTACTCGTGGGCGAAGACGCCGACGCCGGCGTCCTCCGGCTGCACGATGTAGTTCGACACCTTCAGCTGCGTGCCGGGGATGGTGTAGCCGCCCGGAACGGTCGAGGAGTGCGCCCACACCGCGTACGTGCCCTCGGCGCCGCCGCCGCGGGACTTGCCCTGGCCGGCGTGCACCAGCACCAGGTGGTCGATCACGCCGTCGGGCTCGAAGAGGTTGCCGTCGCCGTCGCGGTCGCTCTGGTCCTCGATGTCGTAGTCGGCCCACGGGAAGCTCGGGTCCATGGCGGCCAGCGCGTCGATCGCGTCCGTGGCCAGCCGGCCCGCCCCGGCCGGGTTGTCCGGGTGGCCGTTCATGGCCTGCTCACGCCCGGCGACCCAGTCGCCGTTCTCGTCCTGGAAGCAGCGCGACGCCGCGTACCAGCCCTCCGAGTGCGGCACGGTGATCCACGGGCTGGCCTGCCCGTCCACCGTGTACGCGCCCTTGGACATCTCCAGGTACATGTTGTGCATGGTCCGGCCGGCGAGGCTGATGCCCTTCTTGCCGTCCGGGCCCTTCAGGTCCTTGCGGACCCGCTCGGTGATGCCCGTCTTCGTGTAGAGCATCTTGTCGAAGTGGGCCGGGGAGAAGTCCGGCACCCAGAACGAGTTGTTGTCCTTGTGCGGCAGGCTCGCCGGGTTCGGGATGTTGTTGTGCTTCGGCCCGTTCTGCACCGTGCCGGGGACGCACGTCCGGTCCTCGAAGACCGTCTTCGGCACCATCGTGCCGGTGAAGTCGTCGTTGGCCTGGTCGTTGAACTCCACCAGCAGGGTGAGCAGCTTCGCCTTCTGGGTGCTCGGGGCCTTCTTGATCCACCGGGGGCTCTTGCCGGAGCGGATCGACTGGGCCTCCAGCTTCGCCAGCTGCTTGGCGGTCGTCGGGTTGCCCGCGGCGTACTTGCGGTCGTAGGCCCGGGCCTCGTCCGCCGCCGTGGTGTACACGCCGTCGGCGCCCTTGACCTCCTTGCCGGCGGTGTCCGGCTGCACCTCGGGCTCGGCGTAGTTGATGTAGTGCTCGTCCGCCCCGATCGTGGCAGGAGCCGGGCCGGACGTCTGGGCCGACGCAGTCCCCGTCACGGTCAGTGACGTGGCCGCGAGGGCGATGGCGGGCAGCGCGACGAGTAGGCGTCGGCGTGACCGTCGTTGCGGAATCATGTGCATGCCGCTCCGTTTCTCGGGCATGGGCGTGGAGCCGGCCGGCGCGCACGGCAGAGACATCCGTCGAACCGACCGATGCGGCTGAACCTAAAGGAGAAAGAACCCTTCCGACAGGGGGTGGCGTCCCCTGTGTCCGTTCAGCCGGTGCCCCTCAACCGACCGACCGACACCCCTTCGTCACGCACCGTTCACAGGTCCAAACACGGAGGGTGGCGGCCCGCGCGGGGCCCGCCACCCTCCGAAAGGTACGTCCTACGTCAGTCCTCGTCGGACTTGCCGCCACCCATCCCCGAGGAGATCAGCTCCATCACCGAGGAGTCCTGCAGGGTCGTCACGTCGCCCAGCGACCGGTTCTCCGCGACGTCCCGCAGCAACCGGCGCATGATCTTGCCGGAGCGGGTCTTCGGCAGCTCCGGCACCAGCATGATCTGCCGCGGCTTGGCGATCGGGCCGAGCGTGCGCGCCACGTGGTTGCGCAGGTCCGCGATCAGCTGCTCGCCCGCCTCGCCGGCCGCGTCGACCGAGCCGCGCGGGATGGCGAACGCCACGATCGCCTGCCCCGTCGTCGGGTCGGTCGCGCCCACCACCGCCGCCTCCGCCACCGACGGGTGCGACACCAGCGCCGACTCCACCTCGGTCGTGGAGATGTTGTGGCCCGACACCAGCATCACGTCGTCCACCCGGCCCAGCAGCCAGATGTGCCCGTCGTCGTCCTTCTTCGCCCCGTCCCCGGCGAAGTACATGCCCTCGAACCGCGACCAGTACGTCTCGACGAACCGGTTGTCGTCGCCCCAGATCGTGCGCAGCATCGACGGCCACGGCTCGCGCAGCACCAGATAGCCGCCGCCGCCGTTCGGCACCGACTGGCCCTGGTCGTCCACCACGTCCGCCACGATGCCCGGCAGCGGGGTCATCGCCGAACCCGGCTTGGTCTCGGTGACCCCGGGCAGCGGTGAGATCATGATCGCGCCCGTCTCGGTCTGCCACCACGTGTCCACGATCGGCAGCTCACCCCGGCCCACGTGCTGCCTGTACCACATCCACGCCTCGGGGTTGATCGGCTCGCCGACGCTGCCCAGCAGCCGCAGCGAGGACAGGTCGTGCCCGGCGGGGATGTCGTCGCCCCACTTCATCATCGTGCGGATCAGCGTCGGCGCGGTGTACAGGATGCTCACCTGGTACCGGTCGACGATCTCCCAGAACCGGCCCTTGTGCGGGGTGTCCGGGGTGCCCTCGTACATGACCTGGGTGACGCCGTTGGCCAGCGGCCCGTACACGATGTAGGAGTGCCCCGTCACCCAGCCGATGTCGGCGGTGCACCAGTAGACGTCCGTCTCCGGCTTCAGGTCGAACACCGCGTGCGCCGTGTACGCCGCCTGCGTCAGGTAGCCGCCCGTCGTGTGCAGGATGCCCTTCGGCCGGGCCGTCGTGCCCGAGGTGTAGAGGATGAACAGCGGGTGCTCGGCGTCGAACGGCTGCGCGGTGTGCTCCGCCGACGCGGTCTCCACCGTCTCGTGCCACCAGTGGTCCTTCGCCGACCAGGCGACCTCCTCACCGGTGCGGCGGACCACCAGCACGTGCTCCACCGACGGGCACTTCGCCACCGCCTCGTCCACGGTCGGCTTCAACGCCGACGGCTTCCCCCGGCGGTACCCGCCGTCGGCGGTAATCACCACCTTGGCGGTGGCGTCGGAGATGCGGTTGCTCAGCGAGTCGGCGGAGAAACCGCCGAAGACCACGCTGTGCGTCGCGCCGATCCGGGCGCACGCCAGCATCGCCACCGCCGCCTCCGGCACCATCGGCAGGTAGATCGCCACCCGGTCACCGGCCACCACGCCCAGGTCGGTCAGCGCGTTCGCCGCCTGGCAGGTCATCCGGTGCAGGTCGGCGTACGTGATGGTGCGGGTGTCGCCCGGCTCGCCCTCCCAGTGGATGGCCACCCGGTCGCCGTTGCCCGCCTCCACGTGCCGGTCCAGGCAGTTGTACGCCACGTTCAGCCGGCCGCCCACGAACCACTTCGCGAACGGCGGGTTCGACCAGTCGAGCACCTGCTCCCACTGCTGCGCCCAGGCCAGCCGCCCGGCCTGCCGCTCCCAGAACGCCAGCCGGTCGGCGGCGGCCTCGGCGTACGCGTCGGCGGTCACGTTGGCGTGCGCGGCGAGTGCGGCCGGCGGCGGGAACTGCCGCGTCTCGTTCAGCAAGTTGGCCAGTGCCTCGCTCATGCCGTGACTCCCTCGTCGCTCGCGTGACCTGCGTCTCCTACCCCCGCAGAGGTTAGTCGGGGCGGCCGGAGGCCGCGACAGCTCCCCGAACCCACGCGCGCCGAGCGGCCCCCGCCACGCGCCGAGCTGTAAGGAAGGGCCCCCTGTTAACGCATACGGTAGAGAAGGGTCCCCTTCTTACCCGCCGTCCCCGCAGGTGGCTAGCGTGGCAGCGTGACCGCTGATCCGCTCGCGCCCCTGCTCGCGCTCGCCGACATCGCCCCCGCCGTCGAGCGGGCCCGCGACCGCGTCGACCAGGCGATGCGGCACCGCGCGCTGCGCCGGCACGGCGGCCAGGTCGCCGCCGAGGTCAGCCTCCGCTCCGCCGTGGCCAGCGCCGCCCTGGAGGGGTACGCCCACGACCGCGAGTCCGTCCGGGCCGGCACGGTCACCGACCCGGTGAGCCAGGGCGCGCTGCGGGTCGCCGGGGCGCTGCCCGGCCTGACCGAGCGCTGGCCGACGTCGCCCCGGCAGGTCCTCGCCCGGCTGCACGTGCTCGCCGCCCGGGACGTCGTACCCGAAAACGAGCTGGGGCGGCCGGTGGCCGACCCGGTCGTCGCCGCCCGGCTCGACGGCCTGGCCGGGCTCGTCGCCGGCGGCACCGCCGTGCCCCCGCTCGTGCTCGCCGCCGTCGTGCACGGCGAGCTGCTCAACCTGCGCCCGTTCGCCGGGCCGTCCGGCCTGGTGGCCCGGGGAGCCGCCCGGCTCGTCCTGATGTCCACCGGTTTCGACCCCCGCGGGCTCGTCTGTGTCGACGTCGGCCACCGCGAGCGCGAACCCGAATACGTCGGCGCGGCCGGGGCGTTCGCCACCGGCACCCCCGACGGGCTGCGCTCCTGGCTGCGGCACTACATGGCCGCCGTCGAGCTCGGCGCCGACCAGCTCACCGCCGTCGGCGACGAGATCCTCGCCGCCGCCTGACCCGGCTGGCTGACCCGGCTGGCCTGGCCGGGCCGCCCTGACCGCTCGTGGGGCTGCCGGTCAGGCCACGGGGGTGGTACGCGTGCGGCGGTGCCGGCCGTACCAGGCGATGCCGATCGCGACCCCGACCCCGACGCCCAGCGCCGCCGCGGCGACCGGCACCGCCGGGCGCTCCCGCAGCCGGCGGCCCAGCGGGATCGGGTGCCGGAACTCCAGCACCGGCCAGGCGTTCTCGGTGGCCAGCCTGCGCAGCGCCCGATCCGGGTTGACCACCGACGGATGCCCCACGCACTCCAGCAGCGGTCGGTCGCTCATCGAATCGGAATACGCGTACGAGTCGGCCAGGTCGTAGCCGCGCTGCCGGGCCAGCTCGCTGACCGCCTCGACCTTGCTCGGACCGGCCGCGTAGAACTCCACCTCGCCGCTGTACCGGCCGTTCGCCACCGCCATCCGCGTGGCGATCACGTCGGTGATCCCGAGCAGCTCGCCGATCGGCCGGACCATCTCCTCCCCGGAGGCGGAGACCAGCACGACGTCCCGCCCGGCGGCCTGGTGCTGCTCGATCAGGGCCGCCGCCTCGGCGTACACGTAGGGGTTGATCAGCTCGTGCAGTGTCTCCGCGACGATCTGGCGGACCTGTTCCACCTGCCAGCCCTTGCACAGCGCGGCCAGGTAGTCCCGGGTCTTGGCCATGGTCTGCTCGTCGGTGCCGCCCAGCCGGAACATCAGCTGCGCGTACGCCGACTTCACCACGTCCCGCCGGGTGATCAGCCCATCCCGGTAGAACGGCCGACCAAACGCCAAGGCGCTCGACTTGGCGATGACGGTCTTGTCCAGATCGAAAAAAGCGGCACTTCGGCCCACGGCGCGAAAGTCTAGCCGGATGGTCTATGGTCGGCGGGTGCCTGGGGTACGGACTCCGGCCCGGCCCCTACGGCGACCTCCTCCACCCCCTGCCGTCAGTGACGGCAGTCACACTCTCCGGCGATGATTTCGCAGGGAGTGGAGGCGACACCACTCGACGTATACCGGTTTGCTCAGGCATGCTTGTTCTTGCGACGCACATTCGCGTTGTCGTACGACAGCAGGCCCTCGGCGATCGCACCCCCCGTGACCGCCGAGCCGGTTCGGCTCAACCCCCCCGGAGCCGAACCTCCCGACGACCCCCGTCTCCCCCCGACGGGGGTCGTCCCTTTCCCCGTCCCGTTCCGGGCCAGGTGAAGGCGGGTTTCCCGGGGCGGCCGGGCCAGGCGACAGGCGGAAAGTCAGCGAATCGTCAGCGAACGGCAGCCGAACACGGTCGGCGTAGTCGTCGGGCGTGCGCTGATCCACTCGTGCTGATCGAAGCCGATCATGCGTCGTGTTCAGGTAGGTGTTCACCAGCCGGCCCGCTCGGCGGGAGCTTGCTGGCGCGTACCAGGATCTGCGTCTGCGCACCCCGGCGACCCGATCGGGAGAGCTTGACCCCTTCGACCCAGATCCACTCATCGTGGGGCGGGCGGTTGACCACCAGCCGGACCCCGGTCACCCACAACCGCACCGGCCCGTCCGACGGGAGAAGCCGGTCGTCCGCGTCGATGTCCAGTACGGCGCCGAGTCGTACCCGAATGTCAAACACCACGTCTCCTCACCACCGGGCCCGCGTTGGTGCGGGGCGGAGTGCTGTCGGGTTTGCGTCGTTGGATGTGGAGGCCGGCGATCTGTGCGTAGACCTCGCGCTTGGCCAGCGCGTTGCGGGTGGCCGGGTCGATGACGTAACCGGTGAGCCACACCCAGCCGTAGTACGTGGGCCGTTCGTCCACCGACGTGACCCGCAGCCACAGCGCCCGGTCGCCGTTGAACTGCACCGACGCCCGGCCGTCGATCAGGACCAGGTCGCCCGGTGTCGGCACGCCCAGTCGACTCGGCGCGGGTGCAGGCGTGCGGGGCACCGAGGCGGGAGGGCCATTCACGGGCCGTCGTTCGGGTCGCGGCCCCACGACAGCACCCACCCCGGGCCAGCCTCAGCACGCCGCCGAACGACCGGAACCCGCGCAGTCCAGGCAGGACCGTCGAGCAGGTGCGTCCTTCCAGCCCTCACCGAATCGGCAGGCGGTCGTTACGTTCAGTCTTGTCATGGACACAGGTTGTGGCGCGATCTGCCTGGTCACCCGGAAAATCCTTCCGGGGTCACGGTCGGTCGAGGGGAGATGGTGAACCGGTGCGCGGGAGAACCCACAACCTGACCATCGGCGAACGCGTCGCCTGGTACCGCTACCGACGCGGCCTGTCCCAGGAAGTCCTGGCCGGACTCATCGGCCGTACCGCCGACTGGTTGGGCAAGGTCGAGAACAACCGGATCGAACTGGACCGGCTCTCCGTCATCAAGTCCCTCGCCGAAGTCCTGGACGTATCCCTCGGCGACCTGCTCGGCGAACCCTCCCTGCTCGACTGGACCAGCGACAGCGGCACCGCCACCGTCCCCGCCCTACGCGCCGCCCTGATGAACTACCGCGCCCTCGGCCCGTTCGGCGGCGACCTGGGTGCGGAACCACCGAGCATCGCCGCGCTGAAGAAGGAGGTAGGCGAACTCTGGGACGCCTACCAGGACTCCCGATTCGGGTACGTCACCGGCCGCCTACCCGACCTGCTGCACCGTGCCCAGGCCGCCGCTGACCACCACGACGGCGACGACCAGGACCACGCCCGCCGGCTTCTCGGCCTCACGTACCAGCTTGCCGCGACCCAGCTCACCAAGCTGGGAGAGAGTGACCTCGCGTGGATCGCCGCAGACCGGGGCTTGGCCGCTGTCCGCCCGACCGGCGACCCGCTCATCACCGGTTCCCTGTTCCGGTCCGTCGGTCACGCCCTGCACGCCACCGGTCGTTACGCCGAAGCCGTACGCCTCACCGAGGACGCCGCCGGTTTCCTTGAGCCCCACCTGGAGAACGCCACGCCAGCGCTGCTCTCCGTCTACGGCACCTTGTTCCTGTCCGGCTCGATGGCCGCCGCCCGCGCCAACGACGCCGGTACCACCCGCACCTTCCTCGCCGCCGCCGACCAGGCCGCCGGCCAGCTCGGAGCCGACGCCAACCACCTCTGGACCGCGTTCGGCCCGACCAACGTCGCCATCCACCGCGTCGCCACCGCCGCCGAGCTGGGCGACCTGCAAGTCGCCATCGACCTCGGCCCCCGCCTCGACACCACCGGCCTACCGATGGAACGCCGGGTACGGCACGCCCTCGAAGTCGCCCGCGCCTACAGCTCCTGGAACCGCGTCGACGACGCCCAAGCCGCCCTGCTGGATGCCGAGCAGATGGCACCCGAACAGGTCCGCCACCACTTCCTCAGCCGACAACTCGCCCTCACCTGGATCCGCCGCCAGCGCGGAAAGCCCCCCGCTGAACTGGTCGGACTGGCCCAGCGGCTCAAGGTGCTCGACTGGACCCAGCCCATCTAGGCTGCCCTGGTGACGGCCAACGACATGCCACCCGTGGCAACCCCACGCGTCGCCGCCGGCGCACTCTTCTTCGACCACGAAGGCCGCGTGCTCCTCGTACGCCCCAGCTACAAGAACCACTGGGACATCCCCGGCGGCTACGTCGAACCCGGCGAGTCACCTCGGGCCGCATGTGTACGGGAGATCGGGGAAGAACTCGGCCTCACCACCGCTGTCGGCCGCATGCTCGTGGTCGACTGGGCACCCGCCGAGGGCGAAGGAGACAAGCTCCTCTTCATTTTCGACGCCGGTTCTCTCACCACGAAGCAGGAACAGGCCATCCGTTTCGTCGACGGAGAGCTCACCGAGTGGCGCTACGTGACACCGGAGGACCTGGACCGGTACGGACCGCCGCGCCTGGCTCGCAGGCTCCGTACGGCGATCGCAGCGCGCAACGGCAGCAACGCCACCTATGCGGAGCACGGCATTGCACCGTCGGGCACCACGTCGCCGAAATCTCAGTAGGGATCAAGACGCTCCGCGCGGCGCGGACCGGGGCGCGGCACCGGCTCCCACGGAGCCGCTGCCCCGGCGCTGACCTCGCCGGGGCGGAAAGTCAACCGGCCCGCAAACCACGCCCCGCCCCGCGTGTCACCCCTGGCTCCGTGAAGGAACCGGTGGCGAGTCCCTAAGTGACCGGAACCCATGCGACAGCTCACCCGTCGGTTTCTTCCAACCTCGTGAGCCCCTCACCGTGGACCGGTCGACGGTCGCTGGGGCGAGTTGCCGAACGGAACACGTCGGCCGCTCCTGAGCCCGGTGTGGAAAGGAGTGAAGGCGGGAGAGGAGCGAAGGGTGGGGGCGGGGTTGGGGGTAGGGCTGCCTCCGGCGGGGGCCGCACGACTTCGGGATGGAGTTGCCGAACGGCTGCGGTCCTCGGTGGTGGGGATGGCAAGTGCGGAGAGGTGGCGCGCGACGGGCAAACTCTTTGGACGACTCAGCTGTCCATCTGCCACCCTAGGCTGTGTTGATCTACAAGATCCTCTTGCCTGCCGAGTGGGCCGAGTTCGAGGCCACTGGGCGTTTCGACGGCTCGCCATTCGACTGCAGCAGCGGCTTTATCCACTGCTCCTCGCGCAAGCAGGTCGGTGCTACGGCCGCGCGGGTATTCGAGCAGGAGCCAGCGCTTGTGGTCGCGGCTCTCGACACACATAGTCTCGGAGAGTCCTTGCGCTGGGAGGACGCCCCCAATGGCGGGCCCTTTCCACATGTGTACTCGGCTCTGCCCCTCAGCGCTGTTGTCGCGGTATACCGGGTTTTTGGGGCGTCGTCGGTAGACGGGGCGCTACCGCAGAACTAGGTCCGTACAGCCTCCGTACAGCCAAGCCGGCCGGCGGACACCTCCCAGGGCCATCGGTGCGGAACCGGACGGCGACGAGGCTAGGGCGAGGCCCGGCCGCCGGCGATCTGCACGCCTCTTTTGTCGTCAAGCCCCGGCCGCGGTCAGCCGTCGAGCTAATGTGAACCTAGGGGAGTGGAAGAGACCGCACGTGGCAGGACCCTCCGTCTGATCGGCTATTGGGCTGGTTCGGACGAGCCAAGCTGGCCGCACGTCAACCAGTTCGTTGACGAGAGCCTGGACCCCAACGAAAGCGAGCGGGTAGCGCGCTACCTGTCGCCTGGAACCCCGTGGGTTGCGGCGGCAGGGCTTTCACAGTGTCGCCTGTGCGGCATTGATAACGGTTCAGCGGAGGTGACGGACGGGCGTCGCTTCATCTGGCCCGAAGGGCTTGCGCACTACGTCCGCGACCATCAGGTGAGGTTGCCTGCGCAGATCACGGAGGTCATGACCGGGGAGCCCGCACCGGTCGATGCGTTCAGATTCGAGCAGGAATTGGACTCCGGCGACCTCTTGATTGACGACGGGTGGTGGCGAGCCCTGGGTGAAACCCGCCCGGCTGCCGGCTGACCGGTTCAAAGTTTCTGTACGTCTATCAAGGCGGCCCTGAACGGGCCGCACGCGCCGCCGCCTGGGCGCGCGTCCGTCGCTCCGCTGGCGCTCCGACTCCGGCCACGCAACACGCCCGGCGGCTGGCGCGGAGGGCGGGTAGCCCGGTGGGCCGCCGCATGACGACAGGCCGTTGTCCGTTGGGGTGGTGGGCCGGCAGCCGGCCGGGCCGCGCGGCCAGCAGTCCGCGCGGCGTAGGGGAGCGCACGCCGTGCCCGTCGGCGGCTGCCGGGCCGGTGGCGGGGTTGCGGCTACTGCGCCTCCGGCGGGGGCGCTCCGGCTCCAGGATGGCCGGGGGTCCGTCGGCGGCTCGCGGTCCGTGGGTGGTTGCGGTGGGGAGCCATCCCGCCCGCCGTCGACCCGGGGCGAGCCGAGCAGACCACCGCCCGACCCGCCAGCGTCCGTACGGGCGTCAAGGCCGTCTTGACGTGGCGGGCCGGGCAGCGGCCTGCTCCACAGGAGTGCGGGTCGACGGCAGACGGGATGGCAGCCCCGATTAGTAGGTGGAATGTGCTGCGTATCACATAACTCCCCGGCGTGTCGCCGAAAAATCGGCATCGGGCCGCACTAGGCTCCGGCTAGCTACACTGCTCCACGAGTGCCGGAGCCTAGTGCGGCCCGATGCCCGTGACGTGAAGTGCCCACTACGCTGAGGCCGTCGCTACGCGATGCTTGGCACCCAACGGGCGGCCTCAGCGTAGTGGGCACTTCACGTTGCTGTGTCTGTCTCCCCAGGTTGAGCGTGCTGATGCGGCGAGGCTTGTCTACAGCACTGCTGTGCTTACCCAGCACTCTCCGCAGGTTGCGGCGGGGCCTTGGGCAAGAGAAAACCCGGCCCCTCGAGGGGAACCGGGTGGTATATGCGGTGAACTGTAGCGCAGCCTGGTCCGACCTGCAACTGAAACGAACTATAGAGTCTTACCAGCCAGAGGGGCGTGCGTAGGTCCCAGCGGGGCTAACTACTGGGTCGCTGAGTTGGCAGGTCTGGAAGTCCGCTGCCGTGAGCTGCTTCCACCAGTGGCTGCCCACACCCTCCCCCCGCTGCCCCTTCAGCGCCCCTGCCAGGTAGTTCCGCGAAGGATTGATCGTTCCGACAGGGACCTTCGTGCGCGCGTACGACACAGGAAACTGAAGATCGCTGTCGTTGGAGATCACTAGAGCTGCGTCGATCTGGGACGTGAGCACGTCGACAAGGAGGTGGGAAGCCACGTTGACATCGGAGCCCTTCTCCTCCCGATGGGCATACGACACCATGAACGTCGCGTCCGGCACCGGGTTGCCTTGTGCGTCCTGAACCATGATCGGCCATTGCGGGGTCACGAGCTGAGGTCTGGCGCTACGGCTCTGAGCCTTTACCGCAAGCGGGGCGTACTTCACCCGCGAGACGTAGCTGCCGTACTCGATCACGTCAACGCTGGATGATGCCACCAGAGCCTTCAGGTAGATGTCTTGATCGACAAAGCCTGAGGAGTTGCTAGCCGCGTCGATCACTGCGGTGCAGTAGACGATCCGATGCACCTGGGCACCCGTCCAGCTCGGCACATGAGCTAGCAGTCGACTGGCAAGAGCCCGAATGTCGAGCCAGCGCCAGCCGGGCGTTCCTTGGCCGCACAGCCCCCGCCCGCCGTAGTAGAGGTTGTACCCATCGACATACACACCAACGCGCACCGGCGAACGCTACCAGTAGAGACCAAGAGCGTTCGAGCCTGTCGTGCCCGTTGTGTGCCCGTTCAGGCGGTCAATAGAGGTCAAGACGCGACCAGGAACAAGGGATGGCAGCTCACGCTGGGCGGCTAAACAGGGCAAAAGCCCCACTTTCTGATTTACTTGACCCGATTCCCAAGCTGAGCGTGTAGATCCGACCGGTGTTTTGCGAGGCCGTGGTCTACTGCGGGCATGCATCGGCGACGGCTCGCGTATCTCCTTGTGGCAGCAGCGGGCGGGTTGGTGGCTGCCATCGGACTGGGCCTCCACCTGTACTCGTGGACGAGGAGTTGGCCTTGGTGGCCGTCTTGGTTGCCGCTGACCTTCGTTGGCGGCTGGCTGCTGAGCGTTGGTATCCGGGGTACCCGGCGGGTTCACGGCCACGCAGTGGACACAGGCGAGTGAAGCACCGGGCGTGCCTTCATGGCGACAGTCGGGGCACACACACGGGGCACAAGACGGTGTGGAACGCTGCCAATTAGCGAGCAGCAATGGCAGCCCCAAAGCTGTGTGAGCAGGTGTCGAGCGCCATTTTCGCTGGTGGGTCGATCGCGGCTCTAGGTTCCGCTTCAACTCTCCGCCATGCTGCTCTGGAGGTACCGCAGGCAGTTGCGGCCGAAGGGTGTCACAGCCCACGCAGCATTGTCGCCCAGAGCTTACAAGCGAGGGGTCAGCGACGAGGCAGCAAGAAGGCAGCACGAGCGATGACTCAGACCGCCCCCGAACGCGAACCGCCAACGCTCAGCGCCTGCTCGCCGATGCTGGTCGTTGCCCACTGGCAGCAGACGATAGTTGCGGACCGCATCCCCCCGACGGGGGTCGTCCCTTCCCCCGGGCGGCACGCGAAGCGCCAGCCGGCGGCGAGGTGGCAGCCTATGGCCGTGGCGAGAACCGAGCATTATCACGACCCGAACGCGCCGAAGGCCAACAGCATCGTCGTGGCCGTTTCCGTCTTCGTCCGTGACGAGGCCGGTCGGGTGCTGCTCATCCAGCGCACCGACAACGGCCTGTGGTCACTTCCCGGCGGCGGCCAGGAGATCGGCGAGCCGGTCGCGGGGACGGCGGTCCGGGAGACCCGGGAAGAGACCGGCGTACGGGTCGAGGTCACCGGGATGGTCGGCGTCTACTCCGACCCCGGCCACGTCATCGCCTACTCCAACGGCGAGGTGCGGCAGCAGTTCTCGCTCTGCCTGCGAGCCGTACCCGTCGGCGGCACTCTGACCCCGAGCGACGAATCAAGCGACGTCCGGTGGGTGGCCCGCGACGAGCTGGGCGCGCTCGACATCCACCCGTCGACCCTGCTCCGCATCACCCACGGCTACGAGGACCGCCCCGAGCCCCACATCGGCTGAGCGACGCTTGCGCCTTGCCGGCGTTCGGACGAAGAGTGCTCTGCTTCACCCGCTCGGTACGGTTGCTGACCATGCAGCGGATGGCGCTCTTCGATCTCGATAACACGCTTGTGGACCGTTCGGGAGCATTCCGACGCTGGGCAGTCGAGTTCTGCGCCGATCACGGGCTGCCAGACGACGCGCTGGCCTGGCTGATCGCGACTGATCAGGACGGTGTCGTACCCCGCGACTGGTTCTTTGGCGAGGTGACGGCCCGTTTCGGTCTGGCATCGGCGGGCACCACGTGGGGGCAGTACCGACGCCGGATGCCGGAACTGGTGAGTTGCCCCGAAGAGGTGCTGGGGTCGCTGAGGCTGCTGCGCGACGCTGGCTGGAGCGTCGCGATCGTGACCAACGGCCAGGCGGACAACCAGTTGGGCAAGATCAGGCGTACCGGGCTGGACCGGTGCGTCGACGCCTGGGCGGTGTCCGCAGAGGTGGGCGTCCGGAAGCCAGCACGCGAGATCTTCGAGGCGGCGGCCCGTGGGTGTGGTCTTGATCTGCGGGGTGGCGGCTGGGCGATCGGTGACAGCCCGGTGCTTGATGTCGAGGGTGGCCGCGCGGCAGGGCTTGCCACCCTATGGGTCAGCCGGGGGAAGGAGTGGCCGACGGAACTAGCCCCTCCTGATCGCACCGTCACGGATGTCGTGGCCGCTGTCGAGGTGCTGCTGAACGAGGACGCCGGGCGGTAGTTGTACCAGCTGTCCGCGCGGTCAAGCCGGCCGTCGGGCTCCGCGCAACGGCTTCGGCCGGGACGTCCACCCTCCCACGGTCCGAAAGCCGACTCTGCGGCGGCACCTGAGCATTCCGCCGCTGGTGGGAGGGCCTTTCCGCCCTCCGACGCCCTACGTAGCGGTCGCGCGACGGTGTGGCGTCACCCGAGGCGCGTTCGTACTCTGTCCGGGACGTCCCGTCGACCGTGGGGGAGGGCCGGACGCTGCTGGTTAACCGGAGCCTCGCCGACGTTCCCTCCGACCGGGTCGTCGCGTTGCCCGACGCGGACACCGACGCGCTGGCTATGCTGATCGCGCGGGACCACGCGGTGCTGGCCGCCGTGGTGCACCGCCCGGCCGCCCGGATCACGCTGCCGGTGGACTTCGTGCACGCCGCGTTGGACCGGCTCGAACAGGTCGCCGTCGAGTTGCTGCCCGCCTGGCTGCCCGAGGTTGCGGACGGCGTGCGCCCGGACACGTCCGGCCTGGCGGCGGTCCGGGCCGCCGCTGCGGCGCGGTCCCGCCGCGATCGTTATCCCGGTTCCTTCCTGCCCGACCTGGCCGTCTTCGCGGTGACGGCCCGGCGGCCGTCCGGCGCGCAGTTGCCGTTGCGCACCCGGGCGGCGGCACTGGCGCGGCTCGTCGCGGGGGCGTTCGGCCGGCGTCGGGTGGTGCTGCTCGTCGAGCCGGCCGCCGGCACCGGCGCGGTCTCCGCTGCGGGGGCCGCCTGGCTGGTGCAGCACGGCGGGCCGGTCACCTGGCTGCTCGGTGCCGGCGCGGCCGGTCTGGAGGCGGTGCCGGAGTTCTCGGTCGCGCTGCCGCCCGCGCCGCGCGCCGCGTCGCTCGCGCCGCCACACACCGTGCCACCCGCGCCGCCACGCACGGCGCGCGACGTGCCACCCGCGCCGCGCGGACTGTCGTCCGACGCGGGGGCGGTGGTGGGCCGGCCGCATCCGGCGAGCGACGCCGAGAAGAGGCTGGAGGCGGCGCTCGCCGCCGAGAGTTGGGCCGTTGGGCGGCGGTGGAACCAGAGCTACCGGTCGCACGATCTGGCCACGCCGATCCGGCTGGATCTAGTGTGGCCCGACGAACGGTGCGTGGTGGAGGTCGACGGGCCGGAGCACTGCCGTCCGGTCCACTTCGAGGCCGACCGGCAGCGCGACGTCCAGTTGCAACTGGATGGTTACGTCGTCCTGCGCTTCACCAACGCCCGGGTGACCCACGACGTCGGTGCCGTGGTCCGGCAGATCGGCACGTATCTGCGGGAGCGGCGGCGGGACATGGCGGAAGGACGGCAGCATGGCCGGCGATGATCTGACGGCATCCGAGAGCGCGATCCTCGTCGTGCTCATGGCCGAGGCGCGCGAGGTGCTGAACACCGAGCTCCGCGAGCGCTATAACCTCGACGTACGCAAGCCGCAGCGCGACAAGCTCACCCGCCTGCACTACGTCGCCAGCCGCAAGAGCGGATCGACGTACGCCCTCCAGCTCGACGACAAGGGCTGGGTGCGGATGCAGAGCGACCTCGACTTCGCGCTCCGGGGCGCGTCGGCGCTCGGCGCCGCCTTGACCGCCCTCCAGGCCAACCTGCGCGACCGCGTCCTGGCGCGCAGCGGCTGCGCCACGCTGGCCGAGCTGTTCGCCGTGACCGACGTACGCGCGTCGGCTCCCACGGCCGCCGCCGACCCGGCGGGCGCGCTGACGGCGCGCGTGGTCAGCGCGTACCGGGCGCTCGCCGACGCGCCGGGGGCGTGGGTGAGCCTGCGCCGCCTCCGCCCGTTCTTCGCCGACGTGCCGAGGGAGGACCTGGACGAGGCGCTGCGTCGGCTCAGCCGCTCCGAGGGCGTCGCCATCGCGCCGGAGTCGAACCAGAAGACGCTCACCGAGGCGGACATCGCGGCCGCGCTGCGCCTCGGCGGGCAGGACAACCATCTGCTGGCGATCGGCGTGTGATGGACGAGGCGGAGCGGAGCGCGCTGGCGGCCCTGCGGTTCGACTGGGCGCCGGTCCCCGACGACGTGTGGCGTCCGCTGCCCTTCCACGTCGAGGGCCTGCACGTCCCGGTCGTCCGGGAGGTGCTCGCCGGGGTGGACGAGGCCGCGTCGAACCCGCACGGCAGCCCGCTCGGCCTCGTCGTGCAGGGGCAGCGGGGGTCCGGCAAGACCCACCTGCTGGGCGTGGTCCGCCAGCGGGTGCAGGAGGCGGGCGGCTACTTCTTCCTGGTCGGCCTGCTCGACGCGGGCAGCTTCTGGGACAACGTCCTCGCCGCCCTGCTGGACGGCCTGGCCCGGCCGGTGCCCGGCAGCCCCGAGACGCAGCTCAAGCTGCTGCTGCGGCGGCTGTCGGCGCTGGTGGGCGCGCCCCGGACGGCCCGCCGGGCCGTGATGGGCGACACCGAGCTGACCCGGCCGGCGCTCGACGCCTTCCTCACGGGGCTCGGCGACTACGACCGGCACGCGGCCCGGACCTGCCAGGAGACCGCCCGCGCCCTCGCGCTGTCCGCCTCGGAGGACATCGCCCACCGCGACCTGGCGGAGAACTACTTCCTCTCCGGCGAGGAGGTGGTGGCCGGCGAACGCGCGGCCTGGGGGATGCGGCGCGTGCCCCGACCGGCCCAGCAGATCGTGCAGGACCTGTCTTGGCTGCTGGCGCTGACCGGTCCCTCGGTGGTGGCGATCGACCAGGTCGACACGCTGATCGCCCAGCTGGCGATCCAGAGCGACCCCGCCGTGGTGGGTGCCGCCGCGATGAGCCCGGACCAGTCGCTCATGCTGGCCCGGATGGCGGACGGCCTGATGTCGCTGCGGCAGGCGACGCGGCGCACGTTGACCGTCCTCGCCTGCATCCCGAACTCGTGGACGATCATCCGGTCCACCGCCGCCGACACCGTCGCCGACCGGTTCCGGGAGACCCCGGTCCTGCGCCGGATCGACGACGCCGACCTCGCGCGGGCGATCATCGAGAAGCGGTTCTCCGTCCGCTACGGCGAGGTCGGGTACGCGCCGCCGTACCCGTCGTGGCCGGTGTCCCCGCGCGCCTTCTCCGAGGCCAGGGCCTTCACCCCGCGCCAGCTGCTGATCGAGATCGACCGGCACATCCGGGGCTGCCTCGCCGCCGACGAGGTGCGGGAGATGACCACGTTGGGCGAGCCGGCCGCCGCCGAGCCCCGGGCACCCCGGCCCGCTGCCCCGGTCACGGCCACCGCCGATGAGATGGACCGCTACGACGCCCGCTTCGCCGAGTTGCGGGACGCCGCCGACGTCGCCGCCCCGCTCGGGCGGGCCTCGGAGGACGAGGCGATGCCGCCGCTGCTCGCCGCCGGGCTCACCGCCTGGATCCTGGAACGCGGCGACGCGGGTGCGGCGTTCAGCGTCGACCCGCCCCCGAGCACCGATCCGCCGCTGCACGCCCGGCTGCGCCTCACGCTCGACGAGCGCACCGAGGACCAGGCGCACTGGTGTTTCCGGGCGATCAGCGACGATCACCACGGCAACGCGGCGCTGGCCCGGCTCCGCAAGGCGAGTGTGGCGGCCGCCCTCGACACCGGCTCGGCCAAGCGCACGCTGTTCCTGCTGCGCAACCGCGGCTGGTCGACCAGCGCCGCCACCCGGAAGGCCGTCTCCGCGTTCACCGCGGCGGGCGGGCAGACCATCGGCGTCGACGAGGAGGACCTGCGGATCCTCTCGGCGCTGCGGGTCATGCTCGCCGAGGCCACGATGGACTTCCAGGGCTGGCTGGTCGACCGCCGCCCGACCCGGGACCTGAAGTTCCTCCAGCACGCGCTGGCCGACGTCGACCGTTGGACGACGGACGCCGCGCCGCCGCCGGTCACCCCGACCCCGGTCACTCCGGCCCCGGCCGCCAGCGAGCCGGCGCGGTCGGGTGAGCCGGCCCAGTCGGCCCCGGCTGCCGCCGTCCCGGCCGAGCCGGCGTTCGTCGTCGGGTACGGGTACGACGACGGCGCGCCCGTGCCGCTGGCCCTGGAGGCGCTCCGGAAGCACACCACGATCTTCGCCGGCTCGGGCTCGGGCAAGACGGTGCTCATCCGCCGCATCGTCGAGGAGTGCGCCCTCGCCGGTGTCTCCGCCATCGTGCTCGACCCGAACAACGACCTCGCTCGCCTCGGGGAGGAGTGGCCCGAGCATCCCGCAGGGTGGCGGCCGGGCGACGCGGCCCGGGCGAAGGACTATCTGACGTACACCGACGTGGTGGTCTGGACGCCGCGCCGCAACTCGGGCCGCCCGCTGAGCTTCCAGCCGCTGCCCGACTTCACCGGCGTGCGCGACGACCCGGACGAGTTCGGTGAGGCCGTCGAGGCGGCCGTGGCGGCCCTCGCGCCGCGCGCGATGGTCACCGGCCGGGCCACCAGGGCGCACCTGGGGCTGGCGGTGCTGCGCAAGGCCGTCGAGCACTACGGCCGGCGCGGCGGTTCCCGGCTGAGGGGCCTCGTCGACACGCTGGCCGACCTGCCGGACGGGATCATCGACCTCGACGACGCCGACAAGATCGGCCTCAGCCTGGCCCAGAACCTGACGGCGGCCATGGTCAACGATCCGCTCTTCGGGGGCGAGGGCACCCCGATGGATCCCGGCGTGCTGCTCACGCCCGCACCCGGCAAACGGGCCCGGGTGTCGGTGGTCAGCCTCGTGGGCCTGCCCTCCGACGACGTACGCCAGAGCTTCGTCAACCAGCTCCAGATGGCGCTGTTCGCCTGGATCAAGAGGAACCCGGCCGGCGACCGGCCGCTGCTGGGGCTGCTCGTCATGGACGAGGCGCAGACGTTCGCCCCGTCGGGGGCGATGACGGCCTGCACCCAGAGCACGCTGGCGTTGGTCGCCCAGGCGCGCAAGTACGGGCTCGGGCTGGTCTTCGCCACGCAGGCGCCGAAGGGGCTGCACAACCGCATCCCGGGGAACGCGGCGACGCAGTTGTACGGCCTGATGAACAGCCCGATCCAGATCGAGGCGGCCCGTGAGATGGCCCGCGCCAAGGGCGGGGACGTGCCGGACATCTCCCGGCTGACGGTGGGCGAGTTCTATCTCGCCGCCGAGGGCGCGGCACCGCGGAAGATCCGGACCCCGCTCTCGCTGACGCATCATCCCCGCAGCCCGCTCACCGTCGAGGAGGTGCTGGATCGGGCGCGCGGGACGGGCCGGTCCGGAGTGGCGGGCCCGTAGCTGAGAGTGATCTGGGGCGGTGTGCAAATTGCCCTGATGGGATTGTCACGCACCCTTCGCGCAGCGTCCCGTCGCCACTACTTTGTGCCGTACTGCCAGGTAAAAGGCTTGATCATTGATCTTCCCGAACATTGTGGACGCTGGGGCGTCTACAACCGCTGCCCGCCACGGATAGTAATTGTCGACCGAGAGGGGCAGGGGAACGATGAACGAAGCGCTGGCGGAACCGCTCACCGGATTCCAGGTGATGGCCGTGGCCGTCACCGTCGCGGGGGTACTGGCCGGCCTGGTGCGCGCCTGCGTCGCGTACCGGGCCCGGATACAGCAGGAACGGGAGCTGACGACACGTACGACAGCCCGGGTCACGTGGCTGACCAGGCTCGCGGAGGCCGACCACGACGTGGTGCGGATCGTGGAGCGCGACCGCGACGGGCACCGCGAGGTGGAGTTGAGCGGCCGTGGCGGGCCGAACTCCGAGGCCGCCAGGGAGGCGGCGTGATCGAGTTCGAGGGCACCGCCGCCCTGACGCCGGAGCAGGTCGACTGCGAGGCGACGCGCGAGGCGGAGGCCGCACGCATGAAGGCCGCGCACGACCAGGAGTTCGCCGCGTTCACCGAAGCCTCCTACCACCAGGTGGAGCGGATCCTCAGGTCGGCGTGCCGGGACCGCGAGGTGGTCGAGGACGCGCTCAACGAGGCGTACCTGCACGGGCGCGTCCAGTGGTCCAAGCTGCGCGTCCACGACCGGCCGATCGGCTGGATCATCGTCACGGCGCGCCACAAGATCCGCAAGGACCACCAGCGGCACCTGCGGGAGGCCGCGATGGCACCGGAGGACCTGCCGACGGCGCCGCACTCGAACATCGCCGACGTGTGGGAGGCGCAGGAACTGCTGCGGGGCTGGTTGCACCGGCTCCCGGCACGGCACGCCGAGGTGTTCCAGATGGCGCAGGAGGGCTTCTCCAACCAGGAGATCGCCCGCATTCTCGGGCTGACCGAGAACAGCGTCCGCTCCTACAAGGTCGCCGCGAGGCGAGGGCTGCGCGAGCTGGCCGAGGAGGCCGGCTACGTCGCCCCGGACGGCCACCGGCGGCAGGGAGCACGTCGTGGACCTCGATGACATCCTGGCGCTGGCCGAGACCAGGCCGAGCCCGCTGGAACTCGCCCGCGCGCGCCGCGTCGCGCGTGCGGCGCAGAGCCGGTACGACCTCTCGCTCGCCGAGGGCTACAAGATCATGGTCGACACCGCCCTCGTCGACCCGCTGACCTGGGACGTCGACGAGGCGACCAGGGTCGCGCGCGCCGCCCAGTCGGCGAAGTTGGGCACCATCACCTGGGTGGCCGGCGGGCGGGACGGCCTCGGCCGGCTCCACTGGTCGGACGAGATGGCGATGATCTTCGGGCAGGCACCGGGGACACTGCGCCTCACGCCCGAGACGCTGTTCGGGCTCGTCCATCCCGCCGACGCCGAGCGGGTCCGCCGGGCCGTCCGGACGGCGTGGACGCGGTGCCGGCCGGGCGAGGTCGGCTTCCGGGTGGTCCAGCCCGGCGGCAGCATCCGCCACGTGCACTGCCACCTGGAGATCACCACCCGCGAGGGCGAACCGTCGGGGATCATCGTGACCGGCGAAGACGTCACCGCGCTCGAACTCGCCCGGCAGGAACGCCGCCGGCTCGCCATCCGGAGCCAGATGCTCGGTGCCGACCTGGCCGTGCTGGACGGCCTCACCGGGCTGCCGAACCGCGGGTACGTCATCGACGAGGTCGACCGGGCCCGCCGTACCACCGGCGGAGCCCTGGTCGTGGTCGCGACCGAACCCGCCACCCGGCTGCCGGACGCGCTCACCGACGCCGACCGCGACCGCCTGACGGCGTCGGTCGCCCGGCTGCTGCGCACGGTCGTCGGCAACGACGTGACCGCAGGTCTGGTCGGCTCCGGACTGTGGGGGGTGCTTCTCGCGCCGGCCGACGGGCGCGCGGAGGCCGCCGAGAGCCTGGCGGCCCGGATCGTGGAGACGTTCCGGAACCACCTGTTCGGCATCCGGCAGAACACCCTGCGGCTCAACACCTCGGCGGGCGTGGTGCGCTTCGGCAGCGGCGTGCTCGCCACTGGCTTCGACCTGCTCGTCGACGGCGAGCACGCGGCCCGGGACGCGCGCCGCGACACCGCCTCCGTCGTCGTGCTCGACCAGCCGGTCGCGGACGGCGAGCGGACGGCCCGGTGCCGCTCCCGTGTCCGGCACGCGGTCTCGGCCAGCAGGTTCGCCCTCTACGCCCAGCCCATCGTCGACCTCAACCTCAACCAGGTCACCCGCCACGAGATCCTCCTGCGGGTGCGCAGCGACACCGGGGAGCCGGTCGCGCCGGTGGCCTTCCTCGACATGGCCGAACGCGTCGGCGAGATCCTCGCGGTCGACAAGTGGGTCGTCGACCACGCCCTGGAGTTCATCGGCCGGGGCGCGCAGACCTCCCACTACCAGGTCAACATCTCGGGGAAGTCCCTCGCCGACCCGGGACTGCTGACCTTCGTGACGGAGGCGATCGACCGGTACGGGGTCAAGCCGGAACGCCTGACGTTCGAGATCACCGAAACGGCGCTCATCGAGAACCGAAACGAGGCGCTGGCGTTCGCCCGGGGGATCAGGGCGGCGGGCTGCCACCTGGCGCTCGACGACTTCGGCACCGGATACGGCGCGCTCGCGCACCTGAAGTACCTTCCGGTGGACCTCGTCAAGATCGATGGAACGTTCATCGTCGACCTCTGCCGGTCGCCGGCGGACCAGGCCGTGGTGTCGAAGCTCGTGGAGCTGTGCCAGACGCTCGGCATCCGCGTCGCGGCCGAGTACGTGCAGGACGACGCGACCGTCGAGCACCTGAAGAGCTACGGCGTCGACTTCGCCCAGGGCTACTGGACCGGCCGACCCGAGCCGATCACGGTGAGCCAGGACGCGGTGCAGACGGTCGAACTCGAACTGCGGTTCCCGCCGCAACACACCGCTCTCGGCTGAGCCGAGGCGCGCGGCCCCGTGCCTTGCGCCGCGCCGCGCGGCCTCGCCCTTGCCCCGCGCCGCGCGCCGAAAGTTTCGGCTTCTGGCGGCGGGATCGCCGTGCCCGGCAGGGGTCGTGCCGCCTGGCGGGCTTCCGGCGTGCCGTGAGCACGGTGGAGCGGTGGGACCGTGCTGGCCTTGCGCCGGTTGGCCATCGACGTTGACCGATCACCCGGTTGCGGGTATGTTGCAGTCCAGTTACGGCAGTTTCCGAAAGTTTCGGAAATGGGCCGTGAATCCGCGCTTCCTTCCAACTTTGCGCATCGTCGATGGATATGCAAAGGAGTGTCATGAAACGTCTACTGAGCAACGGCCGCCGCCGCGCGGTGGTGGCCACCGCCGCCAGCGCGCTGGTGCTGGCCGGTGCGGCGCTGGTGGTGCCCAGCCTGGCCCAGGCCGCCACCACGCTGGGGGCCGCGGCGGCGCAGTCGGGCCGCTACTTCGGCACCGCCATCGCCGGGGGTCGGTTGAACGACTCCACGTACAGCACCATCGCGGCGCGTGAGTTCAACATGATCACGGCCGAGAACGAGATGAAGCCGGACGCGACGGAGCCCAACCAGGGCCAGTTCAACTTCTCGGCCGGCGACCAGATCTACAACTGGGCCACCCAACGTGGCCTGAAGGTCCGGGGGCACACCCTGGCCTGGCACGCCCAGCAGCCGGGCTGGATGCAGCGCCTGAGCGGCAGCGCGCTACGCACCGCCATGATCAACCACATCAACGGCGTGATGGCCCACTACAAGGGCAAGCTCGCCGCGTGGGACGTGGTCAACGAGGCGTTCAACGAGGACGGCAGCCGCCGCAGCTCCAACCTCCAGGGCACCGGCAACGACTGGATCGAGGTGGCGTTCCGCACCGCCCGGGCCGCCGACCCGTCGGTCAAGCTCTGCTACAACGACTACAACATCGAGAACTGGAGCTACGGCAAGACGCAGGGCGTCTACCGGATGATCCAGGACTTCAAGTCCCGTGGCGTGCCGATCGACTGCGTCGGCCTGCAGACCCACTTCACCGGCGGCAGTTCCCTGCCGAGCAACTTCCAGACCACCCTGTCCAGCTTCGCCGCGCTCGGCGTCGACGTGGCGCTGACCGAGGTCGACGTCACCAACGCCTCCACCACCCAGTACGCCGGCCTCACCCAGGCCTGCCTGAACGTGCCCCGCTGCATCGGCATCACCGTCTGGGGCGTCCGCGACAGCGACTCCTGGCGCTCAGGCGAGAACCCGCTGCTGTTTGACGGTGGAGGCAACAAGAAGGCCGCGTACACCTCGGTCCTCAACGCCCTCAACGCCGCCGGCCCCGGCCCGACCGGCGGCCCGACGTCCACGCCGACCGCCACGCCGACCACGCCGCCGCCGTCCGGCGGCGCCAACCGGATCGTCGGCAGCCAGTCGGGCCGGTGCATCGACGTGCCCAACGTGTCGCAGAGCGACGGCACCCGCGTGCAGCTCTACGACTGCCACGGCCAGAGCAACCAGCAGTGGACGTACACCGCGAGCAAGCAACTGACCGTCTACGGCAGCAAGTGCCTGGACGCCAACGGCTCCGGCAACGGCGCGGCGGTCCAGATCTACAGCTGCAACGGCCAGGCCAACCAGCAGTGGAACGTCAACTCCAACGGCACCATCTCGGGTGTCCAGTCCGGCCGCTGCCTCGACGTGTGGGGCACCGGCAACGGGCAGCAGGTCCAGCTCTACGACTGCCACGGGCAGGCCAACCAGCAGTTCCGCCTCGTCGCCAACTAGCGAGGTGCGGTGGCTCACCGCCGTGGCTGATGCCGCGACGGTGAGCCACCGTCGTTTCAGCGCACCACGGCCCGACGCGTCTCGGGCTCCGGCTGGAAGCAGGCCAGCGCCCACCCCCGGTCGTTCGTGACCACCCACGGGTGCCCGACATAGGTCTGCTGCCGGTACGACTCGCCCGGCCCCAGCGTCCGGTACTGCCGGCGGCGGCCGTCCCAGTCGAGCCAGTACACGACGACCCGCTCGCGCCGGGCGTTGACGAAGTCGACGTACGTCGAGCGACCGCCGCTGGTCGACCGCAGGCGCGACTCCGCAGACGGCGGAAGCGCCTGCAGCTCCGCCGTACCCGCCTGGGTGGGCTGCGGCCGCGGCCCGGTCGTCGCCGGGGCGGGCCGGCTCGTGGTCGCGCGGGTGGTCGGGGTCGGGCCGGTGTCGCGGGGCCGCCCGGTCGACGGGCGGCTCGACGCGGAAGCCCGGGCCGACGACGAGGCACGGTTCGACAGCGACCCCAACGCCGGCGAGAGGGTGGGGGTGGGCGTCGCGCTGTCGGTGGGCAGGCCCACCCGGATCGGCTCCTGGGCGATCGGCCCCGGCTGGTACGGCTGGTAGGCGTTGAACAACGGAAGCAGCGTGATGACCAGCGTGGCCACCAGCCCGACCGCCACGGAGGTCAGCACGAGGGCCAGCTGCGGCCCCTCGCTGCCGTAGGCGCGTCTCGACGGCGCGGACGCCGGCTGGGCGGCCGGTGCCGCCCCCGGCCCCGCCCCGGTCCAGCCGTCCCCGACGGAAAACGCCTGGTAGGGCGCGGACGGCAGAGCCGCGCGCTCCACCGACGGCGGCACCCAGCCGCCGATGCGCAGGCGCGCCGCCGTCCCGGCGCCTTCCCCGGTGCCCCTGGAGATGTCGAGCCTGCGCCGATCGTCGAAATCGTTTGAGTGGGTCATGGCCCCGATCCGCGCACGGTGCCGCTCGAAACAGCGGCACGGAGGACCGAATTATGCGAAATGGGTTCCCCAAGGTCAATGGTTGCCGGGGGGAATTCTGCCCCGGCCGTCCATCGGGCACCCGGGCCGGCGGCATATTCGGGCGCGGGGCGCGCGACGGAACCCACGCGCCTGCCGCGGCCGACCCCTCCGACCTGCGCCGCTCCGGCCCGCCATAGCAGATCCACTGGGCTTTCGGGCGTTGTCCACAGTGCCCCCGGTTGTCCACAGGGAAGCCATCGTGGGCGGCCGGTCCGGGCCCCACCCGGCACGCTCTCCGGCAGCACCCCCGAGCCCAACTGCTGGAGGCCGCGATGCCACCACCCCGTACCCCGCTCCCACCGCGCCGCCGACTGCCCCTGGTGGTGACCTCGGACGACGGCCTGCTCGACGACCTGCTCCGGCTCGCCGCCGCAGGCGGCACCGAGGTCGAGGTGGCCGCGGACCCGGCCGCCGCCCGGTCCCGGTGGTCACCGGCGCCGCTGGTGCTGGTGGGCGACGACCAGGCCCAGCCCTGCCTGCGGGCGCGACTGCCGCGCCGGTCGCGCATGGTCCTGGTGGGCCGGACGGGGCAACTGGACCCCGGCTGGGAGATCGCCGAGCTGATCGGTGCCGAACACGTCGCCACGCTGCCGGCCGCCGAGCCGTGGCTGGTGGACCGGTTCGCCGAGTGCGCGCCGGACCGCGCCGGAGACGGCGTGGCCCGGGTCGTCGCGGTGCTCGGCGGCCGGGGCGGCGCCGGAGCCAGCATCCTCGCCGGCGGGTTGGCCGTCACCGCCGCCCGGGCCCGGCTGCGCACCCTCCTCGTCGACGCCGACCCGCTCGGCGGCGGACTCGACCTGGTGCTCGGCTGGGAACAACTGGACGGGCTGCGCTGGCCGGCGCTGACCGACGCCGACGGCCGGGTCGACCCGCCGGCACTGGTGCGGGCCCTGCCCAGCCGCGGCGACCTGGTGGTGCTCTCCTGGGACCGGGGAGACCCCCTGCCGCTGCCCGCCCCGGCCATGGCGGCCACCCTCGACGCGGCCCGACGCGGGCGCGACTTCGTCGTGGTCGACGTGCCCCGGCACCTCGACGACCCGGCCGTGCTCGCGTTGCAGGCCGCCGACCAGGCGTTCCTCGTCGTGCCGGCCGAGCTGCGGGCCACCGCTGCGGCGGCCCGGGTGGCGGCGGCCGCCGCCCCGCACTGCGCCCAACTGTCCGTCGTCGTGCGGGGCCCGGCGCCGGGCCGGCTCAAGGCCGTCGAAGTCGCCCGCGCGCTGGGCCTGCCGCTGGCCGGCACGCTCCGCCCCGAGCCGGGGCTGTGCCGGGGACTGGAGCGCGGGGAGGCCCCCGCCGCCGACGGGCGCGGCCCCCTCGCCGCGCTCTGCCAGCGGATCGTCGGCGAGCTGACCGGCGTCCCGATGCCGGGTGCGGCGTGAACGGCCACGCCGACGGTGAGGAGATCGCCAGCCGGGTGCGGCAGCGCTTCGCCGCCACGGCCGCCCCGGTCACGCCGGCGGCGGTGGTCTCCGCCGTCCGCGCCGAGCCGGCGGCGGCGGTCCTCGGCGACACCGCCGTGCTGCGCATCGCCGGCCGGGTGCACGACGACCTGGTCGGCGCGGGCCCGCTGGCACCCCTGCTCGCCGACCCGGAGGTGACCGACGTTCTCGTCAACGGCAACCGGGTGTGGGTCGACCGGGGCCAGGGCCTGCACCAGGTCGCGGTGCCGGTGGGCACCGTCGACGACGTACGCCGCCTGGCGCAGCGCCTCGCCGCCGGAGCCGGCCGTCGCCTCGACGACGGCTCCCCGTACGCCGACGCCCGGCTGCCGGACGGCACGAGGTTGCACGCCGTGCTGCCCCCGGTGGCCACCGACGGGCCCTACCTGTCCCTGCGCACCTTCCGGCAGCGCCCGTTCACCCTGGACGACCTCGTGCGGCAGGGCACCGTGCCCCGGCCGGTCGCCCCGGTGCTCGCCGCCGTGGTGGCCGCCCGGCTCGCGTACCTGGTGGTGGGCGGCACCGGCTCCGGCAAGACGACCCTGCTCAACACCCTGCTCGGGCTGGTCCCCGGCAACGAGCGGATCGTGCTGGTCGAGGACGCCGCCGAGCTGCGCCCCCTGCATCCGCACGTGGTCGGACTGCAGGCCCGCACCTCCAACGTGGAGGGTGCCGGCGCGGTCGGGCTCAGCGACCTGGTGCGGCAGGCGCTCCGGATGCGCCCCGACCGGCTCGTCGTCGGGGAATGCCGGGGCGGGGAGGTCGTCGACCTGCTCGCCGCGCTGAACACCGGCCACGACGGCGGCGCGGGGACGCTGCACGCCAACGCGCCCTCGGACGTACCGGCCCGGCTGGAGGCGCTCGGCATGCTGGGCGGGCTGCCCCGGGCCGCGCTGCACGCCCAGGTCGCCGCCGCGCTCCAGGTGCTGCTCCAGGTCCGCCGGGGCGCGCGGGGCCGCGTCCTGGAGTCGGTCTGCCTGCTGCTTCCGGACGGCCCGGACCGCCTCGTCACGGTCGTCCCCGCCTGGGTACGCGGCCACGGCCCCGGTCCCGCCGCGCAGGCCCTCGGCGTGTTGCTGCGGGAGCGGGACGTGCCCGTCCCGTCGGTCCTGGGTGAGGCGTGGCGGGGCGGCACCGAACGGGACGGCCGGGCCGGGGCCCCTGCCCGCCACGGGGAGCCCGGGTGAGCACGACCGAGTGGCTGGTGGCCGCCCTCCTCGTCGCCGCCGCTGCGGCCGTGGTGTGGCCGATGCGCAGCAGCCGGGCCAGGAGACGCGCGCTGCTCGGGCAACCGCCCCCGCACCCGGCGGGGGGAGCCGGCGCGCCGGACGCCGGTCGGCCGGTGCGGGACCCCGCGCCGTCCGGTGCCCGACCGGCCTGGGCCACCGTCGGCCCCTGCACCCCGGGCCCGCCCTCCAGCCGGTCCGGCCCGACGGGTCACCGTCCCTCGTCCGGCCCGGCGGGTCACCGTCCCTCGCCCGGTCCGACCGGTCACCGTCCCTCGGTCGGCCCCGCTGGCGCTTACGGTCCGGCGGAGCCCGGCGGACGGTCCGGCCCGCCCGGTCGGCGTGATCCGCGCAGGCCGGCAGGCGCCCTGCTCCGATCCGAGACGCCGCCCCACCCGGGCCCGTCCACGGTTCCGCCGCGCGACGGGGCGGGCGGCGGTGGGCGTGCCCGGCTGTCGGTGGCCGGTCTCCGGTCGCTGCACGTCCCGGCCTGGCTGTCGGCCTCGCCTCGGCGGACCCCGCTGGTCGGGGGCGTGGCGGGTGCGGCGTCCGGTGCCGTACTGGCCGGGCCGGTGGCCGCCGTGGTGGTCGGCGCGTACGGGGCGCTGGCCGTACGTGGTCTGCTCCGCAGGCGGCTGGTCCGGCAGGCGCAGCTCGCGCGGCGGCGCAGCCTGGACCAGCTCTGCGCCCTCGCCGCGGACCTGCGTGCCGGCGTTCCGGTGCTGACGGCCGCCGCCTCGCTGCCCGTCGACCCCGCAGCCGCCGACCGGCTCGGGCGGCTGGCCCGCGCGGCGGTTCAGCTCGCCGACCGGACCGGGGCACCCCTCGCCGACCTGCTGGAACGCATCGAGGCCGACGCGCGGGCCACCGATCGGGGACTCGCGGCCGCCGCAGCGCAGGCGGCCGGGAGCCGGGCCACCGCCTGGCTCCTCGCCGCGTTGCCCCTCGGCGGCATCGGGCTGGGGTACGGGGTCGGCGTCGACCCCGTCGCGGTCCTGCTGCACACCCCCGTCGGTGGTGGCTGCGCGGTGGCGGCCGTCGTTCTCCAGCTCGCGGGCCTGTTCTGGGCCGAACGGCTCGGCGCGGCACCGGACGGGAGCCGCTGATGTCCCGCCATGCGCTGGCCGCCGGCTGTCTCGCCGTGGCGGCCGTGCTCGCCCTGTCCGTCCGTACGCGGGCCGACCCCGCCCGGCGGCTGCGCGGCCTGAGCCGGCGGAACGAGCCTGCCGGGCGGTCGCGCCCGGCGTGGTGGCCCGACCCGGTACGCCTCGGGGCAGGGCTGGCCGGGGCGGCGGTCCTGATCGTGCTGGGCGGCTGGTCGGGACTGCTCGGCGGCGCCCTCGCCGCCGTCGTGGCGGACCGGGGACTGCGCCGGATCGAGCCGCGCGTCGCCCGGGAGCGGCGGCTGCGGGAGGCCGCCGACCTGCCCCTCGCCGCGGACCTTCTCGCGTCCGCGATGCGGGCCGGGGCACCCGTCGACCGTTCGGTGCTCGCGGTGGCCGAAGCGCTCGGCGGACCGTTTGGGGACCGCCTCGGCCGGGTCGGCCGGACCCTGCTCCTCGGCGGCGGCTCCGAGGAGGCGTGGGCGCATCTCGCTGCGGTACCGGGGGCCGAGCGGCTGGCCGCGGCGGCGCTGCGCTCGTCGAGCAGCGGTGCCGCCCTCGCCGGCGCGCTGACCCGCCTGGCCGACGACCTGCGCGCCGACCGCTCGACCGCCGCCGAGGCGTCCGCCCGCCGGGCCGGTGTCCTCATCGTGCTGCCGCTGGGGCTCTGCTTCCTGCCGGCCTTCATTCTCGCCGGCCTGGTGCCGGTGATCGTCGCCGTCCTCGGCGACGTGCTCTGAGCGCCGTCGGCCGACCGGCCGCGCGGCGACAAGTCGAGAAAGGAACACACATGCGAAAGCTGCTCGTCCGCCTGCGCGGCGACGCCGGCATGAACACCGCCGAGTACGCCGTCGGCACCCTCGCCGCCGTCGCGTTCGCCGGCATCCTGCTCAAGGTGCTGACCTCGGGCAACGTCCAGTCCGCGCTGACCGCCGTGATCGACCGGGCACTGAAGTGACGCCCCGCCGGCAGGCCGTGCGCGATCGGGGTACGCCGGAGCGGCAGCCAGCATCCGGTCGACGTGGTCGTCGGGCGCGGCGGCGTCGACTCCGGCGGCCCCGGGAGCGTGGGTCGTTCACGGCCGAAATGGCCGCCGGCCTGCCGGCGTTGCTGCTGCTCCTGCTCGCCGGTCTCACCGCCGTCAACGCGGTGGCGACGCAGGCCGGCTGCCTCGGGGCGGCCCGGGAGGCGGCGCTCGCCGCCTCCCGGGGCCAGCCCGGCGTCGCGGCGGGCGAGGCGGCGGCACCCGCCGGAGCCGACGTCTCGGTCTCGGTGGGCGGCGAAAGGGTCACCGCGTCGGTACGGGCACCCGTGCGCGCCCTCGGCGCTCGGCTGCCCCTCATCACCGTGACCGCTACGGCGGTGGCCGCCGTCGAGCCCGGCGCCCCGGGCCCGCAGTCGTGAGGACCCGCTCAGTCACCCTGGGCGCACCGGCCCGCGCAGCGAGCGCTCCGGGCAACGGGCGGTCCGGCGGGGCCGAGACGAGCGGGACGACCGTGGGTCGGCGGTGCGGCGGCGATCGGGGCGGGGCGACCGTGTGTCTGCTCGCCGTCGGGCTGGTGTTCGTGATCGTCGGCGTCTTCGGCGCGGCCGTCGAGGCTGCCCGGGTCGCGCGCCAGCGGGCCGCGGTGGCGGCGGACTTCGCCGCGCTCGCCGCAGCGGCGCAGGCGCTCACCGGCGGCGAGGTGGCCTGCGCGTCCGCCGATGCCGTCGCGCGGGCCAACGGGGCGCGGCTGACCGGCTGCCGGCTCGACGGGCTGGACGCCGTGGTGGCGACGGAGGTGACCGTCACGCCGGTGCCCGGCCTCACCCGGGTCGCCATGGCGACCGCCCGCGCCGGCCCGGTCAGGGCATGACGCATCGACAGCGCGGCGCGCGCCCTCAGGGGCAACGGGTGTGCCCCGGCGGCTCTCGCGGAGCGGTCTTCCGCGCGCTTAGGTGGGATGACGAAGATCGCCCGGCTCGTCCCGGCCGGCTCGTCGCCCGAGCCAGGCCCCACCCGTCCGAACCGGTCCCGCGGAGCCCGTCGAACGGAGACGATCATGCACGCACGGCAGGACCCGGATCGGCAGCGCCGGCTGGGCTCAGCGTCCCTGACGGGACCCGTCCGGGACGCGGAACCGGCGGCAGCCCACCCGGCCTACGCCGACCTGGGGCCGGACGCCCTCACGCCGGCCGCGCTGCCGGCGCTCCAGCGCGCCATCGGCAACGCCGAGGTCGGCCGCCTGCTGGCCGGAGGGCAGCCGGTCCAACGGTCGACGGTGCCGGAGGTGCTGCGTTCCGCGGGGACACCGCTCGACGAGACGACCAGGGCCGACATGGAGGCCAGGCTCGGCGCCGACTTCTCCGACGTCCGGCTGCACACCGGCACGGCGGCGGAGCAGTCGGCCGGCGAGATCGGGGCACGGGCCTACACCTCGGGCAACCACGTGGTGATCGGCCAGGGCGGTGCCGACCGGCACACCCTCGCCCACGAGCTGACCCACGTCGTCCAGCAGCGCCTGGGCGCGGTGGACGGCACGGATCACGGCGACGGGCTGCGGATCAGCGACCCGTCCGACCGGTTCGAGCGGGAGGCCGAGGAGACCGCGGCCAGGGCGCTGTCAGCGGCACCTCCGTCCCCCGCCGCCGAATCGGAGCAGCACGACGCGGACACCGGCGGGCACGAGGTCGGAGCGCCGGCGGTCCAGCGGATGATCGCTGCGGGGGACCCGGCGGACCCCACCCTGCTGGAGTCGAACGATGTCCCCACCTATCCGGCGTTCGCGGGCCTTCCCCAGACGATGATCGCCCAGTTGCAGACGCTGGCCGACGACGACGAGTGGTACCACGTCGAGGAGGCGCTGGCGGTGGTGCGGAACACGTTGACCGGTGGGATCAACGTGGTCAGCCGGGGAGAGGCCAACTTCCTGCGTGACCTCGCGAGCCAGCGCGGCCAGGTGTCGGCCTACGACCCGGACATGACGCCGACGGCGCAATCCACGCTTGCGAGCGTCGGCGTGCCCGCCAACGCGGTGATGCTTCACCAGGCGTCCATCACCGCGTTCGGCAACCACGTGCCGCACACCGACATCTTCGTGCCGCACCCAGGGCCGTGGACGAAGCTGGCGCCGCCGAACGACCTCGCTTCCTGCCTCGACGAGGTGATGGGGGCCGCAAGCCATGCCTATGTGCTGACCGACAACGAGCCCGGCCAGGGGTTTGCGCAGGGCGTCATCGACGGCATCAACAGGGTCAACAGCGGCAACGCCAGCCTGCCCGGCTACGTGCCCCTGACCTTCACCGTCAGGGAGTTCAACGTGCCGGAGGGCACCGAGGTCGAGCTCGGAAACCCGGACTTCGACCGGACCCGAGTGCCGCTCCAGACCCGGCACAGCCCCAACTACCGGCTGATCCACATCTCCCGCGCCTGAGCGCCGGCCTGCCGGTGCTCGTCTTGCCGGAGTCGGCCCACCGATCTGCATGAGCGCCCGCTGACCTCCTCCTGGCACCTGTGCCAAAGTCGCTCACCCGGCCTCGGCGTAGGTGTGAGCGGGCGGGCAGGCAACAAGATCGTGCTCGATCAGGGAAGGAGTGGCCTCCCACCCCGCCGGCGGAGCGTCGCGTTCCCGCCTGCTGCCGTGGCCCTGGACCCGGCCCGGCCGACGTCCTGCGCCTGGCCGAGCAGATGGGAGTGGTGGTGTGGGCCGTCCCGGCCCGGCCCCGGCCGCTCAGCGGAGCCGGGACCGAAGGCCGGCGGCGGGGCCGAAAGCCAGCGGCGGGGCCGAAGGCCGTCGGACCGGGATGACGTCGGGCCAGCAGCGTCCCCGGGTCAGCGGCCCTGGAGAGCGTCCAGGCCGATCGCCATGGCGATCACGAGCCGCCGGTCGATCTGCGGGTTGTGCACCTCGACGACGTACCGGTCGCGCAGGCCCCACTTCTTGATGACCGAGAACACCGGCTGGCCGCCGGCGGTGAAGTCGAAGTGGTACGGCAGCCAGGACAGCGAGTCGACGAACCGGCGCAGCAGCGCCACCGGCATGCTGCGTTCCTGGCCGGTGATCTGCGGCAGGCCGGCCTGCTCGACGTGCCACGTGGACCGCAGCAGCGACTGGGCGAAGTCCTTGCGGAACAGCCCGATCGGGGTGCCGGCGTGGTCGGTCACGTCGTACGTGGCGCCGAGGTCCAGCCGCTGCCGGGCCTTGAAGCCGAGCAGCGGCTGCTGCTTGCTGTCGTCGGTGTAGATGGTGACCTGTTCCTTGAACGCCAGCCGCTTCTGCTGGGCGAACGCCAGCAGTCCGCCTTCCGAGCCGTCGGGGGCGACGGAGTGGACCTCGTACTGGTTGACCATCATCCGGATTCGCTGCCGGACGTGGAACTGCTGCTGGTGCTGCAAGGTGTCGAGCTGCATGAGATTTCCTCCAAAGGGTCGCCGGAGTCTCGCACAGCCCGCCGACAACCGCCCGGCGGCCGACAACCGCCCGCGAACCGACACTCGCACAGCCCGCCGGCACCCGCCCCGCCGGCTGACGGCCGCCGGCCCGCTGGCAGCCGTCAGCGCCCGCCGTCGACGGTGGCCTTGAGCGCCCACGCGTTGAGCACCTGGTGGATGCCGCGCAGCCGCTCGTTGATCTGTTCCAGCCGCTCCGCCTGGGCGAGCGTGGCCATGGCGGCACCGAGGGCGATCTGCTGGTCGGGGGTGAGGTGTTCCTGGTCGATGGTGTAGAGCAGGTCGACGGTCTCGGCGATGGTGTCGGCCACGACTCCTCCTCCGGCGGCTGGAAACGGCGATCTCAGGGTAGTGGGGCGGGTGCCTGACATGGAAGCGCTCCCATGCATCAATGCCCACTAGGCCTTTCGGTCATGCACGCCTTCCGATACCGGCCCGTCCGGCACGCCGGCTATTCGGAGCGTCGGTCACCCTGCCGGGGCAGCGCGGCCCCCGGCGCGGGCAGGTTGGCCAGCACCACGTCGAGCACCCGGAGGGCGCCCGGCTTGGACAGCGGGTTGTTGCCGTTGCCGCACTTCGGGGACTGGACGCAGGACGGGCACCCCGCCTCGCAGCCGCACTCGGCGATCGCGTCGCGGGTGGCCCGCAGCCACTGTGCGGCCGTGCCGTACGCCCGCTCGGCGAAACCCGCCCCGCCGGGGTGCCCGTCGTAGACGAAGACGGTGGGGGCCTCGGTGTCCGGGTGCAGCGCCGTCGACAGCCCGCCGATGTCCCACCGGTCGCAGGTGGCCATCAGCGGCAGCAGCCCGATGGCGGCGTGCTCGGCGGCGTGCAGCGCCCCGGGCACGTCCGCCGGCTCGACCCCGGCCGCCGCCAGCGACTCCGGGGAGAGGGTGAACCAGACGGCGACGGTGCGCAGCTCGCGGGCCGGCAGGTCCAGCGGGCGGGTGTCGATGACCTCGCCGGAGGAGATCCGGCGTCGCTGGTACGACACGACCTGGCTGGTCACGTCCACCTCGCCGAGGAAGAGCCCGACGGGCCCGGCGTCGACGTACGAGCGGATTGACGCCACGGTGAGGGAGGTGACGTCCCTGGCGTGGGTGGACCAGTCGGGCTCCTCCGGGTGCACCAGCGCGCACCCGTCGTCGAGGTCCAGCGAGTCGACCACGTAGGACACGCCCTGGTGCAGGTGGACCGCGCCGGCGTGGACGAGGAAGTGGGCCGATCCGCCGTCGACGGTGCCGAGCAGCCGCCCGGTGGCCGCCTCGACCACGCAGACCGGGGCGCCGCCCTCGCCGCGCAGGTCCACGTCGGGGCGTTCGCGGTGCCGCCAGTACCAGCCGGTCGGCCGCTGCCGCAGCGCGCCCGCCGCGACGAGCGAGTCGACGGCCTCCTTCGCGCCGTCGCCGAAGAGGTCCAGGTCGGCGGGGGTGAGCGGGGCCTCGGCCGCCGCGCAGGCGAGCTGCGGGGCGAGCACGTACGGGTTGGCCGGGTCGAGCACGGTGGCCTCGACGGGGCGGCCGAACAGGGCCTCCGGGTGGTGCACGAGGTAGGTGTCCAGCGGGTCGTCCCGGGCGACGAGCACGGCGAGCGCCTCGTCGCCGGAGCGCCCCGCCCGCCCGGCCTGCTGCCACAGCGACGCCCGGGTGCCCGGCCAGCCGCAGATCAGCACGGCGTCGAGGCCGACCAGGTCGACGCCGAGTTCCAGGGCGTTGGTCGAGGCGAGGCCGAGCAGGTCGCCGTGCAGCAGGGCGCGTTCCAGCTCGCGCCGCTCCTCGCGCAGGTAGCCGGCCCGGTAGGCGGCCACCCGGTCGCCGAGCCCGGGGACGGCCTCGTCGAGGGCGCGGCGCGCGGTGGCGGCCACCACCTCGGCGCCCTTGCGGGACCGGACGAAGGCGAGGGTGCGCACGCCGGAGGCGACCGCGTCGGCGAGCAGGTCGGCGGTCTCCCGCAGCGCCGACCGGCGCACCGGCGCGAGGTCGCCGGCCCCGCCCGCCTGGCCGCCGGCCCCGGGAGCCTGGTCGCCGGGCAGCAGCGGCGGCTCCCACAGGGCGAAGGTCACCCCGCCGCGCGGCGAGGCGTCGTCGGTGACGGCCGCGACGGGCAGGCCGGTGAGCCGCCCGGCCGCCGTCGCCGGGTCACCCGACGTGGCCGAGGCCAGCAGGAACACGGGGGTACGCCCGAAGCGCGCGCACTGGCGGCGCAGCCGGCGCAACACGTGCGCGACGTGGGAGCCGAACACGCCCCGGTAGGTGTGGCACTCGTCGACGATCACGTACGCAAGCCGGCGCAGGAACCCCGACCAGTGGGCGTGCCCGGGGAGGACGCCGTGGTGCAGCATGTCGGGGTTGGTCAGCACGAACCGGGAGTGCCGGCGGATCCACTCCCGCTCGGCGCGCGGGGTGTCCCCGTCGTAGGTGGCGGGGCGTACCCCGTCGAGTTCCAGGCCGGCGACGGCGCGCAGCTGGTCGGCGGCGAGCGCCTTGGTCGGCGCGAGGTAGAGCACGGTGGCCCGGGGGTCGGCGAGCAGGGTGGCCAGCGCGGGAAGCTGGTAGGCCAGGGACTTGCCGGACGCCGTGCCGGTGGCGACGACGACGTGCGTGCCCGCGTACGCCAGGTCGGCGGCCTCGGCCTGGTGCCGCCACGGCGCGACGACGCCGCGGCGGGCGAACGCCGCGCGCAGTTCCTCGGGGGTCCACTGCGGCCACGGTGCCTGTTCGCCGGGCCGGGCCGGCACCCGCTCGACGTGGGTGACCGGGTCGGTGTCGCCGCCGGTGCGCGCGCGCAGCCGACGCAGCAGCTCGGCCGGGGCCGCACCGGGTGGGCGGTCGGGGCCGTGGCCTGCGGCTACGGTGGCTGCGGGGGGCATGTCTGCACTCTCGCACAAGTGTTCGGAGTTGACCGGCGGGGGTGTGGGTATGGGGGAGCCCTTCGCCGGTGACCTCGCGGACGGCCCCGGCGGGGATGGTTAGATGCCCAGGAGAGTTTACGACTCTTGCGAGGAGGACCGATGGAGCTGTCGCTGGCGACCCGTGCCGTGGGGGAGCACACGGTGCTCGAGGTCGGCGGTGAGGTCGACGTCTACACGGCCCCTCGGCTGCGGGAACGGCTGCTGGAGCTGATCGACGGCGGGGACCGGCACGTCGTGGTGGACCTGGGCCGGGTCGACTTCCTGGACTCCACGGGGCTGGGCGTGCTGGTGGGCGCGCTGAAGCGGCTGCGCGCGGCCGGCGGCAGCTTCGCGCTGGTCTGTGGCAAGGAACCCCTGCTCAAGATCTTCCGGATCACCGCCCTGGATCAGGTCTTCCCGCTGTACCCGACCGTCGACGCGGCGATCGGGGCCGATCCGACCGGCTCCGGCGCCTGATGGCGACGGTCCGGCTCTCCTTCTCGCCGGCCCCGGTGCACGTGCGCACCGCCCGGCTGGTCGGTGTCGCGGTGGCTCGCCGCGCCGGCGTCCGCGAGGACCTGCTCGACGAGGTGCGGCTGGCCATCGGTGAGGCGTGCACCCGGGCGGTGGCGCTGCACCGGCAGTACAACGTGCCGGATCCGGTGCTCGTGGAGATGTCCGACAGCGGTGCGTACGCGGTGCGGGTGGTGGACCGGGCGCCGATCGAGGCGAGCATCGGCCTGGCCGCGCTGGACGCCGACCAGCTCGCCAACGAGTCGCTCAACGAGGACGACCTGACCACCGGCGTGGGCTTCGCGCTGCTGGCCGGTTTCGTCGAGGATCTT
Organism: Micromonospora sp. DH13; assembly: GCF_020873825.1. Classification (NCBI taxonomy): domain Bacteria; kingdom Bacillati; phylum Actinomycetota; class Actinomycetes; order Micromonosporales; family Micromonosporaceae; genus Micromonospora; species Micromonospora sp. DH13. Next base: position 131,008 of record NZ_JAHWGR010000007.1, read on the forward strand.
CAGGTGCGCCCCGTCGAGGAGGGCGTCGGCACGGAGGTCCGCATGGTGTGGCCGGTGGGTCGCTGACTCCCGGATCAACCCCCGCTGATCGCATGGTCAGTCGTCCCGACTGACTCGGCGCTCAACCCATTGATTGGCTGCTCAGGGCCGCACTCCCGACCGGGAGGGCGGCCCGTTCGTCGTGGTCGGGGCTTATATCAGAATTCTTCTCGTAACACAGCGACGAAGATCATCCGAACACGGTGCCCCTCAATGTGACCTCTGGCACTACAGAGGGCTACAGTACGCGGGTTGTCAGCAAGTGATCCTTCCCGCAGCCAGCGGGTATGGGTGTTCATCGCTGGTCCGCTGGAGTGGGTTGGCGCGCTTGCGAGTCCGCATCCAGGCGTCGGTCCGTGCGTCTCCACCGGCCGGCGCGAGTGTTCGGTACAGGAGGACACAGATGTCCGGGACCATGGCCGCCGACGGCGGCGCACTGTCCCTTACCGGAGCCAACCTGACGTACGTCGTCATCGCCGCGGTCATCGCGCTGGTGGCACTCGTCTTCGCCGCCGCCTTGACCAAGGCCGTGCTGGCAGCCGGTAAGGGCACCACCAACATGCAGGAGATCTCCGGAGCGGTGCAGGAGGGGGCCTCGGCCTACCTGCTCCGGCAGTTCAGGACCCTCGCGATCTTCGTGGTGATCGCCGTGGTGCTGCTCTTCCTGCTGCCGGTGCACGACACCGACGGCAGCGAGATGGCGGTGAAGATCGGCCGGTCCGCCTTCTTCGTGGTGGGCGCCCTGTTCAGCGCGTTCATCGGCGGCGCCGGCATGTGGCTGGCCACCCGCGCGAACCTGCGGGTCGCCGCCGCGGCCCGGGAGGCGACCGGCGGCCGGGAGGGCGCCATGAAGATCGCCTTCCGCACCGGCGGCGTGGTCGGCTTCCTCACCGTCGGTCTCGGCCTGTTCGGCGCGGCGCTGGTCGTCCTGCTGTTCAAGGGCGACGCGCCGACCGTGCTGGAGGGCTTCGGCTTCGGCGCGGCCCTGCTCGCCATGTTCATGCGGGTCGGCGGCGGCATCTTCACCAAGGCCGCCGACGTCGGCGCCGACCTGGTCGGCAAGGTCGAGCAGGGCATCCCCGAGGACGACCCGCGCAACGCCGCCACCATCGCCGACAACGTGGGCGACAACGTCGGCGACTGCGCCGGCATGGCCGCCGACCTCTTCGAGTCGTACGCCGTCACCCTCGTTGCCGCGCTGATCCTCGGCCGCGCCGCGTTCGGCAACGACGGTCTCGTCCTCCCGCTGATCATCTCCACGATCGGCGTGCTGGTGGCGATCGTCGGCGTCTTCATCACCCGGCTGCGCGCCTCCGACCGCAACGGTCTCACCGCGATCAACCGGGCGTTCTACCTCTCCGCCCTGTTCTCCGCGGTGCTGGTGGCGATCGCCTCCTTCGTCTACCTCAAGCCGACCTGGGCCGACCTGCTCGGGCCGGAGTGGCGGGCCAGCCTCGGCGTCGACGGCGGCGACCCGCCGCTGGGCCCGCGCGGCGTGACCATCGCCGCCGTGATCATCGGCATCGTGCTGGCCGCCGCGATCCAGGCGCTCACCGGCTACTTCACCGAGACCAACCGCCGCCCGGTGCAGGACATCGGCAAGAGCTCGCAGACCGGCCCGGCGACCGTCATCCTCGCCGGCATCAGCGTCGGCCTGGAGTCGGCCGTCTACTCGGCGCTGCTGATCGGCGCGGGCGTCTTCGGCGCGTTCCTGCTGGGCGGCGGCTCCATCACGCTGTCGCTGTTCGCGGTGGCGCTGGCCGGCACCGGCCTGCTCACCACCGTCGGCGTGATCGTCGCGATGGACACCTTCGGCCCGATCTCCGACAACGCGCAGGGCGTGGCCGAGATGTCCGGCGACATCGACGAGAACGGCGCCCGGATCCTCACCGAGCTGGACGCGGTCGGCAACACCACCAAGGCGATCACCAAGGGCATCGCGATCGCCACCGCCGTCCTCGCGGCGACGGCGCTGTTCGGCTCGTACACCGACACGCTGCGCACGGCGTACTCGGACGCGGGCGTCGGCGACGTCGGCGCGGAGATCCTCAACTCGCTGAACGTGGCGAACCCGCGCAACCTCGTCGGCCTGATCATCGGCGCGGCCGTGGTGTTCCTCTTCTCCGGGCTGGCCATCAACGCGGTGTCCCGCTCGGCGGGCGCGGTGGTGATGGAGGTGCGCCGGCAGTTCCGCGAGCTGCCCGGGATCATGGACCGCACCCAGCGCCCCGAGTACGGCAAGGTCGTCGACATCTGCACCCGGGACGCGCAGCGCGAGCTGATGACCCCCGGCCTGCTCGCCATCCTCGCCCCGATCGCCGTCGGCTTCGGCCTCGGGCCGGGCGCGCTGGCGGCGTACCTGGCCGGGGCGATCGGCGCCGGCACCCTGATGGCGGTCTTCCTGTCCAACTCCGGCGGCGCGTGGGACAACGCCAAGAAGCTCGTCGAGGACGGCGCGTTCGGCGGCAAGGGCTCCGACTCGCACGCCGCCACGGTCATCGGCGACACCGTCGGCGACCCGTTCAAGGACACCGCCGGCCCGGCGATCAACCCGCTGATCAAGGTGATGAACCTGGTCTCGCTGCTGATCGCGCCGGCCGTCGTGGCGTGGAGCGTCGGCGACGACCGCAACGTCGGCCTCCGCGTCGGCATCGCGGTGGTGGCCACGCTGATCGTCGTGGCGGCGGTGGTGTTCAGCAAGCGCAAGGGCATCGCGATGGGCGACTCCGACGACAGCGGCACCGGCGCCGGCAGCGCCGACCAGCGGCCGGAGACGGTCAACGCCTGAGCGGTGACACAGCGGGTTCCCGGCCGGTCCACCACCGCCGGCCGGGAACCCGCACACCCCGTGGCGGGCCCGGGGCGGCAAACCGACCCGTGGCACAACGGCGCTGAGGCCGTACGCTGCAACGCATGCGCACGTGCCGGGCGGCGACCGCCGGAAAGCTGACGGCGGTCCTCGCCACGCTGGTCCTGGCGCTGGCCGCGTGCGGCGGCGGCCCCAGCCCCCGGGCGTGGGCGGCGTCGGTCTGCGAGGCGCTCACCCCGTGGCGGGCCGAGATCAACAAGCTGACCAGCAGCACCCAGCAGCAGATGACCGCGCAGACCACCCCGGCGCAGGCGAAGGAGAACCTGGTGCGGCTCTTTGCCGGCGCGGAGGACGCCAGCGAGACCGCCCGCCGCAAGATCGACCAGGCCGGCGTCCCCGAGACCGAGAACGGCGAGGAGGTCTCGGCCCGCTTCCAGGCGTCCCTGGGCAAGGTGCGCGACGCGTACGGCCGGGCCCGGGACACCATCGACGGGCTCGGCACCGGCGAGGCCACCGCCTTCTACGACGGGGTGCGCACGGCCGTGGAGACCCTCAACAAGGAGTACGACGCCAGCGCGCTGGACACCAGCCGGCTCGACTCCGAAGAACTCAGGCAGGCCTTCGACGAGGTCCCGGAGTGCCGCTGACGTCCCCCGACCGACCACCCGACCCGGTGCGGCAGCTCTCCCTGTTCGGCGCCGAGGCGGCGGACCCGTCCGTCGCCGACCTGGCCGGGCTGCTCGCCGGTCCCGGTGAGGTGTCCCGGATGGGCGGCACCGCCCGGCTGTCGATCGTGCTGGACGCCGCCTGGCGGGTGCACGTGCTCGTCGCCGAGCTGTCCCGGCGCGGCGTCGCCGCGACCTGGGAGGCGACCGCCGACGGGCGGCACCTCGTGCGCACCTCGTACGCGAGCACCCTCGCGCCGCTCGCGCTGGCCTGGCTGCGCGGCCCGCCGACAGCGGGTGAGGTGAAACGGCCGCCCGCCGGGTTCCACCTCAACGGCCGCCGGCTGCGGCTCTGGGTCGCCGCCGCCGGGGCGGCCGACCCGCCCGGGTTCCTGCTCCGCCTCGGCGCGGCGGACGAGCACTGCCGGGAACCGGTCGGCGCGGCCCTGGCCGCCGTCGGCCTGCCGGCGGTGCTGCTCGACGCGCAGGCGGGCGGGCCGGCGTACCGGATCACGGGCCGCCGCCGGCTGGCCCGCCTCGCCGACCTCATCGGCGACCGCCCGCCCGCCGCCGCCGACTGGCCCGCCGCGCCCTGAGCCGGGTGCCGCGGCACGTCCTATGCCGGGCGGGGCGTCGCCGGTCGGCCTCCTCCGGGTGTCCGATCAAGGACACTCCGGCCGTCCGACGGCGGCGGCGGAGCGGCTGGTCGGACCTCCACCGAGAGGCGGCGTCGTCACAGTGGCCCGCCCGAGGGCCTACCCACGGTGTACGGTGGCGCCGTCCGGCAAGACCGTCGCCGGTGCCCGGGGAAGCGGCGTGGGCGGTTTGCCGCCCGCGAAACCCGGAACGCGGACGGCGCGTTACGTTGGACATCCGGACCGCCGGCGGTTCCGGCGGACCGCGGGTGGTCCGCGCCCCGGATCGGCCGGCCACGAGCAGGAGTGAGGTCGTAGGAGACGTGCCGAGCAACGCCAGGACCACCCGTCTGGTCATCGTCGAGTCACCGGCGAAGGCCAAGACGATCTCGGGCTATCTCGGCCCGGGGTACGTCGTGGAGGCCAGCTTCGGTCACGTCCGCGACCTGCCGCGCAACGCCGCCGACGTGCCCGCCAAGTACAAGGGCGAGCCGTGGGCCCGGCTCGGGGTGGACGTCGACAACGGCTTCCACGCCCTCTACGTGGTCTCGCCCGACCGCCGCCAGCAGATCAGCAAGCTGGTCAAGCTGGCCAAGGAGGTCGACGAGATCTTCCTGGCCACCGACGAGGACCGCGAGGGCGAGGCGATCGCCTGGCACCTGGTGGAGACGCTGAAGCCCAAGGTGCCGGTCAAGCGGATGGTCTTCCACGAGATCACCAAGCCGGCGATCCAGGCGGCGGTGGCCAACCCCCGCGAGATCGACCGGGACCTGGTCGACGCCCAGGAGGCCCGGCGCATCCTCGACCGGCTCTACGGCTACGAGGTCTCCCCGGTGCTGTGGAAGAAGGTCATGCCGAAGCTCTCGGCGGGCCGGGTGCAGTCCGTGGCGACCCGGATCGTGGTCGAGCGGGAGCGGCAGCGGATGGCCTTCCGCACCGCCGAATACTGGGACATCCTGGCCACCCTCGCCGTGGCGAAGCCGGGCGAGGGGCCGCGCACCTTCAACGCCACCCTCGTCGCGCTGAACGGCGACCGGATCGCCACCGGCAAGGACTTCGAGCCGACCACCGGCCGGGTGCGGCCGGGCGCGGGCGTCGTGCACCTCGACGAGGGCGGGGCGCGCGGCCTGGCGGCCCGCCTGCAGGGGCGGCCGTTCACGGTCACCCGGGTCGAGGAGAAGCCCTACCGCCGCCGCCCGTACGCGCCGTTCATCACCTCCACCCTCCAGCAGGAGGCGGCCCGCAAGCTGCGGTTCTCGTCGCAGCAGACGATGCGCACCGCGCAGCGGCTCTACGAGAACGGCTACATCACCTACATGCGTACCGACTCGGTGAACCTGTCGGAGACCGCCATCGCGGCGGCCCGCCGGCAGATCGTCGAGCTGTACGGCGAGCGCAGCGTGCCGCCGGAGCCGCGCCGCTACACCGGCAAGGTGAAGAACGCGCAGGAGGCGCACGAGGCGATCCGCCCGGCGGGCGACAACTTCCGCACCCCGGGCGAGGTGGCCCGGGAGCTGTCCGGCGAGGAGTTCAAGCTCTACGAGCTGATCTGGCGGCGCACCATCGCCTCCCAGATGACCGACGCGGTCGGCTCCAGCGTCTCGGTGCGGATCCGGGCCGTCTCCTCCGCCAGCGAGGAGGCCGACTTCGGCGCGACCGGCAAGACGATCACCGACCCGGGCTTCCTGCGCGCGTACGTCGAGTCGTCCGACGACGAGAACGCCGAGGCCGAGGACGCCGAGCGCCGGCTGCCCAACCTGGTCAAGGACCAGCCGCTGACCGCCGACGCGCTGGCCGCCCAGGGCCACCACACCCAGCCGCCGTCGCGCTACACGGAGGCGTCGCTGGTCAAGGCCCTCGAGGAGCTGGGCATCGGCCGCCCCTCCACCTACGCGTCGATCATGCAGACGATCCAGGACCGGGGGTACGTCAGCAAGCGCGGCCAGGCGCTCATCCCGTCGTTCCTGGCGTTCGCGGTGATCGGCCTGCTGGAGCGGCACTACCCCCGCCTGGTCGACTACAACTTCACCGCCAGCATGGAGAACGAGCTGGACGAGATCGCCGGTGGCGACCACGCCGCCGTCGACTTCCTCACCGCGTTCTACTTCGGCAGCGCCAACGGGGCCGGCGACCAGACCATCGCCCACGCCGGCGGGCTGAAGAAGCTGGTGACGGAGAACCTCAGCGAGATCGACGCGCGCAGCGTCAACTCGATCCCCCTGCACACCGACGACGAGGGCCGCGAGGTCGTCGTCCGGGTGGGGCGCTACGGGCCGTACCTCCAGCGGGGCGTGCCCGGCGAGGAGCCGGCGGTCCACGGGGAGGGCGAGGAGGGCGGTGCCCAGGGCGACCGGGCGCCGATCCCCGAGGGGCTGGCCCCCGACGAGCTGACCCCGGAGAAGGTGCACGAGCTGTTCCTCGGCGGGGGCGGCGAGCGCAAGCTCGGCGACGACCCGTCGACCGGCGAGCCGATCCTGCTCAAGTCCGGCCGGTTCGGCCCGTACGTGGCCAGCGGCGAGCGCAAGTCGTCGCTGCTGCGCACGCAGTCGCCGGACTCGCTCACCCTCGACGAGGCGCTGAAGCTGCTCAGCCTGCCCCGGCTGGTCGGGGTGGCCCCCGACGGCGTGGAGGTCTTCGCCAACAACGGCCGCTACGGCCCGTACGTCAAGCAGGGCGACGAGTTCCGCTCGCTGGACTCGGAAGACAAGATGTTCACCGTCACGCTGGACGAGGCGCTGGCCCTGCTGGCCGCCCCGAAGACCCGCCAGCGTCGGGCCGCCGCGCCGCCGCTGCGGGAGATGGGCAACGACCCGCTCACCGAGAAGCCGCTGGTGATCAAGGACGGCCGGTTCGGCCCGTACGTGACGGACGGCGAGTTCAACGCGTCCCTGCGGCGGGGGCAGACCCCGGAGGCGCTGACCGTCGAGGAAGCCTCCGAGATGCTCGCCGAGAAGCGCGCGAAGGGCCCGGCCCCGAAGAAGAAGGCGGCGGCGAAGAAGGCCCCGGCCGCGAAGAAGACGACGGCGAAGAAGACGACGGCCGCGAAGAAGACCACCGCCGCCACGAAGACGACGGCGGCTGCGAAGTCCACGACGGCTGCGAAGTCCACGGCGACCAAGAAGGCGACACCCCCCAAGAAGGCCACCACCTGAGATCTTGGAAGATTCAGGCCCCCGGAGGGGCCACATTCTTCCAAGATCTCGCCGTTGTCCACAGGGGCTGCGGGGGTGGCGGGCCGTGCGGCAGGGTTCTGTCGTGGGCTTTCGTGGCGGGCAGGGCTGGGCGGGGTGGCGGCGGGCGCTGCCGGGCGACGACGCCGACGAGTTGACCTGGCTGCTCTTCCATCAGGAAGAGGTGATCAGCCTCGGCCAGGCGCTGCGGCACCTGTCCCGCAAGGCGATCCGGCACCGGGTCGACAGCCGGCGGTGGCGGCAGGTGCACCGGGCGGTGTTCGTGACCCACAACGGTCCGGTGAGTGCCGATCAGCTCCGGTGGATCGGCGTGCTCGCCGCCGGCCCGACGGCGGTGCTCGGTGGGCTGACCGCCGCGCAGGCGGGCGGCCTGCGTGGTTTTCCCGGTCGCCCCGTCCACCTGCTGCTGCCAGCCGCCTGCCGGCGAGGACCGCTGCCGCCGGGCGTCCTGGCGCATCGGACGACCTGCCTACCGGACGAGGACGTGCTCGCCGTCGGGCAGCCCCGCCGCACGATGCCGGCCCGGTCGATCGTCGACGCCGCGCAGTGGGCCAGCAGCGACGACGAGGCCAGGGCGGTGATCGCCGCCGGCTTCCAGCAGCGCCTGGTCGGTGGCGACGACCTGCGACGGGTGCTTGACCGGCTGCCCCGGGCCCGCCGGCGGAGGCTGCTCCTGGGCACCGCCGCAGATGCGGCCGGCGGCGCGCACTCCCTCGCCGAGCTGGGCTTCCTGGGCCTCGTCCGGGGTGCGGGGCTGCCCGAGCCGACCCGGCAGAAGGTCCGGTACGACGCCACGGGTCGGCGTCGCTACCTCGACGCCTACTTCGACGAGTGGGGGGTGCACGTCGAGATCGACGGCGGTCAGCACCTCGACCCCCGTGCGGCGTGGGCCGACATGCGCCGGCAAAACGCGCTCTGGATCGACGGCGACCGAGTGCTCCGCTTTCCGTCCTGGGCCGTCCGCGACCGCCCCGAGGAAGTGGTGGACCAGCTACGCGCCGCCCTGCGTGCCGCCGGCTGGCCCGGCTGACGCCGTCGAGGAGATCTTGGACGATTCCGGCCCCTCCAGGGGCCATTTCCTTCCAAGATTCGCGAGGCCCGTTCGCGCGGGGCGCGTCAGGGGCCCAGGAGGGTGGTCAGGTGGGGGTTTGCGAAGACTTTCTGCGGGTCCAGGCGGTGGCGGAGGGACTGGAAGTCGGCGAACTTCGGGTACGCCGGGGCGAGCGACTCCGCGTCGCGCCAGTGCAGCTTGCCCCAGTGGGGGCGACCGCCCAGCCCGGCGGCGACCTCCTCGACGGCCCGGAAGTAGGGCTCGTACGGCGCGCCGACGTACTGGTGCACGGCGATGTACGCGGAGTCGCGCCCGTACCCGTGGGAGAGCCAGATGTCGTCGGCGGCGGTGAAGCGCACCTCGACCGGGAACTGCACCTTGAACGGGAGCCTGTCGACGATGCGGCGCACCTCGGCCAGGGCCTCGGGGAGGGCGGCGCGCGGCAGGCCGTACTCCATCTCCATGAAGCGGACCCGGCGCGGGGTGCAGAAGACCGCGTCGGAGCGGCCGGTGTAGGTGCGTTCGCTGAGCGCCCGGGCGGAGGCCGCGTTGATCGCGGGCACCAGGCCCGGCGCGGCGCGGCCGAGCCGGCAGAGGCCGGCGAAGACGGTGTTGGAGAGGAAGTCGTCGTCGAGCCAGGCCCGCCAGCGGGGCAGCGGCCGGTCGTCGGCGGGCACCCGGTCGTTGGTCTTGAGCTGCACCCGGTCGGTGTAGGGGAACCAGAAGAACTCGGCGTGGTCGTGCGCGGCGACCAGCGACGGCAGGTCGGCGAGGACGTCGTCGAGGGCGGCGGGGCGCTCGTGGGCGCGCAGCACGAAGGCGTCCACGACGCGCAGGGTCACCTCGGTCAGCACGCCGAGGGCGCCGAGGGAGACGCGGGCGGCGGCGAAGACGTCCGGGTGCTCGTCGGCGGAGCAGCGCAGCACATCCCCGGTGCCGGTGACCAGGGTGAGCGCCTCGACGAAGGTCGACAGGCAGCCGTACGCGGCGCCGGTGCCGTGGGTGCCGGTGGAGATCGCCCCGGCGACGGTCTGCGCGTCGATGTCGCCGAGGTTGGGCAGCGCCAGCCCGTGCCCGGCGAGCAGGGCGTTGAGTCGGTGCAACGGCATCCCTGCCGGTACGGTGACCAGGCGTCGGTCGCGGTCGACCCGGATTTCGGTGTCGAGGTCGGTCAGCTCCATCCGGTGGCCGTCGGCGCACGCCACGGCCGTGAAGGAGTGGCCGCTGCCGACGGGCCGGATCCGCTCGCCGGCGTCGGCGGCGGCCTGGACGGCGGCGGTGAGGTCGGCGATCGTACGGGGGCGGAGGATGGTGGTGGCGGTGCTGCGCTGGTTGCCGGCCCAGTTGCTCCAGTGGGGGCTCGGCGGGGTCGTGCTGCCCATGCGCGCTCCTCGACGTGAACGTGAGATGTCTTCATATCAGGAACGTTGTGCCTGGTAAATACCGCAATCCAGGTCCGCTCGTTGTACCGGTAGTCACGTACTCGTGACGTGCAGATATGTTCATCCGTCGAAGGGGGGTGGCGCCGAGTGTCCACACCAGCCGCCACGACCGGGCCGTTGCGCCGGGTGCCGGTCCAGGGTCGAAGCGTCGCGCGGGTCCAGCGGATGCTGGACGCCTGCGCCGAACTCGTCGACGAGGTGGGGTACGAGGGACTGACCACGACCCTGCTCGCCGAGCGCGCCGAGGTGGCGATCGGGTCGGTCTACCAGTTCTTCCCGGACAAGCGGGCGATCGTGCAGGCGCTGACCCTGCGCACGATGGAATCCTACCTCCAGCGGCTCGACGAGCGGTTCGCCTCGGACGACCTCACGCACTGGTGGGACGGCGTCGACGCGGGGATCGACGAATACATCACGATGCACCGCACCGTCCCCGGGTTCCGTACCCTGCACTTCGGCGACGTGGTCGACCTGCACCTGCTGGACGAGCAGCGGGACAACAACGGCGTGATCGCCGACCAGCTCGCCCGGGTGCTCACCGAGCGGTTCGGGATGGTCGACGAGCCGCGCCTGCGGTTCTGCCTGGAGATCGCCGTCGAGGCCGCCGACGCCCTGATCAAGCTGGCGTTCCGGCGCAACGCCGAGGGCGACGAGCGGGTGCTCGCCGAGGCGAAGGCGCTCATCCGCGAATACCTGCACCGGCACGTGGAGGCGTCGGCCGCCGCCGCCGGCACCACCCCGGCCCCCGCCCCCGCCTCCTGAACCGGCGGCGGCGAGGCTAGAGGAAGGCGTGGCCCTCCCCCCGGTAGGTGGGGACGGTCCCGACCACCCGGTCGCCGTCGACCAGGTGCAGCTCGTTGACGCGCTCGCACAGCTCGCCGGCCTTGGCGTGCCGGAACCACACCCGGTCGCCGACGCGCAGGCCGGCCGCCGCCGGGCCGGTCAGCGGGGTCTGCACCTCGCCGGCGCCCTCGGCGCCGAGGAGCTTGAGCCCGGTCGGCAGCCAGGGGGTGGGCAGCCGGCTGGCGGCGGGCGGGCCGGAGGCGATCCAGCCGCCGCCGAGCACGGTCGCCAGCTCCGGCGTCGGCCGGCGGACCACCGCGCAGGCGAAGAACGCCGCCGGGGTGGGCCGCCAGGCCCGGTACGCGTCGAACAGCGTCGGCCCGTACAGGCCCGATCCCGCGGTGACCTCGGTGACCGCGGGATCGGCGCTGGTCGCCGCCACGCTGCCGGTGCCGCCGCCGTTGACGAACTCCAGGTCGGCGTGCTCGCGTACCGCCGACACCGCCGCGCCCCGGCGGGCCAGCAACTCGCGGTACGACCCGCGCTGGGCGGCCCGGATCGCGGCGGCGAGGGCCGCCCGCCCCGGCGGGGCGTCGCCCAGCCCGGCGATCTGCGCCTCGTACGACATGAGCCCGACCAGCCGGAAGCCCGGCCGGGCGGCGATCGCGGCGGCGAGCGCGCCGGCCGCCCGGGCGCTGTGCACCGGTGAGCGGCGCACCCCGACGTGCACCCGCCTGCCCAGGGGCCGCCAGGACGCGTCGAGGTCGATGCAGACGCGCAGCGCGGGCCGGCGGCCCGGCGGGCACACCGCGTCCACGAGGTCGAGCTGGTCGGTCCCGTCGACCATCAGCGTGACCGCCCCGGCCAGCCCCTCGTCGGCGGCCAGCTCGGCGAGCGCCCCCCGGTCGGCCGTCGGGTACGCCACCAGCGCGTCGTCGGTCACGCCGGCGCGGACGAGCCAGCTCGCCTCGGGCAGGGTGAACGCCATCACCCCCCGCCAGCCGGGGCGGCCCAGCACGCGGCGGAGCAGCTCGCGGGACCGGACGGACTTGCTGGCGACCCGGATCGGCTTGCCGCCGGCCCGGGTGGGCAGCGCCGCCGCGTTGGCGTCGAACGCCGCCAGGTCGACCACCGCGTACGGCGGGTCGAGGTGGGCGGTCGCCCGTTCCAGGCGTACGCGCAGTTTGTCGCCTTCGCTGGTCACGTGTGCACGCTAACTGTCGATCGGTCAATTGTGAAAGAGCCTCGCGTCTGCCGGACCGTCTTCCTCCCGGCGGCCCGGGGACACGGGCGGCGGCGGGTGGCGTCTGCGGCCTAGGCTCGGCGAGCAGGCACTGTCACGGGCGGGAAGTCCCCCGGCCGGGACTAGAGTGTTGCACCGGGATGCCCAACGTTGGGCCGGCACGTGGAGGTACGGCCATCGAAAGCCAGAACAGCGGCGAGTCGCCCGGCGAGTCGCCGTCGGCCGGCCCGCCCGGCGCCGAGGACACCGGCCGCACCGGCACCCAGGCGGGCACGCAGCCGGCGGGGACGCAGCCGGCCGACCGGTCCGGGGCCGCCGCGATCCGTTCCGTGCTGCGCATCCGACCGTTCCGCCGGCTCTGGATCGTGCTCGGCGCCGCGTCCTTCGGCGACTGGCTCGGCCTGCTCGCCACCTCGGTCTTCGCCGCCGCCCAGGTCTCCGGCAGCACCGCCCAGGGCGCCGCGTTCGGCACCCTGATCGCGATCCGGCTGCTGCCCGCGCTGATCCTCGGCCCGGTGGCCGGCGTGCTCGCCGACCGGTTCGACCGGCGCTGGACCATGGTCATCTGTGACGTGCTGCGCTTCCTGCTGTTCGCCTCCATCCCGCTGTTCGCGCTCACCGGGGCCAGCGGCGGGCTGGTGGTCGGCTGGGCGGCGGTCGCCACCTTCCTGATCGAGACGATCACCCTGCTCTGGATCCCGGCCAAGGAGGCCGCGGTCCCCAACCTCATCCCGCGCGCCCGGCTGGAGGCGGCCAACCAGCTCACCCTGATCACCACGTACGGGCTGACCCCGATCGCCGCCGCGCTCGGCCTCGCCCTGCTCGACCGCAGCGTCCGGGCGGCCACCGGCGGCGAGATGCCGTCCTGGGCCGAGCCGGCGCAGCTCGCGCTCTGGTTCAACGCGTTCTCCCGGCTCGCCACCGCCCTGGTCGTCGCCTTCGGGATCAAGGAGATCAGCCAGGCGCAGGCCGGCGAGGCCGCGCGCACCGAACAGGGCGTCATGCGCCAGTTCACCGAGGGCTGGAAATACATCGGCCAGACCCCGCTCGTCCGTGGCCTGGTGCTCGGCATCTTCGGCGCGTTCGCCGGCGGCGGCATCGTGATCGGCACGGCCAAGTTCTTCGCCGCCTCGCTCGGTGCCGGTGACGCCGCCTTCTACCTGCTCTTCGGCGCGATGTTCATCGGCCTCGCCCTGGGCATCGGGCTCGGCCCGATGATCGTCCGGGACATGTCCCGGCGGCGCTGGTTCGGCATGAGCATCGTGCTGGCCAGCGCGTCAGTGCTGGTGCTCGCGTTCGCCGTGCACCTGTCCATGGCGATGCTCGGCGCGATCCTGGTCGGGGCGGGCGCGGGGATGGCCTTCCTCGCCGGCACCACGCTGCTCGGCGGCGAGGTCGCCGACGAGGTGCGCGGCCGGGTCTTCGCGGTGGTGCAGATCGGCACCCGGCTGGTGCTGATCCTCGCCATCGCGCTGAGCAGCCTCCTCGTCGGCGTCGGCGGCTCCCGCAAGCTGACCATCGCCGACCTCGGCATCTCCGTCTCCTCCACCCGGCTGCTGCTGCTCGCCGCCGGTGCCGCCGGCATCTTCGCCGGCATCAGCGCCTTCGGCCAGATGGACGACAAGAAGGGCGTGCCGGTCCTCGCCGACCTGTGGGGGTCGATCCGGGGCCGCCCCCTGATGCCGGCCGAGCACTTCGTCTCCAGCGGGCTCTTCGTGGTCTTCGAGGGCGGCGAGGGGGCCGGCAAGTCCACCCAGCTCGCCGCGCTCGCCGAGCGGCTGCGCGGGCAGGGGCGCGAGGTGGTGGTCACCCGGGAGCCGGGCGCGACCGAGGTCGGCGCGCGGATCCGCGCCCTGCTGCTCGACGCGACCGCCGAGGGCCCGTCCCCGCGCGCGGAGGCCCTGCTCTACGCCGCCGACCGGGCGCACCACGTCGCCACCGTCGTCCGGCCGGCGCTCGTCCGGGGCGCGGTGGTGATCAGCGACCGGTACGTCGACTCGTCCCTGGCCTACCAGGGGGCCGGGCGGACGCTCCCCGTCGACGAGGTCTCCTGGCTCTCCTCCTGGGCCACCGGCGGGCTCAAGCCCGACCTGGTGGTGCTGCTCGACGTGGAGCCGCACACCGGCCTGTCCCGGGTCGCTGCCCGCAACGAGGGCCCCGACCGGCTGGAGGCCGAGTCCGTCGCCTTCCACGAGCGGGTCCGGTACGCCTTCCTCGACCTCGCCGCGAACGACCCGAAGCGCTACCTGGTGCTGGACGCCTCCCGCCCGGTCGAGGAGACCGCCGCGCTGGTCGCCCGCCGGGTGGAGGAGTTCCTGGTCGACCCGGCCGGGATCGTGCACCCCCGGCCCGCCCAGGGGCCCGACACCTCGGTGCAGCCCGAGTTATCCGACTCGGAGCTGGTGACGATGGAGCACCGCACCTGATGCCGGACGTCTCCGCAGCCGCCGCGCCGGAAACCGCCGCCCCGTCGGGAGCCCCCGCCAGCCCGCCGGGCGTCTTCGCCGACCTCGTCGGGCAGGACGACGCGGTCGCCACGCTGCGCCGGGCCGCCGCGGCGGCCGCCGCCCAGCTCCGGCAGGCCACCCCCGGCGGTGAGCCCGCCGCCGACCCCGGGGCCGGGATGACCCACGCGTGGATCTTCACCGGGCCGCCCGGCTCGGGCCGCTCGCTGGCCGCCCGCGCCTTCGCCGCCGCCCTCCAGTGCGCGTACGGCACCGGGTGCGGCACCTGCCCCGGCTGCCACACCACGATGGCCGGCACCCACGCCGACGTGCGGCTCGTCGCACCCGAGGGGCTCAGCATCGGCGTCGGCGAGATGCGTGCCCTGGTGCTGCGGGCGGCCAGCACCCCGTCCGGCGGGCGCTGGCAGGTGGTGATCATCTCCGACGCCGACCGGCTCACCGAGGCGGCCGGCAACGCGCTGCTCAAGGCCGTCGAGGAGCCACCACCGCGCACGGTGTTCCTGCTCTGCGCCCCGTCCACCCACCCCGACGACGTGTCGGTGACCATCCGGTCGCGCTGCCGGGTCGTACCGCTGCGGCAGCCCGCGCCCGAGGCGGTGGCCGAGGTGCTGGTCCGCCGGGACGGGATCGCGCCGGATGTGGCGCGGTGGGCGGCGGCGGCCGCGCAGGGGCACGTGGGCCGGGCCCGGCGGCTCACCGGCGACCCGCAGGCCCGCAGCCGGCGCGACGCCGTGCTCGCCGTGCCCCGCCGACTCACCGGGGTGGGCGCCGCCTTCGACGCGGCGTCCGCGCTGATCGAGGCCGCCGAGGCGGAGGCCGCCGCGTCCGTCGCCGAACTCGACGAGGCGGAGAAGGCCGCGTTGCAGACGGCGCTCGGCGCGGGCGGCACGGGCCGGGGCGCGGCCGGCGCGATGCGCGGCGCCGCCGGCCAGCTCAAGGACCTGGAGAAGCGGCAGAAGTCGCGGGCCACCCGCGCCCAGCGCGACGCCCTGGACCGGGCCCTGGTCGACCTCGCCGGCTTCTACCGCGACGCCCTCGTCGCGGCGCTGCGCGCGCCCGTCGCCCCCGTGCACACCGACACCGCCGCGCTGACCGAGGCGGGCGGGCAGAAGTGGCACGCCGAGGGGGCGCTGCGCCGGCTGGAGGCCGTGCTGGAGTGCCGGTCCGCCATCGAGTCCAACGTCAAGCCGCGCATCGCCGTGGAGGCGATGATGCTGGCCCTCTGGAAGGGCTGAACCGCCCACCCCTGCTCCGTCCACAGGGCATCGACAGGCCCGATTGGTGTGCGGTACGGTCCGGTGATGCCGTGGTGACCGTGGCGGCACACTCAGTGAGTGCACTGCCGGGAGGAGTCCGCGATGCCTCGGGGGGAGATCGACGAGGCCTGGATCGAGGAGGCGGTGCGGCGCTACCGCCGCATCGAGGCGTTGCAGGCCGAGTTCGACCAGGCGGTGGCGACCGTGGAGGTCACCGTGCGTTCCCCGGACGGCCTGGTCGAGGTCGCGGTCACCGCCGACGGCCGGATCACCGACGTGCGCTTCCTCGGCCCGCTGCACCAGCGCCACCACCGCGACGTGGCCGCCTCCGTGCGCGCCGCCGTGGCCGCCGCCGCCGACGCGGCCCAGTGGGCCCGGGAGAAGCTGCACAACGAGACGTTCGCCGCCTACCGGCCCCTCGCGGGGGCCTGACGTGGACGAGCTGCGCGCCCTCGCCGCCCGGCTGGACGAGGCCGGCGCCACCCTGGAGGCGCTGGCCCGCGCCGTGACCGCCACCGACCCGCCGCACCCGGCGTTCGGCGCGCACGTCCCCGGGCGACCCGGCGAGATCGGCCGGGCCCTGCACCGGCGGTGGACCGACGCCACCGGCGACCGGGCCCGGGAGGCGACCGTCGCCGCGTCCCGCCTCGCCGCCGCCGCGTCCGCGGTGCGCACCGCCGCCGACCGCTACTCGGGGGTCGACGACGCCGTCCGCCGCCGGCTGGGCCGGGAGTTCTGATGGACGCCCTCGACCGCCTCGCCGAGCCGGGGCTCGACCTGCTCGACCGCGTCGACACGCTGCTCGCCGGCGGGGCACCCGAGGGGCACCGGCTCTGGCCGCTGCTGCGCCGCATGCAGGTGCTTCCCGGCGACGCCGTGCGGGGCTTCCTCGACCTGCACCCGGCCCCGCTGGCCGGCGCCGGCCACGCGGTGCGCGGGCTCGTCCGGGCGTACGACGAGGTCAGCCGCACCCTCACCGACCCCGCCGCCTGGTCCGGGCCGGCGGCCTCGGCGTACGACCAGGCGCGCGCGGTTCTGCTGCGCCACCTCGACGAGGGCCCCGAGAGCCTGGTGGGCCGGCTGGAGGCCACGGCCGGCTACGCCGACGCCCTCGCCGACTGGGTGGAGGGTAGCCGCCTCGCGCTGGCCCGCGCGCTCGCCGACGTGCTCGGCTCCGCCGAGGCGGTCCGGGTGCGCGCCGCCACCGCCACCGCCACCACAGGCGGGGCCGGGCCGGGCGGGGCGGGGCTGCTCGCGGCGGCCGACATCGCCCACCGGGTGCTGGCCGTGCTCGGCGTGGCCTACGACGGGGCGGAGACGCTGCTGCGCCAGTGGTCGCCGAGCCTCGCGGAGACCACCTGGCGCGGGTCGACGGTCGGCGGGCCCTACCACGGCTCCCCGCTGCGGGTCCGGTGACCGGGCGGTGACGCGGGGGTGGGTATCGGGCCGCACCGCGTCGTAGGGTGAAGGCATGGGCATGCTCTGCGCGGTCAGCTTCAACCGGTACGGGCGCCTCTACTACCTCGACCCGGGCGAGTTCCGCCCGCAGGTGGGCGACCGGGTGCTGGTCCCCACCGACGACGGCCCCGAGGTGGCGGAGTGCGTCTGGGCCGCGCAGTGGGTCGGTGAGGACACCGACGGCTTTCCCCGGCTCGCCGGCCTCGCCACCGACGACGACCTGCGCCGCGACGAGCTGCTGCGGCGGCGCAAGGCCGAGGCGAAGGTGGCCGCGAAGCGGCTGATCCGCGAGCACGGCCTGCCGATGAAGGTGGTCGCCGTCGACCACGTGCTCGCCACCGCCGACGGCGGCGGTGACCGCACCACCGTCTACTTCACCGCCCCGCACCGGGTCGACTTCCGGTCCCTCGTGCGCGACCTGGGGGCCACCCTGCACTGCCGGGTCGAGCTGCGCCAGCTCTCCGCCCGCGACTCCGCGCGGGTGCAGGGCGGCATCGGCTCCTGCGGGCGCGACCTGTGCTGCGCCACCTTCCTCACCGACTTCGAGCCGGTGACGATCCGGATGGCGAAGGACCAGGACCTGCCGCTCAACCCGCTGCGCATCTCCGGGGCCTGCGGCCGGCTGATGTGCTGCCTGAAGTACGAGCACCCGCTCTACCAGAAGTTCCAGGAGTCGGCCCCGCCCGTCGGCAGCCGGGTGTCGACCCCCGAGGGCGACGGCCGGGTCGTCGGGCACAGCGTCCCCCGCGACGCGGTCACCGTCCGGCTGGACGCCGACGGCTCGCGTTCCATGTGCTCCCGCGCCGCCGTCTGCGGCTCCCGCCAGGCCCACGACCAGCGCTACAACGCCTGAGCCGGCTCAGGGCTCCAGCACGATCGGCGGCTCGGCCAGGCGCGGGGTCAGCGGCTCCTTCGGGGTCAGCCAGGACGCGGTCGGGGACCCGTCGGGGTTCGGCCGCCAGTCGCGGGCGACCCGGTCCACGGCGACCGGGTAGACGGTGAGCGTGCCGTCCGGGTCGATGCGCATCCGCAGGAACGCCTTCGCGTCGTCGATGCCCTGACCGGCGAACAGCTCGTTGACGTTGACCCCGAACGCCGCCGCCACCAGCAGGTACGCCGCCACCAGTTCGGTGGCGAGGAAGCCGATCAGCGGGCCGTACACCACCGCCGCGGCGGCCACGGGCAGCGGCCACGGCCAGTCGTGCAGGGGCACCGACAGCCAGGCCCAGGTGCCGGCGGCGGCGAGCGCCACCTGCGCTAGCCCGTGCGTGACGCCGAGGATCCAGTGCCGCACGTGCCGCTTGCCGCCCGCGCTCGGCGGCTTCGCGAAGAAGACCGCACCGAGCATCGTCACCAGCAGCATCGCCACCAGGGGGACGCTCAGCAGCCGCTGCTCGGTGCCGCCGGCCCGGCCCGCCGCCACCCCGGCCATGGCCAGCATGAGCAGGGTGTGCACGGTGCCCAGCAGGGTGCCGAAGCCCGGGTTGCGTCTCGGCAGCCGGGCGAAGACGCCCCAGCCGTACCGGCGGGAGCGGGCCCGGTCGGGGAAGGTGGCCGCGAGGTCGTACGGGAGGCTGCGGCTGGCCCGCCGGGACAGGGTGTCGCGCGGGGGCACCTCGATCCGCTCCGGCAGGTGGTGGGTCGGGTACAGGTAGGCCCCGCCGCTGCCGCAGGTGACGAGCTGCCGGTCCGGGCCGGCGTACCGGGCGTAGTGGTGCAGGTCGCCGGAGACCAGCAGCCGCACCCGCGCCCCGGTCGGCGCGACGATGGTGCGGATGAAGTAGTCGATCGAGTCGTACGCCGTCGGGTGGTCGACGGCCTTGACCCACGTCGGCGCCGGCACGGCCAGGATCACCCGGCTGCCCGGCCCCAGCCGC
Organism: Micromonospora sp. DH13; assembly: GCF_020873825.1. Lineage (NCBI taxonomy): Bacteria > Bacillati > Actinomycetota > Actinomycetes > Micromonosporales > Micromonosporaceae > Micromonospora > Micromonospora sp. DH13. The sequence goes on from NZ_JAHWGR010000007.1 coordinate 149,922, forward strand.
TTCGCGACCGTGTCGAAGTAGGTGAGCTGCGGGTCGTCCAGGTACGAGCCGGACTGGTCGTCGAGGCCCAGCAGCCACCAGTCGGCGGGCAGCTCGACGGCGAAGTACGAGCGGGACTGGCCGGTGCCCCAGCCGCCGAAGTGCCGGTCCCGGGAGCGGACGAACAGCCGCAGGAAGGCGGTCAGCCCGTCGTACCAGTCGTGGTTGCCGGGGACCGCGAACAGCGTGGGCCGCTCGGGCGGCGTGACCGGCAGCGCGGCCTGGTACGGCCCCTTGCAGCGGTCCTCGTACGCCTCGTAGGAGGCCGACGGGTAGACCTGGTCGCCCCCCATCACCAGGGTCTGCGCGCGGGGCAGCCGGTGCCCGTCGACGGTCAGCTCCGGCTGGGCGAGCAGGTACGCGACCGAGTAGGTGGCGTCGAAGCCGTCGCCGAGGTCGGCCACGTAGTCCAGCCACAGCCCGCCGTCCGGCCCGACCTGGCGCTCGATGCGGGCCTCCAGCGAGTTCTGCAGCTCCCGCTTGTCCAGGTACGCCCCGAACAGCATCGCCAGCAGCGTACGCAGGCCGGTGCTGATCAGCAGGAGCGGCGCGAGCCACGGCACGGGCCTGCGCGGGGTGAAGCCCAACTCCGGCGGGTCGATGCTGCGCGGCCGGCGGGCCGTGCGGGCGAAGGCGCGCTCGTCGTCGGGATCATCGAGAGGGGCCGGGCCGTCGACGGGGGTGCGATCGTCGGTCACCAGCCGCAGCGTAGTCCGGGTGGGGCCGATCCGCTGTCGGGTGTGAGCAGGGACGGGCCGGATGTCCGGTTGCCGGGCCTGGGTGCCGGGGTCCGGGTGCCGCTGGGCCCGGATGCCGGGCGCGGGTACCCGTCGCCGTGGCTGTTCCCGCCGTCGTTCCGTTACGGGAGGCATCCCGCTGTGGTGGAGGCGAGGGCGTGCCGTACACTTGACGATCGTTGCCGCCTTAGCTCAGTCGGCTAGAGCGACGCACTCGTAATGCGTAGGTCGACGGTTCGATTCCGTCAGGCGGCTCGGTGACGAAGCCCAGGTCAGATGGCCTGGGCTTCGTCGTTTCCGGTATCGGTCGCGCCGCGCCGCCGCCCGGGCCGGGCCCTGCCGGGTGCGGCCGCCGCGCCGCAAGCTCTCCCGCCCGGCGTGACACGGGTTCGCCTCCACCGGGCGGCGCCACCCGTCCCGCTCCCTTTGCTCTGCACCCAGATACGCAACGGCTTACCCAACGTGATCGGCCGTCCCTCGCCGCGCACTGCGTCACCGTGGCGGAGATGCAGGTCGGCGCTGGTGCTGCGGATATGGGTGCAGAGCAAAGGGGGCGCGAGGTGTGGGCGAGGGCGGGCGCGGGGTCACCGTGGGTGGCGGCTGCCCCGCGCCCCGCGCACCGGCTGGTCCGGGGGTGGGCGGGCTGTGGGAGCCTGTCGTGATGTCCCGTAGCCGCGTGGCGATGTCCGTCGGGGTTCTCCTGCTCCTCGCCTCCTGCCTGCTGCCGTGCCTGCCCCTGCTGCAGGTGGCCGGGACGTCACTGCCCTATCAGGACCCGACGCCCGAGATGCTGCAACAGCACGCCGCGAACGTCGCGGCGGCCGAACGCCGGCTCGCCGTGTGCGCGGCCGTCGCCGCCGCTCTGGCTCTCCTGGGTCTGGCCGCCCTCGTCCTCGCCTACGTCTGGAGGCGGCGACGCCCGCCGGCGATGTCGGCCTAGTGGCGGATCCGGCCCGCCGGTCCGGGTGTTCGGGCAGGTCAGGGCTTGGATTGCACTATCCGAAGCTGGGGCGTTTGCCCTGGTGAAAGCGTGATTATCTAGTTACCCTTGGGTCAACTGCCCGCCGTTGTGCACCACTTGGTCGGGCTTGTGCCTAACGGAGGGTATGCGTACTCGGTAGTCATCTGGCCCGGCTCCCAACTACCCGAAGGGAGCGCCCATGACCCGGGCCCCGGCGAACCTGATGGCCGTCCGAAGCCTGCTCCTGACCCACCTGGACGTCGACCCGAAGACCTCACGCCCGCAGGACCTGGAACCAGCGGAGGTCGGCATCGTGGGCGACGCCTCGCACCGGGGCGGCTACCACTGTGGCTCCGACCGCGTCGTGCCCGGTGACTACTCCGTGGTGGAGTCCACCCGGGACAGCTCGGGGCTGACCCTCGACGCGTCAGCCCTGGACGTCGGCGGCTTCAGCGTGAAGTCCGGCGGCCGCACCCACGACCTGCGTTCGTTCTCGGTCTGGTGTGTGCAGCAGTGCACCGCCGGCACGGCCGACACGCGGGACATCAGGGAGATCATCTATTCCCCCGACGGCAAGACGGTCAAGCGGTGGGACCGGCTCGGCAAGCGCAGCACCGGCGACAGCTCCCACCTCTGGCACACCCACTTCAGCTTCTTCCGCGACTCGACCAAGGCGGGCCGGGACCAGACTCCGCTGTTCCGCCGCTACCTGACCGAAATTGGGCTGATCAGCCCCCCGACACCGGAGGACGACATGAGCGAGAAGGCCGAGAACGAAATCCACCAGGTCTACCTAGGCACGTTCTACGGCGGGAGCAGCATGGGCCGAGCCGTCGACCCGGACGGTGCCGGTCCGGCGGCGGCCAGCAACAGCCTCGTCGCCAAGCTCGACTACCTGATGGCCCGCCTGGACGGCGTCGTCGCCGGGGTCACCACCCTGCAGGGCAAGGACTGGACGGACGAGCCCGCCATCGTCGCCGGGGTGCTCGCCGGCCTGTCCCCGCAGCGGCTCGCCGAGGCGCTGGCGACCGCCGGGCTCACCCCGGCGGCCATCGCGGCGGCGGTGCCGCAGGACATGGCCCGCAAGGTCGTCGACGAGTTGACCGCCCGGCTGTCGAGCTGACGTCGTGTGGACCTGGCGACTCTCGTCCCGCCCGGTGGCCTCGGCGCGGTCGGAGCCGGCGGGTTGCTCGTCATGGTCGTCCTGTACCTCCTCAACGCGAACCGGGCCGACCGCAAGGAGTACCAGGAGGCCATCGACCGGGCCGAGCGGCGTGCCGACGAGGCGGAGGTGCGCCGCTCGGCCGCCGAGGCCCGGCTCGACACCCTCCAGCAGGCCGTGGACGAGGCGCGGTCCGCCCGGCGGGCGGCCGAGGACCATGCCGACTCCCTGCTGCGGGAACTGACGAGACTGCGTCCGCACGAGCCAGGCGGTGATGCGTGACCGACGAAACCCTTCAGCTACGGCTACGGATGAACCGCCTCGGCCGCCGCCGCGCGGTGATCGCCGTCGCGGCCACCGCCCTCATCGCCGCCACGATCGGCTGGTGGGCGGCGTCGATGGGGCGGCAGACCGTCCAGCAGCAGCAGCGGGCGGCCACCGCCGTGTCCGGCGCCGAGCAACTGTGCCAGCAGGTCCGGCAGCTCGGCGGGACGTGCGTCGTCGACCCGGAGGACCTGAAGGGCGTACCCGGGGATCCCGGCCCGGCCGGTCCGCCAGGGCCACCGGGGGTGCCCGGCCTCGACGGTGCCGCCGGTCCCACCGGCCCGCCGGGACCGCGCGGTGAGCAGGGCCCGCAGGGGCCGTCCGGCCCCGCCGGATCCGCCGGCCCGGCTGGCCCGGCTGGCCCGGGTGGTCCGGCTGGTCCGGGTGGTCCCGTGGGCCCGCCGGGGCCGTCCGGGCCGGAGGGGCCCAGGGGCGAGATGGGGCCGCAGGGCGAGGCCGGCCCGGACGGCCCGGTCGGCCCAGTCGGCCCGAGCGGTCCGAGCGGTCCGCCGGGGCCCTGGTGCCCTGACGGTACGACCGCACAGGTCGTCACCGTCGTCACCGCCGACGGCCCGCAGCGCATCGTCGCCTGCGTGACCGAATGAACGACCGATGTCCGCGACCGAGCCCTTAGGAGGCCCGTCATGCCCGAGTCCGTTCCCGTTCCCCTTCCCGCGCACGCGGCGGCGGCCTCCGAGCCGCTGCTGACCGTCGGCGGGGTCACCGCCGCCGGTGCCGCCGTGCTCAGCCTGCTGGTCGCCTTCGGGCTGCCGGTGTCGGCCGACCAGCAGACCGCGCTGCTCGGCCTGGTCGCGGTGCTCGCCCCGCTGGTCGTGGCGGTGCTTGCCCGTGGCCGGGTGTACTCGCCGGCCACCGTGGCCGACCTGCTGGCCCGCCACCGGTAGCCGCTCCGCCCGCCCGGGGAGGATGTCGGTGCCGCCCGCTAGCCTGCGGCTCATGAGCGTGTCGGTGGATGGTGTCGCGAAGCTGCCCGGTGTCGAGGACGAGGCCCGGTTCTGGGCCATGGTGGAAGCCGCGTGGGAGCGGCTGGGCCCCGAGCCGGCGGCGCTGCGCCGGGCCCTGCGGGAGCGGGACCCGGCGGCCGGCGACGTCGACCCGGACGCCCTCGACGAGTGGTTGGACCCGTTCGTCGACCAGTTGCGCGCCCTCGCCGCCGACCTGTCGAGCGAGGAGCTGACCGCCCTGGACCGGGTGGTCGAGCGGAAGCTCTACGACCTCGACCGCGCCGACATCCACGCCGTCACCGACGGCTCCGACGACGGCTTCCTCTACGCCCGGGGCCACATCGTCGCCCTCGGCCGCGAGTTCTACGAGGCGGTGCGGGCCAACCCCGACCTGGCGGTCACCGACGCCGAGTGCGAGAGCATCTGCTACCTGTTCGCGCACCTGCACGACAAGCTGTTCGGCGACTGGCCGCACACCGGGTCGGGCATCTCCCGGGAGTCGTTCGGCAACGCCGACGGCTGGCGGGAGTAGTCAGAACGCGCAGTACATGACGTGCAGGCCGACCCGGCCCAGGGTCGGGTGCGCGAACGCGCCGGGCACGGTGCCGACCACCTCGAACCCGAGCCGGCGGTAGATTGCGACCGCCGCGTGGTTGGACTCGGCCACCGCGTTGAACTGCATCCCGGCATAGCCGCGCCCGCGCGCCCAGTCCAGCGCGTGCCGGCACAGGGCCGTGCCGACCCCGTGCCCGCGGGCGGCGGCGGCCACCATGAAACTCGCGGTGGCCACGTGCGATCCCGGCCCCGGCCGGTTGGTGCCCATCTTGGCCGTGCCCAGCACCCGGTCACCGTCGACCGCCACGACGGTCCGCCCGGGCGGGTGCTCCACCCAGATGTCGTACGCCTGCTCGGCGGTCGTCGCCGGGTCGTACGTGAAGGTGTCCCCGGCCCGGACGACCTCGGCGACGATCTCCCACACCCGGGGCCAGTCGGCGTCGGTGAACTCCCGGATCAGCACGCCCGCGACGCTACCGCAGCGCGGCGCGGGTAGTGCTGGCACCACCGTGGACGGTGGTGTGCCCTGGACGACGGTCGGGCAGTGGGCGGCAATGACCCGACGCCGGAAGGTCGACATGCTCGAATGCATGACGACGACGCGGAACACCACCCCCAAGCAGTCCCGCCTGATGCGCGCCACCGCGATCCTGGCGACCGCCGCGGCCGTGCTGGCCGCCCCCGGGGTCGCCACCGCCGCCGGGGCCGACGGGCACCCGGCCGCGTCCGCCCCCGCCCAGCGGGGCGGCAACCCCGTGCTGGAGGACGTCGCCCGCCGGATGATGGCGGTCGGCCCGCCCGGGTACGCGGCCCGGATCAGCGACGGCCCCCGGGTGACCCGTACGGCCGCCGGGCTCGCGGACATCTCCACCGGGCGACGCATGGCCGCCCGCGACCAGTTCGAGGCGGGCAGCAACACGAAGACGTTCACGGCGGTGCTCGCCCTGCAACTGGTGGACCGTGGGCAGCTCAGGCTGGACGCGCCGGTCTCCCGGTATCTGCCGCAGGTCGTGCCGAACGGCCGGAACATCACCGTCCGGATGCTGCTCAACCACACCAGCGGCCTGTTCAGCTACACCGGCGACGAGGCGTTCATGGCCGGCCTGGCGAGCGACCCGCAGCGGGTGTGGACCGAGGCGGAGCTGCTCGCCGTGGCGTTCGCGCACGAGCCGAACTTCGCGCCGGGCACGGGCTGGTCCTACTCGAACACCAACTACACGCTGCTCGGAATGATCATCGAGAAGCTGACCGGCAGGGGCCTGCCGGAGCTGGTGCGGCAGCGCATCGCCGCGCCGCTGGGCCTGCGGCACACCTACTTCGCCGACCCGCGCGCGGTCCACACCGGGCCCGGCTACGCCCACGGCTACGGGGTCAGGCTCGCCGGCCCGCAGCCCAGCTACGTCGACACGGCCACCTGGCCGATCGGCGGCTGGGGCGGCGCCGCCGGGGCCGTCATCTCCACCACCGACGACCTCGCCCGGTTCTTCTCCGCCGTGCTGCGGGGCGAGCTGTTCTCGGCCGAGCAGCTCAGGCAGATGACGACCACGGTCGAGCTGCCGGCGGACTTCCCCATGAAGGGCGGCTACGGCCTCGGGCTGATCAGGCTCGACTCGGCGTGCGGCACGGTGTGGGGCCACGGCGGCGACACCCTCGGCCACCACAGCATCGCCCTGGCGACCGCCGACGGCCGGCGCACCGTGGTCAGCGTCGCCAACGCGGAGCCGTTCGACGCCCAGCCCAACGCCGGCTGGGACCGCTACTACCGGGTGGCCATGGCCGCCACCGATGCGTCCGTCTGCGCGATGCTCGGCAGGCCGGTGCCGGCCTCCGTGCTGGAGGACCTGCACAGCGTGGGTGGCTGACGAGATCGTGTCGGGGAGGTGGCGGTGTCCGGAGCCGGGGATACCGCCACCTCCCCGACATTCGCGTCAGCCGTAGATCTTGCGCTCGTATGCCGGGCCGTAGTAGACCTCCAGGTCTTCCAGGCTCTCCGTCGGGACCTCGAGCTCCTTGGCCAGCCGGGCCCGGGACGGCAGCGCGTCGGGCTGCCAGGTCTCCGGCCGCCACAGCTCCGAGCGGAGGAACGCCTTCCCGCAGTGGAAGAAGATCTGCTCGATCTCCACGACGATCGCCAGGACGGGCCGGTGGCCCCGGACCACCATGTCGTCGAAGAACGGGGCGTCGCGCACCAGGCGGGCCCGGCCGTTGATCCGCAGCGTGTCCGTCCGGCCGGGGATCAGGAAGATCAACCCGACGTGCGGGTTGTCCACGATGTTGTGGTAGCCGTCCGCCCGCCGGTTGCCCGGGCGCTCCGGGATCGCGATCGTCGTGTCGTCCAGGACCAGGGCGAAGCCGGGCGGGTCGCCCTTCGGCGAGACGTCGCAGGCCCCGTCCGCCCCGGCCGTGGCGACCAGGCAGAACGGCGAGGCCGCCAGCCACTGCCGGTCCCGCTCGTGCAGGGCCCGCCGCTCCTTGGTCACCGCCCGGGGCATCGGCGCCCCCAGCAGCTCGCGCAGTTCCTCGTGCGAGGTGATCTCCACCGTCACGTCAGCCTCCCCGTAACCGTTGATTCCGGTGGCGGCCCGCGGCGGCGCTGCCCGGCCCGTCGGGTCGAGCCTAGGCGAAGCGCCGCGAGCGCGAGGTTTGTCACCCGGCGTCCCGGGTACGGCCCCACGCAGCCGCCGAGCCCCACGAGCAGCCCAGCCGGAACAGCAGCCCAGCCCGCAACCGTGCACGGACCGACCAACGGAGGCCGCGATGGAGAGCCGACTCAAGGTGCTCGGGCACCCCGTGCACCCGATGCTGATCACGTTCCCCGTCGGCCTGCTGGTCACCGCCGTGATCTTCGACGTCGTCGACACCGTCGGCGGCCCGGCCTTCCTCGGCGAGGTGGCGTACTGGAACATCACCGTCGGCCTGATCGGCGGCCTGCTGGCCGCGGCGGCCGGCGCGTTCGACCTGCTGGCCATCCCCACCGGCACCCGCGCCAAGCGGGTGGGCCTCACCCACGCCGCCGCGAACCTCGCCGTGATCCTCCTCTTCGCCGCCGTCTGGGTGGTCCGGCTCAACGCCGAGTCGCGGGCCGCCGGCGGCGCGCTGATCGCCATCGAGGTCGTCGCGCTGGCCATCCTCGGCGCGAGCGCCTGGCTCGGCGGCGAACTGGTCGACCGGCTCGGCGTCGGCGTCGACACCGACGCCGACCTCGACGCGCCCAGCTCGCTGCGGCCCCGGGCGGCCGGCCAGCGGATCGGAGACGTGCGATGAGCCAGCAGCCCGACGGCCGTGGCTGGCGCGGCCGGCAGCAGAGCTGGGACCCGATGGGGGAGCTCCAGTCGCTGCGCGCCGAGCTGAGCCGCCTCGTCGGCGGCGGCCGGTCCGGCCCGCCCGAGGTGGAGCTGGGCGAGACCGCCGACGGCTGGGAGGTCGTCGTCCGGCTGCCCGGCGTCGCCCCCGAGGAGGTGGCCGTCGAGCTGGACGACCAGGAGCTGTGCGTCCGGGCCCGGTCGGAGGCCGAGGTCAACGCCGACCAGGGCATCCCCGGCGGCTTCGAGACCCGGGGCTTCGAGTACCGCGTCGGCCTGCCCGCCCGGGTGGACCCCGACCGCATCGACGCCGTGATGGACCACGGCCTGCTCCGGGTCCGGCTGCCCCGGGCGGCCCGGCCCACCCCGCGCACCATCACCGTCGGCCGCACCGGCTACCGGGGAGCCGACGGGGGCCCGGCACACCGGGGAGCCGGCACCGGCCAGGGCCACCGGACGAGCACCGGCTCGACGGGCACGCCCGCCCCCGTCGATCCCGCCGCCGACCGGGAGCTGCACCACCCGGACACGGCCGTCGACGAGATCGACCGGCCGTAGCGGGTCGGGCAGAGATGGTCACCCCGTCGACGTCCGGCCCGCAGGGCGGTGCCGCCGCACCGGCCGTGCTGGGCGAGCGCGTCCCCGACGTCGCGCGGATCGCCGTGCTGCGCGCCAACGCGCTCGGCGACTTCATCTTCATCCTGCCCGCCCTGGAGGCGCTGCGCGCCGCGTACCCGGAGGCGGAGATCGTGCTGCTCGGCGCGCCGTGGCACGCGCAGCTCTGGCGCGACCGGCCCGGCCCGGTGGACCGGGTGCTGGTGGTCCCGCCCGCGCCCGGCATCCGCGAGCCCGGCGCGGGCGAGCCGGAGACGTCGATGGGCGACTTCCTCGCCGCCGCCCGCGCCGAACGCTTCGACCTGGCCCTGCAACTGCACGGCGGCGGGGGCAACTCCAACCCGATCGTCGGCGGCCTCGGCGCGCGGGTCACCGCCGGGCTGCGCGCCGAGGACGCCCCGCCGCTGGACCGGTGGATCCGCTACGTCTACTACCAGCACGAGGTGCTGCGCTACCTGGAGGTGGTCGGCCTGGTCGGCGCGCCGCCCGCCGGGATCGTCCCCGTGCTGGCGGTCACCGACGCCGACCGGGCCGAGGCCGACGCGGTGCTCGGCCCGCCGGGGCGGCCCCGGGTGGCCCTGCACCCCGGGGCCACCGACACGCGGCGGCGCTGGCCGGCCGAGCGGTTCGCCGAGGTGGCCCGCGCCCTGGCCGGCGACGGCTACGAGGTGCTGGTCACGGGCACCCCCGCCGAACGGGACGTGGTGGACCGGGTGGTCGCGGCGGCCGGCGTGCCGGTGCGCCCGCTCGTCGGCGCGCTCGGCCTCGGCGGGCTCGCCGCCTGCTACGCCGGCTGCGCGCTGGTGGTCTCCAACGACACCGGCCCGCTGCACCTGGCCGCCGCCGTCGGCACCCCCACCGTGGGCGTCTACTGGATCGGCAACCTGATCAACGGGGGGCACCTGCTGCGCGGCCGGCACCGCCCGATCGCCTCCTGGACGGTGCGCTGCCCGGTCTGCGGCGTCGACTGCACCCCCGGGATCTACCCGCACCGCCCCGGCGACGGCGAGTGCCCGCACCGGGACTCGTTCGTCGCCGACGTGCCGTCGATCGAGGTGCTGGAGGCGGCGCACGACCTGCTGGCCGGGTAAGGAAGGGCCCCCTGTTAACGCATACGGTCGAGAAGGGTCCCCTTCTCACACCCGCTCGGGGGAGTCGGCGAGCACGACCTCCCACGCCTCGACGTCCCGCTCGGTGACCGTGGTCGGCGATTCCAGGTGATAGGCGCCGCTGGGCAGGACGCCCGCGCCGCCGTGGCGCTCCAGCACGGCGAGCTGGGCGGCCACGTCCTCGCCCTGGTGGTTGGGCTGCACCCGCCGCCAGAAGTCGAAGCCGCCCGAGTCGACCAGCGCCGCCCGGTCGTACAGCACGCACCCGCCGACCCAGGAGACCTTGTACGCCCGCCACGCCCCCGCCGGCAGGCGCAGCCCCTCGGTGACGTGCAGCAGGTTCGCCGCCGAGTGGATCGCCGCCCGCTCCCACTGCGGCGTGCCGGGACGGACCCGCTCCGGCACCGGCCGGCCCGCCCACTCCTCGTAGTGCCGGTGGGTCTGCGGCCGGACGTCGTCGACGTACGACAGCCCGTGCACCGCGTTGCCGACGAAGCCGCAGCCCAGCTCGCCGATCGCGGTGACCAGCCGGCGCAGGGTGCCCGGCTCCAGCCAGACGTCGTCGTCGAGACAGAGCACGTAGCGGGCGACCGAGGCGTCCAGCAGGTACGCCCGGTGCTCGGCCAGCCCGCGCCGGGGCAGCCGGCGGGTCAGCAGCACCGGGTGGCCCCGGTGGCGCAGCGCCCGCACCATCGTCGCGGCGGCCGGATGGGCGTACGCGGGGTCCCCGTCGGACTGGTCGCTGACCACCACGCCGAACCCGGCGACGCCCTCCTGGGCGGCCAGCCCGGCGAGGGTGACCGCCAGCTCGGCGGGCCGGTTGCGCGTCGGGATCAGCACGTCGAGCTGCCGCGGGAGGCGGAAACCGTCGGCCGTGCCGGGGTCGAGCGGTCGGCCGACGCCATCCGAGGCGGGGGCACGCGGCCGGTCGACGCCACCAGCGCCGGGGTCGAGCGGTCGGTTCACGCCGGCCGGCCCGGCGTCGACGCCGTGGAACCGTGGGCGTCCACCTGCTCCGGCTCGCCCGGGACAGCCGATCGGCCGCGCGCGTCCACCCGCTCCGGCCCGCCCGGCACGGTCCCGTGGCCGTGCGCCCGGATGCGGTCGATGATCGCGGAGGTGGAGCGGTCGGGCACGTACCCGAGGGTGCGGACCTGCCCGCCGAGCCGGCGCACCAGCGGGGCCTCCGGCACCATCTCCGGCGGGTAGTCGCCGCCCTTGACGTACACGTCGGGGCGGACGACCTCGATCAGGTCCGCCGGGGAGTCCTCCTCGAAGATCACCACGTGGTCCACGCAGGCCAGCGCGGCGAGCAGCGCGACCCGGTCCTCCACCGGGTTGACCGGCCGGTCCGGGCCCTTCAGCCGGCGTACGCTGCCGTCGGAGTTGACCGCCACCACCAGCAGGTCCCCGAGGGCCCGTGCCTGCTCCAGGTAGCGCACGTGCCCCGGGTGCAGCACGTCGAAGCAGCCGTTGGTGAAGACCACCGACCGGCCCGCGCCGCGCTGGGTCTCCACGATGGCCGCCAGCTCGTCCGGGGCCACCAGCACGGGGTGCCCGGCGTCGTCGCCGCGCGCGCCGAGTGCGTGCAGCAGGTCCTCCCGCCGGCACACGCAGGTGCCGGTGTCGGACACGGTGATGGTGGCGGCGAGCTGGGCGAGTTGCGCGGCGGTCGGCAGGGGCGCGGTGGCGGCCAGCGCCAGCGTCATCGCGGCCAGGTAGGCGTCGCCCGCGCCGACGGCGTGGCTCGCCGGGACCGGGGTGCTGTGGCTGCGCCGGGAGGCGCCGTCCGCGCCGCCGACCACCGCGCCCTCGGTGTCCAGGGTCACCGCGACCACGTCCGCGCCGGTGTGCGCGCGCAGCTCGGCGAGGCGGGCCTCGGCCAGTACGGCCCGGTCCACCCCGGCGCCGGCCAGGGCGCTCACCGTCACGCCGGTGCCGGTGACGCTGAGCCCGTCGCCGGTCATCGCCACCCGGTCCTCGCCGGGCGTCGGCTCGCCGGTCCCGCCCGTGGGCGGGCCGAGCGGCACCCCGGCCGGCGGCGGCGTGGCTCCCGGCGCTCCGGCCCCCGGTGCTCCGGCTCCCGGCACTCCGGCCCCCGGCGCTCCGGCCCCCGGCGCTCCGGCCGGTGCGGCGGCCGCCGGGGATCCCGCCGCGCCCGGCGCGGTGCCCACGCTCAGCTCCGAGGGGCCGTCCGCCGGGTCGGCCGCCGGGTGGTCCAGGTGCAGGTGCGAGTCGGTACGCGAGGCGGCGCGGGCGAGCAGCCGGGTCGCCTCCGCGAAGCTGGGGGTGACCACGGTCGGCGCGAGCCCCCGCCAGTCGGCCAGGTCGTGGGCGTCGAGGGCGATCGTGGCGTACCGGTCGCGGGCGGCGACCAGCCAGGCGCGGACGGGCGCGGGCAGCGCGCCCAGCCCGTAGTCGCAGACCACCAGGGTCGGCGCCTCGCCCCCGGCGGCGGCCCGCAGCTCCTCGGTGGCGCACTCCAGGGCGGTGAGCAGCCGCTGCACCCCGTCGCCGTCGAGCGCGTCGTCGGGGTCGCCGGAGTCCTCGCGCAGCAGGATCTGGTTGCCGGCGAGCATCCGCCGCTTCACGGGGGTGTGCCGGCCGGGCTGGGCGACGGTGCGGTCCCAGACCCCGGCCCGGTCGAGGCAGTCGTGCAGCTCGTCCCCGGCGACGTCCGCGCCGACCGGGGCGACCAGCACCGCCCGCCCGCCGAGGGCGGCCACGTTGACGGCGGTGTTCGCCGCCCCGCCGGCCGCCGAGATGCGCCGGCGCAGGGTGAGGACGGGGGCCGGGGCCTCCCGGCAGAGCCGGTCGGACTCGGCGAACCGCCACTCGTCGAGCATGGCGTCGCCGATCACCAGCACGGGGCGGCCCAGCCAGCTCTCCACGACGGTGGCGAGCCGGCGCTCTTCCGCTGCTGCTCCTGCCATGCCACCCGGGTCCCCCGGCCCTGCGGGATCAAACCTGGGCCGGTTTCGGGCGGCGGGCCCCGGGAACCGTCCAGAGGAACCCCGGAGAGGAGAGACACGACATGGCAGGCACGACACTGCAGGGCAAGCGGATCGCCTTCCTGGCCACCGACGGCGTGGAGGAGGTCGAGTACACCCGGCCGCGCGAGGCGGTCGAGAATGCCGGTGCGACGGCGGAGCTGGTCTCGCTCAAGCCGGGCAAGATCCAGGCATTCGACCATCTGGACCACGGCGGGACGTACGACGTCGAGGTGACCGTCGCCGACGCGGACGCCGGCCGGTACGACGGCCTGGTGCTGCCCGGCGGGGTGGCGAACCCGGACTTCCTGCGCACCGACCCGGACGCGGTCCGGTTCGTGAAGGCGTTCTTCGACGCCGGCAAGCCGGTCGGGGTGATCTGCCACGGCCCGTGGACCCTGGTCGAGGCGGACGTGGTGCGGGGCCGCCGGATCACCTCGTGGCCGAGCCTGCGCACCGACCTGACGAACGCGGGCGCGACCTGGGTCGACGAGCCGGTCGTCACGGACGACGGGCTGGTCAGCAGCCGCAAGCCGGATGACCTGCCCGCCTTCTGCGCCAAGATCGTCGAGGAGTTCGCCGAGGGCCGCCACTGAACGGGGAACGCTTCTTCCCGCCCGGCCCGCATGATCCGCGCCGGGCGGGAAAGAAGGCGGGATGACCACGCAAGAAAGCCCGGTGTTGCACCCCCGGCAGCTACGCCTGCTCATGTTCGGCCTGATGACGGGCATGCTGCTCGCCGCGCTGGACCAGACCATCGTCGGCACGGCGCTGCCCACCATCGTCGGCGAGCTGGGCGGGATCGACCACTACTCGTGGGTGGTCACCGCCTACCTGCTCGCCTCCACCGCCTCCACCCCGCTGTACGGCAAGATGGCCGACCTGTACGGCCGCCGCCCGGTGTTCCTCTTCTCGATCGGGACGTTCCTGCTCGGCTCGCTGCTGGCCGGGCTGTCGCAGGACATGACCCAGTTGATCGTGACCCGGGGCGTGCAGGGCCTCGGCGCGGGCGGCCTGATGACGCTCGCGTTCACGATCATCTCGGACGTGGTGTCGCCCCGGGAACGCGGTCGCTACCAGGGCCTGTTCGGGGCGGTGTTCGGCATCGCCTCGGTGGCCGGGCCGCTGGTCGGCGGCTACTTCGCCGAGGCCAACTGGCGGTGGATCTTCTACCTGAACGTGCCGCTGGCGATCCTGGCCATCGTGGTCTGCTACCACGTCATGCGGCTCATCCCGTTCCAGCGGCGGGAACATGCGATCGACTGGCTCGGGGCGGCGCTGCTGGTCGCCGGGGTGAGCTGCCTGCTGCTCGCGCTGAGCTGGGGCGGCAACTCGTACGCCTGGGGCTCCGCCGTGATCATCGGGCTGTTCGTGGCCGGGGCGGTGCTGGGCGGGCTGTTCCTGCTCCAGGAGGCGCGGGTCGCCGAGCCGATCCTGCCGCTGCGGCTGTTCCGCAGCCGGACGTTCGCCCTGGCCAACGGGGCCGGCTTCGTCCTGGGCCTGGTGATGTTCGGGTCGATCATCTTCATCCCGCTGTATCTCCAGATCGTCAAGGGCGCCTCGCCGACCCGCAGCGGCCTGCTGATGCTGCCGATGATGGCCGGCATCATCGTCACCTCGGTCCTCACCGGCCGGGCGATGACCCGGATCGGCCGGTACAAGTGGTTCCCGGTCGCCGGGTCGGCGGTGCTGCTCGCCGGCATGCTGCTGTTCACCCGCCTGGCCGTCGACACGTCGCTGTGGGTGGCGTTCGGCTATCTGACGGTCATCGGCGTCGGGCTGGGGCTGTCCATGCAGTCGCTGATCCTCGCCGTGCAGAACTCGGTGGGCCCCCGGGACCTCGGCGCGGGCACCTCCTCGGCGACGTTCTTCCGGTCGCTGGGCGGCTCGTTCGGGGTGGCGATCCTCGGGGCGGTGCTGTCGTCCCGGCTCGCCGACCAGCTCGCCGCCCGGATGCCGGCCGCGCTCGCGCAGCTCCCGCCGCAGCAGCGGGCGGCGGTGCTGGCCGGCGGCGGCAACAACGTGTCGATCAACGACCCGGCGACGATCCTGGCCCTGCCCGGCCCGGTCCGCGCCGCCATCCAGGCCGCCTTCGTGGAGTCGCTGCACCTGGTCTTCCTCACCACCGGGCTGGTCGCCGTCGTGGCGGTGCTGGTGACCCTGGCGCTGCCCGACGAGAAGCTGCGCGGGGCCGGGCCGCGCGGCGCGTCGGGCGGGGCGGACCCGCTGGGCGGGAAGGCCCCCGCCCCGGGCGGCAAGCCGCTGGCGAAGGAGTCGCGGGACGAGGCCGCCGCCGAGATGGAGGCCAAGAGCCAGACGATGCTGTGAGCCCCGCCCCGCCCCTTCCCGGGCGGGCTGGGGCCGGGCGGCCGGGCCCAGGCGGGGTGGAGCCGGGCGGCCGGGCCCAGGCGGCGGCTACTTCAGGATCATCCGGTTGGCCTGCTCGAAGACGTCCAGGTCGGCGAGGGTCTCGGTGACGGAGGCCGACAGCGGGGTGGGGAACCGGTCGCGGTGGAAGAAGCCCGCGTCGGTGGTCTCGTCGGTGGCCCGGACCAGCTCGCCGTCCCAGTCCTCGACCCGGAAGGCGACGGTGAAGACCTGGTAGGTGTGGCCGTACATGTTGGTGGTGATCCGGTCGGGGCCGGTGTAGAGGGCGAACGCGCCCACCCGCAGGGCGCGCAGCCCGGTCTCCTCGCGCACCTCGCGTACCGCGCAGTCGGCGATCGACTCGCCCAGCTCCATCGCCCCGGCCGGCATGGCCCACTGGCCGTTGTCGGAGCGCCGGATCAGCAGCACCCGGCCGGCGCTGTCGCGGACCACCGCGCGGGCGCCGACGAACATCAGGGTGCGGTCACCGGCGAGGGCGCGAAGCTGCCCCACGTACGAGTCGGCCCAGGAGATGCTCACCCGGACAACCTAACGGGGGTTCCCAACGGATGACCGCCGACACTAGCTTGTTACCCATGCGTAGCACGATGATGGACGCGCCGCTCCAGGTCGCCCGGATCCTCGAACACGGCGCCACGGTGCACGGCACCGCCGAGGTGGTCACCTGGACCGGCGGCGAGCCGCGTCGCATGTCGTACGCCGAGGTGGGGCGGTCGGCGGCCCGGCTGGCCCACGCGCTGCGCGACGAGTGCGGGGTGACCGGCGACGAGCGGGTCGCCACGTTCATGTGGAACAACAACGAGCACCTCGTGGCCTACTTCGCGGTGCCCAGCATGGGCGCGGTGCTGCACACGCTCAACCTGCGGCTCTTCCCCGACCAGGTCGCCTACATCGCCAACCACGCGCAGGACCGGGTGGTGCTGGTCGACTCGACGCTGATCCCGCTGCTGGCCCGGGTCATCGGCGACCTGGCCACGGTGCGGCACGTGGTGGTCGTCGGCGGGGGCGACCCCGCACCGCTGGTGGCGGCGGCCGGCGACCGGATCGCCGTACACCATTGGGACGCCCTGCTGGCCGGCAAGCCGGAGGTCTTCGACTGGCCGGAGGTCGACGAGCGCGACGCGGCCGCCCTCTGCTACACCTCCGGGACCACCGGCAACCCCAAGGGGGTCGCCTACTCGCACCGGTCGATCTACCTGCACTCGTTGCAGATCTGCATGCCGGAGGGGTTCGGCCTCGGGCCGACCGACCGGGAGCTGGCCATCGTGCCGATGTTCCACGCCATGTCCTGGGGGCTGCCGTACGCGGCGTTCCTCTCCGGCGCGTCGCTGATCATGCCGGACCGGTTCCTCCAGGCCGCCCCCATCGCCGCGATGATCGCCGCCGAGCGGCCCACCCTGGCCGGCGCGGTGCCGACCATCTGGAACGACCTGCTGGCCTACCTCGACGCGCACGACGTGGACACCTCCTCGCTGAAGGAGGTCATCGTCGGTGGCTCGGCCTGCCCGCCCGCTCTCATGCACGCGTTCGACGAGCGGCACCACATCGACGTGATCCACGCCTGGGGGATGACCGAGATGTCCCCGCTGGGCTCGGTGGCCCGGCCGCCGGCGGGGGCGACCGGCGAGGACGCCTGGCGCTACCGGTACACGCAGGGCCGCGTCCCGGCCGGTGTCGCCGCGCGGATCGTGGGCCCGCTGGGCGAGCCGCTGCCCGCCGACGGGGCCTCCGTCGGGGAGCTGGAGGTCCGGGGGCCGTGGGTGACCGCCCGGTACGTCGGCGACGACGCCCCGGACGAGGAGAAGTTCCGCGACGGCTGGCTGCGCACCGGCGACGTCGGGACGCTGTCGCCCGACGGGTACCTCACCCTCACCGACCGGGCGAAGGACGTGATCAAGTCCGGCGGCGAGTGGATCTCCTCGGTCGAGCTGGAGAACGCCCTGATGGCCCACCCGGCGGTGCTGGAGGCCTGCGTGGTGGGCGTGCCGGACGAGCGCTGGGACGAGCGGCCCCTGGCCACGGTGGTGGTCCGCGAGGGCGCCGAGGTGACCGCCGAGGAGCTGCGCGACTTCCTGGCCGGTTCGGTGGCGCGCTGGCAGCTGCCGGAGCGGTGGGCGTTCGTCGACGCCGTGCCGAAGACCAGCGTCGGCAAGTTCGACAAGAAGGTCGTCCGGTCCCGGTACGCCGAAGGGGGCCTGAGTGTCCGGGAGCTGACAACGCCGTAACAATTTCAGGCGCATCGTCGCCTGAATGGGCAGGGATGTACTCCTAGACCTCCCTCCCCCCAAGGGCGGCCCCGGCGTTCGCACCGCGCCGGGGCCGCCCGCCCAGGGGCGGTTCATCCGCCCCTTCATTCTTGCGAAACTTGTTCGGCTCTGTCCTGGCGACGGGGAAAACAGCCGGTGAACGCGCCCGTTCGGTGCCGGTCCGGTCGGCGCTCGCGCCCTACCCGGCGCTCGCCTCCTCGGCCGTCGTGACCAGCACCTTGCCGACCACCGAGTTCTCCACCGCCTCGTGCGCCGCGGCCGTGGCCGCCAGCGGGTGGTGGTGCAGCGGCAGCCCCGCCTCCGGGCCAACCCGCACGCCGCCCTGCGCGGCAGCCGCCGACACGTCGGCGACGGCCTGTGCCTTGGCCACCGCCGGGGCGGTGTAGACCAGCACGAACTGCCAGCGGGCGTTCGGGGCCATCAGCGGCCGGATCGGCAGCGTCACCTCGCCCCCGCCGTCGTCGGCGTAGACGCAGACCGCCCCGCCGGCCCGCAGCAGCTGCACGTCGGCCGCCGCGTTGCGCGCCGCCGACACCTCGACGATCGTGTGTACGCCGTCCGGGGCGATCATGCGGACCTCCTCGACGACGTCCTGCTCCCGGTAGTTCACGACGAACGACGCGCCGGCCGCCGCCGCGAGGTTGGCCTTCTCCGGGCTGCTGACCGTGGCGACGACGGTGGCGTCGGCCCAGCGGGCGAGCTGGATCGCCGCGTTGCCGACCGCCCCCGCCCCGCCCTGCACCAGCACGGTGTGGTCGGCCAGCGCCCCGGCGTGCAGCTTGCCCGGCATCATCTCCCCGGCGGTCAGGCAGCGGTGCGCGGTGAGGAACGGGATGCCCAGGGCCGCCCCCACGTCGAAGGAGGCGTCGCCGAGGGGCACCGCCTGCCCGACCGGCACCACCGTGTACTCGGCGGCGGTGCCCCACGGGCGCTGCCAGGCGGCCTCCCAGAGCCACACCCGCTCGCCGATCAGGTTCCGGTCGACCCCCGCCCCGACCGCCTCGACCACCCCGGCGCCGTCCTGGCCGGGCGTCTGCCAGCCCGCCGGCGGCGGCGACGCCCGGCGGGCCTTCCAGTCGGTCGGGTTCACCCCGGAGACGGCCACCCGGACGAGCACCTCGCCGGGCCCCGGTTCCGGCACCGGCCGGTCCACCAGGCGCAGCACCGAGGTGTCGCCGTTGCTCTCGTACACGATCGCCCGCATCGCCGTCGCTCCTCACCCTCGCCTGCGGCGGGCCCGTCGCGGACCCGCCCCCGGTCCGCTACCCGGGTGATCTCGCTTCATTCCGATCCCACCCGCCACCGGAACCGTATAACCAGGTACACGGAGGTAGGGGAGTGCTGATGCGGGACAAACCGGTGGTGGGCGCGCTGCCGCCCCCGACGGGCCGGACCGGACCGGGCGCGGGCCGGGCGAGGCCGGACGCGGGCCGCGCCGACCCGCCGCGCGACGAACCCCCGCCGGCCCCCGGCGACCCGGCCGGGCGGCGGCTGCCGTGGACGAGCCGGAGCCGGGCGATCTGAGCCCTGCCCGAGCTGGCCGCGCGGTCGGCTTCAGCACCAGCCGCGCCGGGCCGGACTATGCGGCCGGCTTCAGCACCACCTTCGAGTAGCCCGCCTCCCGCTGGTCGAAGCGCTGGTACGCCTCCGGCGCGTCGGCCAGCGGCAGCTCCTTGCTCACCACGAAGCTCGGCTTCGCCCGCCCCGCCATGATCATGTTCCGCAGGTACTCGTTGTACGACTTCACGTTGGCCTGCCCCGTCCCCATCCGCAGGCCCTTCTCGAAGAACTTGCCGACCTTGAACACCAGCTCGCCCCGGCCCGCCCGCTCGTCCGGCGCACCCGGGTCGTGCGCCAGATACAGCCCGACCACCCCGAGCGACCCCGTCGGCCGCACGACGTCCACCAGGCTGTTCAGCACCGCCGCCGGGTGCTCCTCGCCGCCGGCCCCGGACGCCTGGTAGCCCACCGCGTCCACGCCCCGGTCGGTGCCGACCCCGTCGGTCTGCTCCCGGATCTGCTCGACCGGGTCGCCGGCGGTGAAGTCGACCGGGATCGCACCGATCGACTCGGCCAGCCGCAGCCGGTCCGGGACCTTGTCCACCAGGAACACCTCGGCCGCGCCCATCAGCAGCGCCGAGTACGCGGCCATCAGCCCCACCGGCCCGCCGCCCATCACGGTGATGTTCTCGCCGGGGCGCAGCCCGGTCATCGCCACCCCGTGGTATCCGGTCGGGAAGATGTCGGCCAGCATCGCGAAGTCGTTCTCGTGCTCCGTGCCGGGCGGCAGCCGCAGGCAGTTGAAGTCGGCGAACGGCACGCGCAGGTACTCGGCCTGCCCGCCCCGGTACGGCCCCATCGCGACGTAGCCGTACGCGCCCCCGGCGAAGCCCGGGTTCACCGTGAGGCAGAACCCCGTCTTCCCCTCCCGGCAGTTACGGCAGAACCCGCACGCCACGTTGAACGGCATCGAGACCCGGTCGCCCTTGCGGATGTGCACGACCCCGGGCCCGACCTCCTCCACCACGCCCATGTTCTCGTGGCCGAACACGATGCCCGGCTCGGCCAGCGTGCGGCCCTCGTACATGTGCAGGTCCGAACCGCAGATCGCGGTCGTGGTGATCCTGACGATCACGTCGTTCGGCGCCTCGATCCGCGGATCGGGGACCTCGTTGACCGCCACCTCGTGCGGCCCCTGGTACACCACAGCTCTCATGCCACCGACGGTAGGCGGGCAAGCCGGGTGAAGGCCGCGATTCAGGCAGACCGGCCGCCCGGCCCACCTGGCCGGGCTGCCCGCCCGGTCAGCCGAGGGCGGCGACGACCTCCGGGGTCAGGTCACCCACCGCCGGCAGCACCACGGCCGCGAGCGCCTCGGCGTCCGGATCCAACGGGTACGCCCCGTGCGGCACCGCCACCACCCGCATCCCCGCCGCGGCGGCCGAACGCACCCCGTTCGAGGAGTCCTCCACCGCCACGCAGCGCGCCGGATCGACACCGAGCCGCCGGGCCACCTCCAGGTAGACGTCCGGGGCCGGCTTGCCCCGCTCGGTCTCCTCCGTCGACAGCGTCGCGCCGAACGCCTCCGTGAGCCCCGTCGCCGCCAGCGCCGCCGCGATCAGCCGCGTCGGCGAGGAACTGGCCAGCCCCAACGGCCACCGCGCCGCCAGCCGGCGTACCACCTCGTCGGCCCCGTCGATCACCGGTACGCGCTCGGCGTACCGCCGGGCCATCTCGTCGACCACCTCGACGGCGACCTGCTCGGCCGTCCGGTCGACGCCCAGCTCGCCGCTGAGGTAGCGGGCCCACTCGCCCGTGCTCATCCCCATCAGCCGTCGCTGGGTGTCGGGCTGCCAGGTGCCGCCGTGCGTCGCCACGTACGCCCGGCGCACCTCCTCCCAGACCGGCTCGGAGTCCACGATCACGCCGTCCAGGTCGAAGACCACCGCATCCGCCACGGGCACCATCCTGCCCGAGCCCTCGCCCGCCCGCTCCCCGGGGCGGCCCGCTACCGGCCTCGCCGGCGGCCGGTGGCCCGGCACCGGTCGCTCGTGGGCGGGCCCGGCGGCGTGTGCCGCCGCCCGGGAGGTCAGGCCGGCAGCGGCGGCAGGCGGATCGGATTCTCCGGCGGGATCACCGTGTGCCCGGCCCGGGCCAGCGGCTCCAGCAGCTCCCGCAGCCGGTCGGTGCGCTCCGCGCCGAGTGCCTGCCACGGATGCAGGGCGGCCACGTCGGTGGCGTCCTCCACCGCCCGGAACTCCGCCCGGCCGTGCTCGGTCGGCTTCCCGTCCCCGGTCAGCCAGCCCCGCTCGGCGAGCCGCGCGGCCGCCGCCTCCCACTCCTGCGGCGACCAGCCCCGGCCCAGCAGGTTCAGCTCCGGCATGCCCTCGGCGACCCGCCAGGCGAGCGTCTCCACCGGGTCCAGGCCGGCGGCGACCAGCGCCGCGATGTGCCCGTCGCCCCGGTGCTCCCGCAGCGTCGTCGCGGCCTGCCACAGCCGGGCCAGCGGGTATTCGGCGGCCGGCAGGGCGGCGTTGGCCGCACCCAGCACCCGGCCCTCCGGCCGCGCCGCCCCGGCGGCCTCCTCCAGCAGCTCGGCGGCCTCCGCGAGGTGCCGCTCCGGCAGCTCGTACGCCAGCTCCGCCAGCGCCTGCACGGCACCGGTGAGCCGGGCCCGCAGCGCCTCGGCCGGCGTCACCAACTGCCACACCGCCGGCACGGCCCGCGCCACCACGGGCGGGGCGAAGCTGAAGAACGCGGCCACCACCGGGGCGGCCTCCACGGCGCCCAGCGGGGCGGCCCGGCCGGCGAAGTAGCCCCGCCAGAAGCCGCGCAGCCCGACCGCCTCGAACGCCGCCCGCGCCCGGGGATGGAAGTAGGTCACCGTGTGCACCGGCTCGAAGTGGGTCCACATCAACCGGGCGATCCCCGGATCGTCCAGCGCCGCCACGTGCACCTCCGCGTCGATGGGGTCACCGTGCGGCGGGCGGGACCGCCCACGGTGACCCCGAACCTACTGGTCGTAGGCGACGGGAAGAAAGACTGTTGTGAACTACCGCACCAGGTGCGGGCTACTGCGCGGCGAGCACGTCGACGACGAACCGCAGCGGTCCGGCCGGCCGGCCGCCCGAGGAGTCGTTGCCGTACGCCAGGTCGGCCGGGATGTCGAGCTGCACCCGGCTGCCCACCTTGACCCCGACGAGGCCCTGGTCCCAACCCTTGATGACCTGGCCGACGCCGATCGGGAAGGTGGCCGGCTGGCCGCTGTTCCAGGACGCGTCGAACTCCTTGCCGTCGGCGTAGAACACGCCCACGTAGTTGGTGGTGATCTGCTGCCCGGCCTTCACCGCCGCGCCCTTGCCCTCGATCAGCGTCTTGACGGTGAGCTTCTTCAGCTCGCCCTTGCCCGCCTCGACCTTCGGCTTGGTGGCCAGCGCCGGGTCCGACCCCTCGGGCAGCTGCGGGGCGGGCGGCGCGGTGGGCGGCTGCTCCTCAGCCGGCGCGGTCGCCGACGGGGCGGAGGCGACCTCCTCCGGCGCGTCGTCCTTACCCTGGTTGACCACCACGAACACGGTGATCAGCACGCCGACGACGGCGACACCGGCGAGCGCGCCGACGATCGACTGGAGGCGGCGCTTCTTCTCGGCGGCCTTCTTCGCCGCCAGCTGGGCGGCCAGTCGCCGCTCCGCCTTGCCCGGGCCCTGGCCCGCCGACCGGTTCTGCACACGCTCGCTCACGTCGACTCCCTGATCAAGAGGTGGGGGGCCCGGCGGCCGCTGCCGAGGCCAGCGCACACGGTACCCGCCCTGCTGCCCACGGTGCTGCCTCGGCCGGCACCCCCACCGGTCCGAGCGGCTGCGGTTGCCGGCGCGCGGGGGTCGACGGGGGTAACTTGTCGACCATGGCGATCCTCACCGAAGAAGACCTGGCCCTGCTGGCCGAACCGCAGCTCGCCCACGTGGCCACCATCGAGCCCGACGGCAGCCCGCACGTCACGCCGGTCTGGGTGGACACGGACGGCGAGCACATCGTGTTCAACACCGCCAAGGGACGGCAGAAGTACAACAACATCCAGCGGACCCCGATCGTGGCCGTCTCGGTGGTGGACAAGGCCAACGACTTCCGCACCCTGTGGGTCAAGGGCACCGCCGAGTTCGTCGAGGAGGGGGCCGACGCGCACATCGACAAGATGGCGCAGAAATACCTCGGCCAGGAGACCTACCCGTTCGGGCAGCCCGGCGAGGTGCGGGTGATCGTCCGGATCACCCCCACCCAGAAGCTCGGCCGCGGCTGACCCCCACTTGCAAGGAAGGGCCCCTATTAACACCTGCGGTGAGAAGGGGACCCCTCTCTACCGGATGCGTTAACAAGGGGCCCCTCCTTACCCCCCGATGTACGCCGCGAGGTGCTCGCCCGTGAGCGTGGAGCGGGCGGCGGCCAGGTCGGCCGGCGTGCCCTCGAAGACGATCCGACCCCCGTCGTGACCGGCTCCGGGGCCCAGGTCGACGATCCAGTCGGCGTGCGCCACGACCGCCAGGTGGTGCTCGACGACGAGCACCGACTTGCCGGCGTCGACGAGCCGGTCGAGCAGCCCCAGCAGCTGCCCGACGTCGGCGAGGTGCAGGCCGGCGGTCGGCTCGTCGAGGACGTACACGCCGCCCTCGGTGCCCAGGTGGGTGGCCAGCCTGAGCCGCTGCCGCTCGCCACCGGACAGCGTGCTGAGCGGCTGGCCCAGGGTGAGATACCCGAGCCCCACGTCGGCGAGGCGGTCGAGGACCGCCCGCGCGGCCGGCGTACGGGCCTCGCCGGCGGCGAAGAACTCCCGCGCCTCGTTGACCGGCATCGCCAGCACCTCGGCGATGTCCCGGCCGCCGAGGCGGTATTCCAGCACCGACGCCTCGAACCGCCGCCCCTCGCACTCCTCGCACACCGTGGCGACCCCGGCCATCATCGCCAGGTCCACGTAGACCACGCCCGCGCCGTTGCAGCCGGGACAGGCGCCCTCCGAGTTGGCGCTGAACAGGGCCGGCTTCACGCCGTTGGCCTTCGCGAACGCCTTGCGGACCGGGTCGAGCAGCCCCGTGTACGTCGCCGGGTTGCTCCGCCGCGAACCCCGGATCGGGCCCTGGTCGACCGACACCACCCCCGCGCCGGCCGGGATCGACCCGTGCACCAGTGAACTCTTGCCCGAACCGGCCACGCCGGTGACGACGACGAGCACGCCGAGCGGGATGTCGACGTCGACGCCACGCAGGTTGTGGGTCGACGCGCCCCGGATCGGCAGCCGGCCCGTGGGCGTGCGTACCGTCTCCTTGAGGGCGACCCGGTCGGCGAGGTGACGGCCGGTCACGGTGCCGCTGGCCCGTAGCCCCTCGACGGTGCCCTCGAAGCAGACGGCCCCGCCCGCCGCGCCCGCGCCGGGCCCCAGGTCGACGACGTGGTCGGCGATCGCGATGGTGTCCGGCTTGTGCTCCACCACGAGCACCGTGTTCCCCTTGTCCCGCAGCCGTAGCAGCAGGTCGTTCATCCGCCTGACGTCGTGCGGGTGCAGGCCCGTCGTGGGTTCGTCGAAGACGTACGTGACGTCGGTGAGCGGGGAACCGAGGTGCCGCAGCATCTTCACCCGCTGCGCCTCGCCGCCCGACAGCGTGCCCGACGGCCGGTCCAGCGACAGGTAGCCCAGCCCGATCTCCACGAACGAGGCGAGGGTCTGGTGCAGCTTGTCCAGCAGCGGCGCGACCGACGGCTCGTCGAGACCGCCGACCCATTCGGCCAGGTCGCTGATCTGCATCGCGCAGGCGTCGGCGATGTTGACGCCGCCGATCCGGGCGGAGCGGGCGGCCTCGCCGAGCCGGGTGCCGCCGCACTCCGGGCACGCGGTGAAGGTGACCGCCCGGTCCACGAACGCCCGGATGTGCGGCTGCATCGCCTCGCGGTCCTTCGCGAGGAACGACTTCTGGACCTTGGGGATCAGCCCCTCGTACGTGAGGTTGACGCCCTCCACCTTCACCCGGGTCGGCTCCCGGTGCAGGAAGTCGTGCCGCTCCTGCGCCGTGAACTCGCGGATCGGCTTGTGCGGGTCGAGGAAGCCCGACTCGGCGTAGACCCGCACCGTCCAGAAGCTGTCGGCCTTCCAGCCGGGGATGGTGATCGCGCCCTCCGCGATCGACTTCGAGTCGTCGAAGAGTTGGGCGAGGTCGAGGTCGGTGACCGTGCCCCGGCCCTCGCAGCGTGGGCACATGCCGCCGGTGCGGGTGAAGGTCTGCCGTACGGTCCGGCCGCCGCCGCGCTCCACCGTGATCGCGCCGCTCGCCCGCACCGACGGCACGTTGAAGGAGAACGCGGCCGGCGGCCCGACGTGCGGCCGCCCCAGCCGGCTGAACAGGATGCGCAGCATCGCGTTGGCGTCGGTGACGGTGCCGACCGTCGAGCGCACGTCGCCGCCCAGCCGCTGCTGGTCGACGACGATGGCCGTGGTCAACCCGTCGAGCACGTCGACCTCGGGCCGGGCCAGCGTCGGCAGGAAGCCCTGCACGAAGGCGCTGTACGTCTCGTTGATCAGCCGCTGCGACTCCGCCGCGACGGTGCCGAACACCAGCGAGCTCTTGCCGGAGCCGGACACGCCCGTGAACACGGTGAGCTGCCGCTTCGGCAGGTCGACGCTGACGTCCTTGAGGTTGTTCTCGCGTGCGCCCCGCACCCGGATCACGTCGTGACCCCCGGCGTCGCGCCGCGCGGTCGACTCCGACCCCGTTCCCGCGACCATGCTCAGCGCAGCTCCTGGATCCGGACGAGGTTGCCGGCGGGGTCGCGGAAGGCGCAGTCGCGCACCCCGTACGGCTGCTCGGTCGGCTCCTGGACGACCTCGGCGTCGCTGGCCTGGATCTTCTCGAAGGTGCCGTCCAGGTCGGGCGTGGCCAGCAGGATCCAGCCGTACGTCCCCTTCGCCATCATCTCGGCGATCGTGCGCCGCTCGTCGTCGGTGATGCCGGGGTCGACGGCCGGCGGGGCCAGGAGGATGCTGGTGCCGGGCTGGCCGGCGGGGCCGACGGTGATCCAGCGCATGGTGCCCGTGCCGACGTCGTTGCGGACCTCGAAGCCGAGCACGTCGCGGTAGAAGGCGAGGGACTCCTCCGGGTCGGTGTGCGGCAGGAAGCTCGTGTGAATGGTGATGTCCATGCCGATCACGCTAGTTGCGGCCGACTGACCTGTGCTTCTTGATTCCTGATCGGTCCGGCCGTCGGTTCGTGTCGGCGGTCCGGCCGTCGGTTCGTGCCGCCGGTCCGGCCTGCCCGGCGGCCGCCTAGGCGGGCACCGGGGTCAGGACGACGATCGCGGTGTCCCGGCCCCGGTGGGCGGCGAGGCCGTCCAGGTCGCCGTAGCCCCGGTAGTCGTGCAGCGCCGACCACAGCCGGTCGCGCTCGGCTCCGGTGGCTCGGTGGGCGGTCACCTCGCGAGACTCGCCGCCGAGGTCGACGGTCGCCCGCGGGCGGGCCTGGAGGTTGAGCCACCAGGCGGGGTCGGCCGCGTCCCAGCCGTTCATGGCGAGGGTGACGAACCGGTCGCCGTCGCGGATGTAGCCGACGATGACGGCACGTGGCCGGCCCGAGCGGCGGCCGGTCGTGTGCAGCCGCAGCATGCCGAACCGGCCGCCCGGCGTCGGGGCGCTCAGGCCCACCCGGTCGGCGGTGACGCGGAGGAGAGCCTTGTGGCCCAGCCAGGCGCTGCGGACGAACCACCTCGGCGGGGGCTTGGGGGAGGTGCCCATGGCGGCCTCGTTTCTACGGTGTAGGTCTACACCGTAGAGTAAGTCCTACGCCGTAGGGCGGCAAGTAGGATCCGAAGGTGCCCCGACACGCCGACGACCGCTCCGCGACCCGCGCCCCCGCCCGCCTCAGCCGGGAGGCGATCGTCGCCGCCGCGATCGGCCTCGCCGACCGGGACGGCCTCGCCGGGCTGAGCATGCGGCGGCTCGCCCAGCACCTCGGCGTGGACGCGATGTCGATCTACTACCACCTGCGCGACAAGGACACCCTGCTCGCCGCGATGGTCGACGCCGTCGCCGCCGAGATCGAGGTCGACGGCGAGATCGAGGCCGCCACACTAGGCGGCGGTGGGACCGAGGCCGCCGCAGTCGGCGGCGGTGGGACCGGGGCCGGCGGCGAGGTGGCGGCCGGCAGCGGCCCGGCAGGCGCAGGCACCCCCGGGCCGTGGACCGACCAGTTGCGGGCGCTGATCATGCGGGCCCGCCGGACGATGCTGCGCCACCCCTGGGCGGCCCGCGTGCTGGAGGCCCGCGACACGCCCACCCCGGCCGTGCTGCGGCACATCGAGCGGGTGCTCGCCGTGCTGCGGGGCGGCGGCTGCTCGGTGAGCCTGAGCCACC
This sequence comes from Micromonospora sp. DH13, assembly GCF_020873825.1. Lineage (NCBI taxonomy): Bacteria > Bacillati > Actinomycetota > Actinomycetes > Micromonosporales > Micromonosporaceae > Micromonospora > Micromonospora sp. DH13. The sequence goes on from NZ_JAHWGR010000007.1 coordinate 177,222, forward strand.
ACGCCCTGCACCTGCTGGGCAGCCGGATCCTCGGCTTCAGCCAGGACCTGTTCGACGACTCGCCGAACACCCCCGCGACCGAGGCGGAGACCGCCGCGCAGGCAGCCGCCTGGGCCGAGAGTATGCCGCACATCGCGGAACTCGCCGTCGCGGTCTCGCACAGCGGCGCCCTCGGCGGCTGCGACGACGAGGACGAGTTCGCCTTCGCCCTCGACCTGCTGATCGAGGGGCTCGACCGCCGGCGGCTCGCCGAACAGGGCTGACCTCCCCTTGCGGGGCCCCGCCCGAGGTGCGCGCGATCAGTGGCCGGTTGCGGTGGAACCGCACCGGCGTGTCGTGTGGTGGAGGCAGCCACTCATCCCGGCCCGGTCACTCCGGGACGCCTCGATACCCGGTGACACCGGCCCCGGCTAGGCGGTCTTGCGGGGCGCCGCCTTCTTCGGGGCGGCCTTTCGCGCCGGCGCCTTCTTCTCGGCCTTCGCCCCCGCCGCCTTCGTCGTGGCCTTCCCCGGGGCCGCCTTCTTCGTACCCCCGGTGGACCCGCCGCCGGTCCCGCCGGCCGCCTTCTTCGCCGGCTTCTTCTCGGCAGCCTTCCGCGCCGGGGCCTTCGCCTCCTTCGCGGCCTTCGTGGCCTTCTGCGCCGACCGGGCCGACGTGATCGGGGTCGGCTCGCCGCCCCGCTCCGGCTGCTCCCCGCGCGCCGCCCGCGCCCGCTCCACCGACGCCTTCAGCGCCGCCATCAGGTCCACCGCCGCCGCCGGGGCCTCCTCGACCTCCTCCGGCTGGACGACCTCCCTGCCCTCCACCTTCGCGTCGATGACCTCCTGCAACGCCGCCCGGTAGTCGTCGGTGAAGACCTCCGGCTCGAACTCGCCCGCCATCGAGTCGATCAACGAGCTGGCCATCGCCAGCTCCGGCGGCCGGACCTTCAGGTCCTCGCCCAGGAAACCGAAATCGGGGGTACGCACCTCGTCCGGCCACAGCATCGTGTTGAGCAGCAGCACCCCCTCGCGCACCCGCAGGGTCGCCAACTGCTCCCGCTGGCGCAGCGCCACCTTGACGATGGCCACCCGCTCCGAGTCGACCAGTGCGTCGCGCAGCAGCACGTACGGCTTCGTCGCCGCGCCCTCCGGCTCCAGGAAGTACGCCTTGTTGTAGAGGATCGGGTCGACCTGCTCCGCCGGGACGAACTCCAACACGTCGATCGCCCGCGACGTGGTCAGCGGCAGGTCCGCGAAATCCTCGTCGGTCAGGATCACCATCTCGCCGCCGCCGATGTCGTACCCCTTGGCGATGTCGTCGTAGGTGACCTCCTCGCCGCACACCGAACAGGTGCGCTTGTACCGGATGCGCCCCCCGTCCTCCCGGTGCACCTGGTGGAAGCGGATGTCCTTCTCCTCGGTGGCCGAATAGAGCTTCACCGCGATCGAGACCAGCCCGAACGAGACGGCCCCCTTCCAGATCGCCCGCATCCCCCGCTCCTCTCCCCGGTTAACGTTCAGGATCGCAAAGGATCGAAGCGGGCGCGATGACTTCTGTTGCCCTACTACAGTCAGGAAATGCCCGGCGCGCCGCTGAAGCCGATGCTCGCGACGACCGGCCCGCTGCCCGCCGGCGCCGAGTGGGCGTACGAGTTCAAGTGGGACGGCGTACGCGCGCTCGCCGACATCGTCGGCGGCCGGCAACACCTGTACGCCCGATCCGGCGTGCAGATCACCGCCGCCTACCCGGAGCTGATCACCCTCGCCGAGCAGGTCGACGACGCCCTGCTCGACGGGGAGGTGGTGTTGCTCAACCAGGCCGGTCAGCCCTCCTTCACCGCGCTCGCCGAACGGATGCACGTGCGCGATCCGACGAAGGCGGCCCGGCTCGCGGCGAGCGTACCCGTGACGTATCTGATCTTCGATCTGTTGCGGCTGCGCGGCGCGGACCTCACCGGCCGGCCCTGGCGCGAACGCCGCGACCTGCTGGAGGGCCTCGGACTCGGCGGCGCCCGGTGGGCCGTGCCCCCCGTCTTCGCCGACGGGCCCGCCACCTACGAGGCGGCCGGCGAACACGGCCTCGAAGGGGTGATGGCCAAGCGCACCGGCTCGGCCTACCGGCCCGGCGTCCGCTCGCCCGACTGGGTCAAGGTCAAGCTGGAGGTCACCGGCGACTTCGTCGTCGGCGGCTGGCGGCCCGGGGCCCGCAAGATCGGCGGCCTGCTCGTCGGCGTGCCCCGCCCCGACGGCCGGCTCACCTACCGGGGCCGCGTCGGCGGCGGCATCGGCGCGGCCCTCGAACGCGAACTGCTGCGCGAGCTGGAACCCCTGCGCGCCGGCAGCTCCCCGTTCGCCGCCGACGTGCCCCGCGAGGATGCCCGGGGTGCCATCTGGGTAGATCCTGAGGTCGTGGTGGAGGTGAAGTACGGCCAGCGCACCCCCGACGGCCGGCTGCGCTTCCCCCGGGTGCTGCGGCTGCGCCCCGACAAGCCGCCCGAGGAGGTGGACGATGCCGGCTGACCGGCTCAAGGTCGACGTGCAGGGCCGCTCGCTGGAGCTGTCCAACCTGGACAAGGTGCTCTACCCGGCGGCGGGCTTCACCAAGGGCGAGGTGATCGACTACTACACCCGCATCGCCCCGGTGCTCCTGCCGCACCTCGCCGACCGGGCCCTCACCCGCATCCGCTACCCCAACGGCGTCGAGGACAAGAGCTTCTTCGAGAAGAACGCCCCCGCCGCCACCCCCGCCTGGGTACGCACCGAGAACCTCCCCGCCCCCGGCTCCACCAAGGGCCGCGAGACCATCGACTACGTAGTCGCCGACGACCTGCCCACCCTCGTCTGGCTGGCCAACCTCGCCGCCCTGGAACTGCACACCCCGCAGTGGAAGATCGGCGGCCACCCCGACCTGCTGGTCGTCGACCTCGACCCCGGCCCCCCGGCCGGGCTGCGCGAATGCAGCCAGGTGGCGCTGCTGCTGCGCGACCGGCTGGCCCTTGACGGGCTCGACTCCTATCCGAAGACGTCGGGCAAGAAGGGCATGCAGCTCTGCTGCCCGATCGCCGGCACCCAGTCCTCGGACACGGTCTCCGACTACGCCCACCGGGTCGCCCGCGAGCTGGAGGAAGCCCACCCGAAGCTGGTCGTGTCGAAGATGGCGAAGAACCTGCGCGGCGGGAAGGTCTTCATCGACTGGAGCCAGAACAACGCGGCGAAGACGACGGTAGCGCCGTACTCGCTGCGCGCCCAACCCGTGCCGGCCGTGTCGACGCCGCTGACCTGGGACGAGGTGGCGGCCGGCGCGGCCGGAAAGCGCCCGGCTGCTCGCCCCTACACCGCCGCCGAGGTGCTCAAGCGGGTGGACAAGCACGGCGACCTGCTAGCCCCGCTGCTCGACGGCGGCCCCGAGGTGTAAGGAGGGGCCCCCTGTTAACGCATTCTGTTGTACAAGGGGCCCTTCCTAACCAACCAGACCCGGCAGCGCTAGCCGACTGCGGCGACGGTGGCGCCGCTCGCCAGGACGTGCCGCCCGAGGGGACGCAACGTGTGCAGCACGGAGCCGCCCGTCCGACGGGTGTCGATCAGCCCGGCGGCCCGCAGGACGCTCGCGTGCTGGCTGGCGGTGGCCGCCGACACGCCGACCCGCCGGGCCAGTTCGCTGGTGCCGCATCCCGCGCCCACCGCCGCCAACACCGCCGCCCGGGTGCCACCGAGCAGCGCGGCGAGCGACGCGCCCTCGGCCGCGTCCACCTGCGGTGGCGGCCAGGCGGTGTCGAGCCCGGCCGCCTGGGCGGTGTCGAGGCCGGTCGCCCAGCCGGTGTCGGGGCGGTCGGGCGCGGCGGTGCCCAGGTCGGTCGTCCGGGCGGCGTCGGACCGGCCGGGTCCGGCGCGATCGGCCGGCCCGACGGCGTACGCCTGCTCCGGCGGGGCCGGCACCAGGGCGGGACGGTGCGCGACCGGGTACACCAGCACGGGTGGCAGCTCGGGATCGCGGAGCAGGGTCGGCCTCCGCCAGCAGAAGAAGGACGGGACGAGCCGTAGCCCACGGCCGCCGAGGCGGACGTCCCGGCTGAAGCTCGTGCCGTGCAGCTCCAGCACCGGTGCACGCCACCGCAGGTCGGGGTGGAGCGACCCGACCAGCCCTTCGAAGCCGTGCCCGGTGAGCGTCCGCAACCGGGTGGCCCGGTCGGCGGTGACGGCGGCCCGGATCACCGGCCAGTACGGGGCCACCGCCGCCCGGTGGTAGTCGCCTACCGCGTCGGCGACCAGGCGCAGGCTCGCCGGCTCGGCGCGCGCGAGTGACCGGGCCAGCGGGGTGGGACGGCGCTGCTCGGCGAGCCGCCGCAGGTCACCGGCGAGCCGGCGGGGCCGGGTCGCGAGCAGCGCCTCGATTCCGGCCGCCAGGCCGTACGTGCCGGCGGACGGGGTGAGGAAGTCCGGTGAGTAGCCGCGGGGCGGGGCCAGCTCGGCGAGCAGCCGCGCCGCCGGGGGCAGTTGACGGCGGGTCTGCCGCCACCACTGTCGGATGCCGGGCGCCTCCGGCCGGCCCTGCAGCAGATGAATGCTGAGCAGCACCTCCCACATCGGATCGGGTGCCTCGGCGATCCGCACCCGGACGAGGTCGTCAGGGGTGAACAGAATCCTGATCATTACGACTTTCCCCCGTTCGTGTGACCAGAAATACCAGCCTTGTCGCCTCGGAGATCGTCGGCAACCCCATTCAACCTAATCGACGTACGGTGTCGCAGATCCGTTTGGCGGCGTGATTGTCGGTGGCGGATTTCGGGCTGAGTCGAAGGGTGTTGCCGCTGCTGGAGGCGTGGGGGACTCTGTTCGCAGAGGTGGAAAGCAGGGGCGCCTCGACGGAATTTCTGCCTTTGGTCAGCCTTATTCGGCCACGAATGTCAATGGTCGATCCGATCCCTCCGCGTGCCGATGGCGGCCTTCTCCTGCCGTACCCGAAAGGAAACCGCATGTTCAAGTCGACCATCAGCCGGACCCGGGCCGCGCTGCTCGCCCTCGCCGCCACGGCGGCGCTGCTCGCGGCCGGCAGCGTGCTCGCCGCGCCCGCGAGCGCAGCGAGCCGGGCCGCCGCCCCCGCCGACGGGCGGCCGGTCTGCGTGACCGTCCTGGCGCCCCTCAAGGCGGGGCAGGAGTTCTCCGAGGTCCTCTCCCGCCGGTGCGGGGCGTCGGAGCAGGCCGCCCTCGCGGCGACCAGGGAGGCCGGCGTCACCGCATCCGTGCAGATCTTCACGCTGATCGAGCACGCCAACTACGGCGGGGCCTACGACCACGTCTACGGCGGCGCCTGGTGCGACGCGGCCGGCTACGGCATCAACCCCGGCTGGTACGAGTGGCGGCTGTCGTCGTTCCTGCCCGACGGCGGCTGCTACTACACCACGCTGACCAACCACAGTGGGGCGTCCCGGCGGTTCAACGGCGGCACCCCGAGCCTCCCCTCCGGCTTCAACGACAACGCCGCGAAGATCCGCACCACCGCCTGACCGGTGCCCGAGGGGCCCGCACGCACCCGTGGGCGTGCGGGCCCGCACCCTCCGCCCGCAGGTGCGGCGATCAGTGACTCTCCGCGACGAGTCGTCCGCCGCGCTCCGGCGTCGGCGGTTGCCGGAAACTGGTCGCAGGTCTACGCCCCCGGCGGCTGCCGCCCGCGCCACCCGTAGGACCGCTGGTTGCGGCGGCTCGCGCACGGCGCGAGGTGGTCGCTTGGCAGGCCGCACCGCGCGCCGCCAGCCAGTCGCCGGTCGCAGAACACCCGATGATGTACGCGCTGCTCGTCCTCGGTCGACACGGTCACCTCCCCGACGTCGACACACCGGGTGAGCTGGGCCAGGACCCGTGCCGCCGTGCGGGCGAGGATCCGGGCGCGGAGCAGGTCCGGCACGACGATCGGCACGTGCACGACCCACCGGCTGTTGGGGCCCTTCATCGGCTTGGGGTCGGGGTCTTCGACATTCCAGTGCCCTTCCGTTGGTTGGGGGTGGACCTGCCGGCGCAGCCTCACTCGACGTGCGGCGGCAGGGCACAACTGGGGCCGGGGCGGCCGGGCCGGGGGAATGGCCCAGCCGCCCCGGAACGGGGGAGTGGTGCTGACGGGACGGGCCACCACCACGGCAAGCGCCAACCGACCGCAGGCGCCGCGTCACTGAAAGCGACCGTACGGACCCTTCGAAGCAATGTCAAGAGCAGTCGCAGTGTCCTCACCTATGTCAGCACTGCCAAATGGCTTAGGTGTTTTGCCTGTCTCAGGAGGTGGATCGATACTGGCAAAGCCAACCGACTGCAAGGGGTGCTCGTGCCTATCCCGCCCACCATGAACGAACTGCTGGAGGATCTCGTCAGGCGAATCGACGAGGGGGAGTGGCCTCGTGGTGCCCAGTTGCCGCCCGGTCATGTGCTGGCCGACGAGTACGACGTGTCGCTGTCGACCATCAACCGGGCTTGGGCGACGCTGCGGAAGCGGGGCGTCCTGGTGGGCCGCCCCGGCCGAGGTGTCTTCGTCGCCGAGCGCTAGCAGCAACTAGGCGCAAGCACGGTGGTGCGCGGGGTAGCGCGGCCAGGCCGGATGCCGAACGACGAGTGCCGCAGGGTCACCCCCGCATGCGTGGGGAGCAGCCCAGCCACGTCGCGGACACGTCGAAGATCAGCGGATCACCCCCGTATGCAGCGGGGAGCAGCGCATCGGCTGTCCGGCGTCGCTGTCGATGACGGGATCACCCCCGCATGCGCGGGGAGCAGAAGTGGGCGCTGACGGTGGTGAGCCCCTTCCAGGGATCACCCCCGCATGCGCGGGGAGCAGATGACCACGATCCCCGACCCCCGCCGCCTGGCCGGATCACCCCCCGCATGCGCGGGGAGCAGCTGCGGTCCGGGCCGCCGCCGATCTGGGAGCCGGGATCACCCCCGCATGCGCGGGGAGCAGGGCGTCGGCGGGTTGAGTGCGGCGGCCAGGAGGGGATCACCCCCGCATGCGCGGGGAGCAGCGCTTCTTCCCCAGGCAGGCGACGATGACGCCCGGATCACCCCCGCATGCGCGGCGAGCAGCTCGTCGAGGGCTACACCGAGCAGCTCGACAAGGGATCACCCCCGCATGCGCGGGGAGCAGCTGGGCATCAACGTCTACGACGCCCAAGGCCAGGGATCACCCCCGCATGCGCGGGGAGCAGGTCACGATCACCCGCGATCGCGGCGATTGGGAGGGATCACCCCCGCATGCGCGGGGAGCAGGACACCGACTTCGAGCTGGAGTTCGCCGGGCTGGGATCACCCCCGCATGCGCGGGGAGCAGCCCTTCTCCGTCCCCTCGTCGAGGGTCGCCCCGGGATCACCCCCGCATGCGCGGGGAGCAGGTCTCCGCCGGCCTGGACAAGGTGCTCCCTGGGGGATCACCCCCGCATGCGCGGGGAGCAGGCCACAATCCCAATGATGATCAGTCCAATGGGGGGATCACCCCCGCATGCGCGGGGAGCAGCTTAGCTCCACCGCGCAACAGCATCTTGCACAGGGATCACCCCCGCATGCGCGGGGAGCAGAAGGGGCACACCGACAGCGAGATCGCCGACGGCGGATCACCCCCGCATGCGCGGGGAGCAGAGCCAGTCGCCCACCGGCACCTGCTGGTCCGGGGGATCACCCCCGCATGCGCGGGGAGCAGCAGGATCACGCACTTCCCGACCGGCCCGGTCGCGGGATCACCCCCGCATGCGCGGGGAGCAGCGGGTGCCCGCCGGATGCTCTTTGGTGATCCCGGGATCACCCCCGCATGCGCGGGGAGCAGACCTGCCCGTCGCCGGCCAGCGCGCGCCGCTCGGGATCACCCCCGCATGCGCGGGGAGCAGGTTCCTCTCTGCGACAGAGGGCGCGGAACCCGGGGATCACCCCCGCATGCGCGGGGAGCAGGTACGGGGTTCCGTACGAATGACCGTACGGGATGGATCACCCCCGCATGCGCGGGGAGCAGCAAGACGGACGACTCCGGCACGATCAACACCGGGGATCACCCCCGCATGCGCGGGGAGCAGGTTTTCGTCAGTTCGTCAGCCTCATCGCCACCGGGATCACCCCCGCATGCGCGGGGAGCAGAGCAGATCCGGATCGCGGCGGTGCTGGCGGCCGGGATCACCCCCGCATGCGCGGGGAGCAGTTGTCGTGTTTGCCGAACTGGGATCGGCGGACGGGATCACCCCCGCATGCGCGGGGAGCAGAAGTGCGACGCTGCTACCCGAACGCCTTTCCAGGGATCACCCCCGCATGCGCGGGGAGCAGACTCTCGCGTTAGTGGCAGGATCATAAAGGTCGGGATCACCCCCGCATGCGCGGGGAGCAGGCCGAGGGCAGCGAGACCGTCGGCCGCGGCAACGGATCACCCCCGCATGCGCGGGGAGCAGGTCGCTTAGTGCACAGGTCGGCATGCTCATGGAGGATCACCCCCGCATGCGCGGGGAGCAGGTCTTGACCACGCCCGACCCGGCCGTGCCGGCGGGATCACCCCCGCATGCGCGGGGAGCAGGCTGTTTGCAACTCCCTTGACTTCGGATCGGGGGGATCACCCCCGCATGCGCGGGGAGCAGTCGTCCGGCCCGCCCAGGTAGACGCGGTACGGCGGATCACCCCCGCATGCGCGGGGAGCAGCGTTAGTCAGGTGCGCCAGGGAGGGGAAACCTGGGATCACCCCCGCATGCGCGGGGAGCAGTTATGCGTGCGGGCCCCAAAGCTTCCCTTATTCGGATCACCCCCGCATGCGCGGGGAGCAGGCTTTCTGACCTGCGATGCTAAAGATCAACTTCCTGGTTTTCGTTCACTTGCCTCTCAAGGCCATCGCTGTTGGAATCGAGCGCGCCGGTTGGGTTGGTGTGAGTCGCAGCCGGATCAGCGTACCGATGGAATCTCCGCGAGGGCGTCCGACGGGGAGGGGTTCCGGCGACCGGATTAATCTTGCTCGATCTCCAGCCAGGCCGCGTCCGGGCGTATATGAGCGTCGTTCTCGATGCTGAAAGCGGCCGCGTGGTCGGTCTGTGAGTCGTCCCTGGAAGTAGGTCGTCAGGTGTCGTACCCCTCTGTTCTCATCTCCTCCGTGCCCGATCGACCTGGTCTCAGCGAGAGTGCCCGTCTTGTCTGGGGCAAGACGAACCGCGATCGGGGCTTCTGGCTTCCGCTGCATCGTCACCTCGCCGACAGTGCCGATGTCGCCGGCCTGCTGTGGGACATGTGGCTGCCGGAAAGTGTCCGGCGGCCCATCGCTGCGCCGTTGCCCGGTGGGGCCGACGACGGCCGCCGGCTGGTCCGCTGGCTTGCCGGCGTCCACGACATCGGCAAGGCCACCCCGGCGTTCGCCTGGCAGGTGAAACACCTGCGGCAGGGGATGCGGGACCACGGTTTCGCCTTCGACAGCCAGGTGGAGAATGACCGCCTGCGCGCCCCGCACGGCCCGGCAGGGCATCTCGCCCTGATCGACTGGCTGACCGGTGCGAAGGGCTGGACCCGGGACCAGGCCGAGGCGTACGCGGTGGTCGTCGGCGGCCACCACGGGGTGCCGCCGACCGACGGCGACCTCAAGGCAATCCGCGACCGGCCCTACCTGCTCGGAGTCGACGGGCTGTGGCCGCAGGTGCGCGAGGAGCTGCTCGATTGGATGAGCCAGCACGCCGAGGTGACCACCAGGCTGCCGGTCTGGCGGGAGGCCGCCCTGCCGCAACCGGTGCAGGTGTTGCTGACGGCCATTGTGATCGTCGCCGACTGGATCGCCAGCAACGACGATCTCTTCCCGTACGGCTTCCAGCGGGAGAATGCGCCGGACCGCCTTGCCCAGGCGTGGGATGAACTCGACCTGCCGACCCCCTGGCAGGCAGTCGACGTGAGTGGCCTGGATATCTCGACCTTGTTCTCCCGGCGCTTCGAGTTGCCGGCTGGGACGCGGCCCTACCCGGTCCAGGCGGCAGTGGTGGAACAGGCGCACACCATGCCGCTGCCGGGTCTGCTGATCGTCGAGGCGCCCATGGGTGAGGGCAAGACCGAGGCCGCGCTCGCGGCCGTGGAGATTCTCGCCCGGCGCAGCGGTGCGGGCGGTTGCTTCCTGGCGCTTCCTACCCGCGCGACCGGGGACGCCATGTTCAGCCGGGTGCTGACCTGGCTCAGCCGGCTCCCTGATGCGGATCTGGGCAGGGGTGCCCGGGATGCTGCCCTGGCGCACGGCAAAGCGATGCTCAACGACGAATACTCCCGGCTCTACCGGGGGGTGCTGCCCAGCGCGATCGCCCTGGACGAGGGCGGGACACAGACCGCCGTGCACGGCTGGCTGGCCGGCCGGAAGCGCAAGCTGCTGTCCAGCTTCGTCGTCGGCACCATCGACCAGTTGCTCTTCGCCGCGTTGCAGGCCCGGCATGTGGCCCTGCGACACCTCGGCCTCGCCGGCAAGGTGGTCGTTATCGACGAGGCGCACGCCTACGACGTCTACATGAGCCGGTACCTGGACCGGGCGCTGGAATGGCTGGGGGCCCACGGCGTACCCGTGGTCATCCTGTCGGCGACCCTTCCCGCTGCGCGGCGGGCCGACATGATGCGGGCCTACGACGACGGTCGGTTGGGCCGTCGGCAGGCGGGCGGCGCTCGCCGCAGGTATCGCGCGGGCGGCACCGCCGCCGCCGACGACTACCAACCTCTGCGCGATGATCGACGGTATCCGCTGCTCAGCGTTTCCGGTGTCGGCCGGCAGCCGGTGGCGGTGGGCTGCGCGGCATCCGGCCGCAGCCTCGACGTACGGCTGGCACCCGCGGACGACGACCTGGCTGCCCTCGCCGACCGGCTCCGGGCCGACCTTGCGGACGGTGGCTGCGTCCTGATCGTCCGCAACACCGTTGCCCGGGTGTTGGACACGGCGGCCACGTTGCGCGAGCAGCTCGGGCCGCAGATTCCGGTGTCGGTGGCGCACTCCCGCTTCATGGCCGCCGACCGTGCGGCCAAGGACAAGTGGCTGCGGGACACCTTCGGCCCGCCCAGCCACCTCGCCAAGCTCGGACGCGCCCGGCCGAGCTGCCACGTCGTCGTGGCCAGCCAGGTCGCCGAGCAGTCCCTGGACATCGACTTCGACCTGCTGGTCACCGACCTCGCCCCGGTGGACCTGATCCTGCAACGGCTCGGCCGGCTGCACCGGCACCACCGGGCCGACCGCCCCGCCCGGCTCGCGCATCCTCGGTGCCTGGTGACCGGCGCGGACTGGACAGCCGAGCCGCCCGCCCCGGTGACCGGCTCGGTCCGGGTGTACGACCGTTTCGCCCTGCTCCGGGCGGCGGCTGTGCTCCTGCCCTACCTCGACGGTGAACGTGGCCTTGCCCTTCCGCAGGAGATCGCGTCCCTCGTGCAGGACGCGTACGGCGCCGAGCCGGTCGGCCCGCCCTCGTGGCAGGACGCGCTGGCCAAGGCCGAGACGCAGGCGCTGAAGCGGACCTTCGCGGCTGGTGAGCGCGCGGAGACGTTCCGAATCCGGCCGGTCAAGCAGCCGGGGGTTTCCCTGCTGAGCTGGCTCGACGCCAACGTGGGCAACACCGATACCGCCAACGGCGACGAACGGCGCGGCCGGGCACACGTGCGCGACGACGCCGCCGAAACGCTGGAGGTGCTGCTGCTGGTCCGCCGGGGAGACGAACTGCGCACGCCGTCCTGGCTTGCCGAGGGGGGCGATGTGACTGTCCCGACGGACTTCGCGCCGTCGAAGGCGGTAGCCCGCGCGATGTTGCGGTGCGCCCTGCCACTGCCGAGGGCGCTCACCGCCAACGGTGGCACCGAGCGGATCATCGCAGAACTGGAGACCCGCAACGCCTTCCCGGCCTGGGAAAAGGATCCGCTGCTCGGCGGCGAGCTGATCCTCGATCTCGACGAGCGGGGACAGGCCCGCCTTGCCGATCACATCCTGACGTACGACCGGCACAGCGGCCTGCGCGTCGAGAAGGCCGACCCGTGTGGCGACTGACCGACGGTTGTCCGCTATCAGACAGGCCATGCGAGGCTGCTGACTCTTGGTCACCAACTTCGCTGGCCCGCACCTTGTTGAGCTGCGGCAAACCCTGCCTATGCAGGGAGCATCGTGAATATCGGTAGCGACAGCGGATCACCCCGCGTGACGTGGGAAGCGACTACAGTGCAACCGCCGTCGCATTGGTAGGGACAGGTTCAGGCCCTGATCTCATTGCCGGTCGAAGTGGATGGAGAACCTTCAGATGCCGGACGCCGCCACCTCTTCCTTCTCGCTGATCGAGCGGCCGTGGATACCGGTGCTCGACCTGTCCGGCCGTCGTCGCCTGGTCACCCTGAACGAGCTCTTCGCCCAAGCGGCGGAGCTGCGGGCCGTCGTCGGTGACCTGCCGACCCAGACGTCCGCGATCCTAAGGCTGCTCCTCGCGATCCTGCACCGGGCGGTCGACGGACCCGAGGACGAGCGTGCGTGGCAGGGGTTGTGGCGGCGTTCCGACCTGCCGGCGGACGACATCGCCGGCTACCTCGACGAGTACCGGGACCGTTTCGACCTGCTGCACCCGGTCACGCCGTTCTACCAGGTGGCCGACCTACGTACGCAGAAGGGAGACGGGTTCGGCCTGGAACGGCTGATCGCCGACGTACCGAACAACGCGCCCTACCTCACCACCAGGCTCGGGCCCGGCCTCGCCCGGCTGACACCTGCCGAGGCGGCCGTCTGGCTGGTCCACTGCCAGGCATACGACACGTCCGGCATCAAGTCCGGGGCGGTCGGTGACGACCGGGTCAAGGGCGGGAAGGGCTACCCGATCGGCCCCGCCTCCTGCGGCTCCCTCGGGCTGGTCTACCTCGAAGGCCGGACACTGCGCGAGACACTGCTGCTCAACCTCGTCCCGCTCGACAGCGACTACCTCCGGCAGGACCCGGAACGTGACTCCCCGGTCTGGGAGCGCGAGCCGCACGGCCCGACCGAGGAGGTCGAGCGCGCTCGTGGCCCGCACGGGCTGCTCAACCTCTACACCTGGCAGTCTCGCCGGATCCGCCTCTTCGGCGACCAAGCCGGGATCACCGGTGCCATGATCGCAAACGGGGACCGCATCGCCTGGCCGAACCTGCACCAGCAGGAGCCGATGAGCGGCTGGCGGCGCAGCGCCAACCAGGAGAAGAAGCTCGGGCAGCCCCTCGTCTATCTGCCCGCCCTCCACGACCACACCCGGGCCCTCTGGCGCGGGCTGACCAGCTTGCTGCCCGCCCCGACCGAACGACCGGGGGCCGAAGCCGCGAGCCGACGACCGCCAGCGGTCAGCCAGTGGCTGGCCCGGCTCCGGATCAGGCAGTTGATCGACGACCAGTACCGGGTCACCGCCCGCGCCGTCGGCGTCGTCTACGGCAACCAGATGTCGGTGGTCGACGAGGTCTACCAGGACGCGTTGACCATGCCCGTGCAGGCGTTCGACCCTGCGGGTCCGCTTGCCGTCACCATCGTGGACAGCGCCGCCGACGCCGAGGCCGCTGTCCTCACGCTGCGCCGGCTGGCCGCCGACCTGTGCCGCGCCGCCGGAGGGTACGGGGACCGGGCCGAGGACCCGCCCGCTGCCGCCGCAGACCGGGCCGCCGAAATCGGCTACGCCAAGTTGGACGTCCTGTTCCGGCGCTGGCTGGGCGACCTCGGCCCCCACAGCGACCCGGCGCGGGCGCGCATCCAGTGGCAGACGTTGGCCGATCGCTGCGTGCGCCGGCTCGGCCGGGACCTGGTGGAGCAGGCTGGCCCGCAGGCCTGGGCCGGCCGCTACGTCGACCAGGAGAAGAAGAAGCACCTGAGCAGCCCGCTCGCGGACAAGTTCTTCCGCGACGCCCTGCGTCGCGCCCTGCCGATGGCTGCTGTCACCGAGAACCCGCCCGTTTCCCAGGAGGTGCCGGCGTGACCGTCACAGCCCCAGCCGACAACGAAACCCAGAGCCCGGAGCCCAAGCGGTACGCCCGCCCGCGCGGGCCCTTCGGGGGATACGTCGCCACCCGGGTCGTGGTGTTGCAGGAGGGCTACCTTCGCGAGGAGAGCTTCGCCATCGCCGCCCTGGCCAGGCTGCGGGGTGTGGTCGGCCGGGAGCCCGGCGAGGACTTCACGATCCTGGAGCAGACCCGCGTGGCGGAGAAGTACCTCGGGGATCGCCTCGGCGACGACCCGACTCACACCGAGCGGGCCATGCACACCGCGCTGACCCTGTACGCGGTGCATCAGCAGTCGCTCCGCGACACGCCCATGCACCAGGACGGCATCGGACTTGGCGGGGCGGTCAGCCTGCTGTGCAGCGACCCGGACAGCGCCGTCGCCGTGCGACGGCGGTTCGCCGCCCTCGGCACCGCCACCAGCTACGCCGCCGTCACCACCCATTTGCGCAGTCTGATCCGGCTTCTGCGGGACCACCGGATCGCCCTCGACTACGGAGTGCTCGCCGAGGACCTGGCCAGGCTGCAGAAGCCATGGGGGCCCGCCCAGGTCCGCGGCCTGTGGGGCCGTGACTTCTACCGCCAGCCCGAGCCCGGGGACCGGCGGGGCGACGACAGCACCGACTCGAAAGCCGACTCCGCGCCCGCAGGCGCCACCTCCGAGGAGTGACCATGAGCCGCACGATCCTGGACGTCCACATCCTGCACACCGTGCCGCCGAGCAACATCAACCGGGACGACTCCGGCTCCCCGAAGACCGCCACCTACGGCGGCGTGCGCCGGGCCCGGGTCTCCTCCCAGTCCTGGAAGCGGGCGGTCCGGCTGGCGTTCCGCCGTACCCTCGACGACTCCCAGCTCGGCGAGCGGACCAAGCGCATCGGAGAGGCGATCGCCGCCCGGATCGCCGACCTCGACCCAGAGCTGAAGGATCGGGCGTCCGCCCTGGCAGCCGACGTGCTGAAGGCGTCCGGTCTGGTGAAGAAGGAGGCCGCGGCGAAGAAGGGCAAGAGCGAGGCGGCGGCGAAGTCCGACGTCGAGTCCGGCTACCTGATGTTCCTCAGCCACCGCCAGCAGGAGAACCTGGCGCGGGCCGCGATCGACGCCGAGCGGATCGGGGAGAAGCTCGACACCAAGCAGCTCCAGAAGCTGGCCGACACCGACCACTCCATCGACATTGCCATGTTCGGCCGGATGCTCGCCGACGTGCCGGACCTGAACGTCGACGCCGCCGTCCAGGTCGCCCACGCCCTCAGCGTCCACGCCGTCGACAACGAGTTCGACTACTACACCGCCGTGGACGACCGTAAGCACGACAACCAGGAGACCGGTGCCGGCATGATCGGCACGATCGAGTTCAACTCCGCCACCCTCTACCGGTATGCGACGGTCGACGTCGACCGCCTGCACGAAACCCTCGGCGACGCCGACGCCACGCGTGAGGCCGTGACGGCATTCCTGCAGGCCTTTGTCACCAGCATGCCGTCCGGCAAGCAGAACACGTTCGCCAACGGCACCCGCCCCGACGCGGTCATGGTGCGGCTGCGTGACACCCAGTCGGTCAACCTGGTGGGGGCCTTCGAGGAGCCCGTTCGGGAGCGGCAGCTCGGGGATCGCTCCGGCATGGTCGCCGAGGCCGCCCAGAAGCTCGCCGACTACACCACCGAGATCGAGGAGACGTACGGAGATCCCGCCGTCGCCGCCTGGGTCACCCACGTCGGCAGCCGTACCGCCGCCCTCGCACCTCTCGGCGAGGTGCTGCCCCTGCCCGGCCTGGTCAGCGCCGTCGGGACGACTGTCGCGGACCGCCTCGGCACGCCGGCATGAGCGTCCTGCTGCTGCGGCTGGCCGGCCCGCTCCAGGCATGGGGGTCGACCAGCCGCTTCACCCAGCGGCACACCGAGATCGCGCCCACCAAGAGCGGAGTGATCGGGCTGCTCGCCGCAGCCCGGGGGCAGCGGCGCACCGATCCGCTGACCGAGCTGCTCGGCATTGACTTCGGGGTACGGATCGACCAGCCCGGCCAGATCCTCCGCGACTTTCAGGTTGCCCGCACCCTCGACGGCCGGGACAGCATGCCGCTGACCAACCGCTACTACCTCTCCGACGCGGTGTTCCTCGCCGCGATCGGTGGCGACAGCGAGCTGCTCGACGGCCTGCACGAGGCGGTACGCCGGCCGCAGTTCCCGCTCTATCTGGGCCGCCGGTCCTGCCCGCCGGTCGCGCCCGTCACCCTCGGCGTCCGCCCCGGCACGGTCGCAGAGGTGCTCGGTGACGTGCCGTGGCAGGCTTCGAAGCGACTGCGTGAGCGCGCACCATCGACCGTTGGGCTGGAGGCGCTCCTCGACGCTCCGCCGGGGGCCGAGGCCACCGAGACTTTCCAGGACGAGCCGATCAGCTTCGACCCGGCCCACCGGCAGTACGGGTGGCGGGCTGTCGTCCGTACCCGGGTCCTCGTGCCCAACCCCGACGGCCGTCCTCCCGTCGCCGCCGGTGTCCCCGGAGGCCCCGCCCTGGCCGACCACGACCCGCTCACGTGGCTGTGAGGACGACGATGTACCTGACCCGGTTCCTCATGAACACCGCCCGGCAGGGCGCGCGCAAGTTGCTCGCCTCGCCGCAGGCGATGCACGCCGCCGTACTGTCCGGCTTCCCCCGTCCCGAGGACCACACCCGCGACGACGCCCGCACCCTGTGGCGCGTCGACCAGCGGCGGGACCGGCAGGTCGTGCTCTACATCGTGAGCCCGACCGAGCCCGAGCTGACCCACCTCGTCGAGCAGGCCGGCTGGCCGAGGAGCAGCGAGTCCTGGGAGACCCGCCCCTACGACCGCCTGCTCGACTCCTTGGAGAAGGGGCAGCGATGGGCGTTCCGGTTGACGGCCAACCCCAGCCGCACCGGCCGTAAGACGGAGAACTCGCCGACGACGCAGAGATTCGGTCAGGTCACCGCCACGCAGCAGATCGAGTGGCTGACCAGCCGGGCCGAGCGGCACGGGTTCACCATCGCCCGGCAGGCTGACGGGGAGCTGAACCTCGTCACCTACGACCGCCAGGTTCGCCGGTTCACCCGCAACCACGGACAACGGCCGGTCACCCTCGTTACGGCCACCTACGACGGCGTCCTTGACATCGAGGACCCGGCCCTGTTTCGTAACGTCCTCACCCGGGGCATCGGCCACGCTCGGGCGTACGGGTGCGGGCTGCTGACCCTCGCGCCCGCGCAGCCGAACTCGTGAAGAAGACCCCGGGTGTGCCGCCGGCTGAACTGGCGGAACTCAACCGCGCGCAGGACCGGGTCAGTTTCGTCTACCTCGAACGATGCGTCATCCACCGGGACAGCAACGCGATCACCGCCGCCGACGAGAAGGGCGTCGTGCATCTGCCGGCCGCCACGCTCGGGGTCCTCATGCTGGGTCCCGGCACCAGCATCACCCAGCAGGCGATGATGCTGATCGCCGACAACGGCGCCACGGTCGTCTGGGTCGGTGAGCACGGCATCCGGTACTACGCACACGGGCGCTCGCTCGCCCGGTCAAGCCGTCTTCTTGTCGCCCAGGCCGCCGCCGTCTCGCACCGGGACCGGCGACTCCAGGTGGCGCGCGCGATGTATCGGATGCGCTTTCCCGGGGAAGACACCAGCAAGCTCACGATGCAACAGTTGCGCGGCAAAGAAGGAGCGAGGGTCCGCCGCTGCTACCGGGAACACTCGCTGCGCACCGGTGTGTCGTGGAACAACCGGGAGTACGACCCGGACAACTTCGACGGCAGCGATCGAGTCAACCAGGCGCTGTCGGCGGCGCACGCCTGCCTGTACGGCATCGTGCACGCGGTCATCGTCGCCATCGGCGCATCGCCGGGGCTCGGATTCGTCCACACCGGCCACGATCGGTCGTTCGTCTACGACATCGCTGACCTGTACAAGGCCGAGATCAGCATCCCGGTCGCCTTCGACATCGCGGCCGGCGAGTCGACCGACATCGGCTCGGACACCCGTCGGGCCGTCCGCGACCGGGTCCACGACGGCGCACTCCTCGACCGGTGCGTCCGCGACATCCGAAGCCTGCTGCTCACCGATGGCTCGGCCGGACCGATCGACGAGGAACAGCTCGACGAGGAAGCCGGCAGCGATGCCGTACGCCTGTGGGACGAGGAAGGCTACGAACTCGCCGGCGGCCGGAACTACTCCGGGGACGTGGACTTCTGATGACCGTCATCATCCTCACCGCCTGCCCCGAAGGGCTGCGTGGGCACCTGACACAGTGGCTGCTGGAGATCTCTGCCGGGGTGTACGTGGGGCACGTGAACAGCCGGATCCGACAGCGGCTCTGGGCCAAGGTCGTCGAGATGGCCGGGCCAGGCCGGGCACTGCTCGTCTACCAGCGGCCAGGCGAGCAACGACTGACCTTCGAGGTACACGACCATCACTGGGAGCCGGTGGACTTCGACGGGATCACGCTGATGCGTCGGCCTACAGATCGGAGGTCGTACAACCCGGCAGTGGGCCCAGGGTGGAGCAAGGCATCCAAGCGCCGGAGGTTCGGGCGGAGGGCCCCAGATGGGGGCAGCGGATCGTCGGTGCCCTCCGAACAAAGTGAAGGAAAGAGGGGTAGTTGATCTTTAGCATCCCAGCTCAGGAAGTCTGCTCCCCGCGCACGCGGGGGTGATCCGGGCACGCGTCATGATGGGTTGGCGGGACATGGCTGCTCCCCGCGCACGCGGGGGTGATCCCATCAGCGGCCCCGGCCTGTCGAGGGAGACCCTCTGCTCCCCGCGCACGCGGGGGTGATCCCCCGGTCGCGAAGCGGGTCAAGGTGTCCCGCAACTGCTCCCCGCGCACGCGGGGGTGATCCCCCGGTCGCGAAGCGGGTCAAGGTGTCCCGCAACTGCTCCCCGCGCACGCGGGGGTGATCCGCCGCCGCACTTGGCTTGGTCGGCGATGCGCCACTGCTCCCCGCGCACGCGGGGGTGATCCCCGGATTTCCAGCTCGTACGCGTCTTCGGCGAGCTGCTCCCCGCGCACGCGGGGGTGATCCGGAAGACGCGCCGTTCTCGTGGATCAGCACCGTCTGCTCCCCGCGCACGCGGGGGTGATCCCGGGCGCATGACAGCCACCGGGGCGATCGGGTCCTGCTCCCCGCGCACGCGGGGGTGATCCCGATCAGCCGGCCACCGTGCACGAGATGGAGGCCTGCTCCCCGCGCACGCGGGGGTGATCCCAGGACCAGGGCGACGACGGACGCGCCGCCGTACTGCTCCCCGCGCACGCGGGGGTGATCCCCGGCAGATCAACCACATCGAAGCTGCGATCGACTGCTCCCCTTGCACGCGGGGGTAATCGCGGATCTTGAAGGCGACGCCGGACTGGCCGACGGTGGGAGGCGTAGCGGCGATGGTACCGCCCGCAGTACCGTCGGCTCGTGCCGTCCGTAGCCAAGCTCGTTGCAGTGATGCGAAGTAACCAGCAGAACACTGCCTACAACGATCTCTACGCGGTGTGCGAGCACTACTTCGGGAAGCCCCGGCAGGCCGGCACCTCTCACGCGGTGTTCAAGATGCCCTGGGCGGATACCCGCGAGTCAAGATCCAGAACGACAAAGGCAAGGTCAAGGCATACCAGGTACGGCAGGTGCTCAAGGCGATCGACAAGAAGGAGGCCCTGTGATGGACCCCGAAACCCATCTTGACATCACCCACTACACCTACCGCGTCACCTGGTCCGCCGAGGATCGTGAGTTCGTTGCGACCTGTGCCGAGTTCCCGTCGCTCTCCTGGCTCGCGTCGTCGCAGGTCGGCGCGCTTCAAGGGCTTCAGGACCTGCTGCGCGAGGTGATCGCGGACCTGGCGGAGCAGGGCGAGCAGGTGCCGCAGCCGATCGCCGACCGCAGCTACTCGGGCAAGTTCAACCTCCGCGTCGGTGAGAGCCTGCATCGCGAACTCGCCATCCAGGCTGCCGAGGACGGGATGAGCCTCAACCAGTACGTCATCCGGAAGCTCAGAGCCGCCTGATCATTCACGCTCGGCGGCGGGTGCGTGGTCGCCGTATGCCGCCGTCGCAGAGTCAGCTCGTGGCGGTACGGTGACCTTCCGTGGCCCGAGTGGGTCGCGTTCACAGGGAGGTGTGCGATGGGAGCGCCGGACGTGTTGGCCCTGCCGGTCGCGGCGCAGGCCGAGGTAGCCCGGCCACTGTTCACCTTCTGCGACGACGCCACCGGCGAGCGGGTCGCCCTGAGCGCTGCTGACCTGGGCGGCTGGGCGGCGCGCACCGCCGGGCTGCTGCGCGACGGCTGCGGGCTGGCCCCGGGCAGCCGGGTCGCGGTGCTGCTGCCGCCGCACTGGCGTACCGCCGCCGTGTTGTTGGGTGCCTGGTCGGTGGGTCTGGCCGTGTCGTTCCGGCCCCGGGCCACCGCCGGGCTGCCGGTGCTGGAGCCGGGCGGGGACCGGCCGTACGACGCGGTGTTCGTCACCCCGCAGCGGCTCGACGACTGGCTGGAGGACGTGCCGGACGGGGTGCACCGTTACCTCGTCGGCACCGGGCCGGGCCCGCTGGTCGACGTGCCGGTGGGCTGGCTCGACTGGGACGGCGAGGTGCTCCGGCACACCGACACGCCGCCCGACTACGCCGGCGTCCACCCGGCGGAGGCGGCCACCCCCGACGGCACGAGCTTCGGCGCGTGGGGTCGGCTCGCCCGGGAGATGGCCGACCAGTTCGGCCTGCGGTCCGGCGACCGGCTGCTGGTCGACGCGGCCGAGCACGAGCAACCACTCAAGTGGCTCCTGGCCCCGCTGTCGGTCGGCGCGTCGGTGGTCGTCTGCGCCAACCTCGACCGGTCCCGCCTCGACGCCCGGGTCGCCGCCGAGGAGATCACCCGGGTGCTCTGACCGACGACGCCATGCCGGGCAGGTGGGGGTATCCGAGCGGCGGGATACCGCCACCTGCCCGGCATTCGAGCAGAGGAGCGGGGCGTCAGCGGCGGCCGAAGACCTTCGCGGCGGGGCTGAGCCGGAGCAGGACCGTCTCGCCCGTGGCGTCCTGGACGCCGTCGTTGTCGGTGATCGCGTACACCTGGCCGTTGCCGGCGACGGTCAGGCCCTCCAGCTTCTCCTGGGTCCAGCCGTTGGTGGCGCGCAGCGCCGGCAGCACGTCGACGGCGAGCGTCTTCGGCAGCACCGCCAGCGGGCCCGGCTCGGCGGGGCCGGCGGGCATCGGCACGGTGTAGACGCGCTTGAGCGCGGCGGCCGGGCCGTTCAGCTTGTCCCGTTCGATGATGGCGAGCCGGTTTCCGACCACGGTCACCTCGGACAGCCCGATCCAGTCGCCGGCGACGGCGGTGGACTCCAGCCGGTAGCCGAACCAGCTCCACGTCCCGGCGGTCACGTCGTACCGGCCGATGCGGGCGACGCCCGCCGGGTCGGTGGACACCTCGCGCTGGAGCACCGCCCAGACGATCTCCCGGCCGTGCCGGTCGGTGCCGGCGGCGACCCCCTCGAAGCCCTGCTTGCCGAGCCCGGCGGCGACCTCCGCCGGCAGGGGCACGGTCTGCCGGGTCCGCCCATCGGCGTCGAGCCGGACCAGCTTGTTCTCCGCGCCCTTGGCGCCCTCGACCGCGAGCCAGAAGCCGCCCTGCGGGCGGGCGAAGATCCCCTCCGCGTCGTAGGCGGCCGGGTTGCCGTCGGCGTCGGTCACGGGCAGGGAGTCGGTGATCACCGCCGGGGATCGGCCGGCGTCGACCGTGAAGATCCGGGTCGGGGTGTACGCCGCGTCGGTGACGCTGTAGAGCTGCTGCGGCTTGCCCGGCGCGGCGGAGAGGGCACCGAGCGCCCCCCAGCCGATCGGTGCGCCCTGCGCGTCGTCGGCCGACACGAGGCTCGGGAAGCCGGGGGTGCCACCGCCCAGCCGGTAGAGCGACACGGAGGCGCGTACGCCCGCGTCGGCGTCATCGGCCTCGCTGGAGACCGCGAGCAGCCCCCGCGACGGGATCGGCAGCAGCCCTTCCGGGCCGTTGGTGGTGGGCAGGACCTGCCGGAAGACCGGGGCGGTGGGCCGGCTGAGGTCGTAGACGGCGACGAAGTTGCTCCGCTCCGAGCCGACGAACGCGTACCGCACGCCGCCGTACTCGGCGATCGCCACGCCCTCCGGCTCGGTGCCCTTCTTCGCGGCCCGGTCCTCGTTGTGCAGGCCGTGGCGGACGGCGAGCCGCTCGAAGGTGTTGCCGGCGTCCCAGGCCACCTGGCCGGTGCGGCTGTCGAAGACGGACCAGCCGCGGGTGCCGCCCCGCCAGTCGCCCTCGTTGGCGGTGGCCAGGTAGCGGTCGTCCACCCAGGCGACGGCGTCGGGCTCGCGGGGCACGTCGGTGATCGAGCCGGTCAGGTCGATCCGGCCGTCCTTCACGGTGTCGATGCCGCTGACCGTGGCCGTGCCGGCGCTGAAGGCTCCGGTGACCCGGCCGGTGGGCAGGTCCACCAGGACGACGCCGTTGTTCTCCTGCAGGGTGACCGCGAGCTGGTTGTGCCGGTTGATCGAGACGTACTCGGGTTCCGGGTCGGTGGGCTCGGTGATCCCGGCGGCGGCCAGCGCGGGCAGGGCCTGCCCGTCGGCGGCGGTCAGCGGCACGGTCCGCAGCTTCCACCGCTGCGGCGTCGACCTGCCGTCGAGGTCGAGGATCTGCACGAAGCCGGCGGGGGCCTGGGGCAGGTCGCCCTTCTTGCGGCCGGGCGGGGTGGCGTCCTCGTCGCGCTCGTTCTCGATGGCGATCGCCGCGTACCGCTGGTCGTGGCTGATGGCGATCGAGTCCGGCTGGCCGCCGAGGTCGATGCTGCGGACCCGCTGGCGGGTGGCCAGCTCGATGACGTCGAGGCGGCCGGAGGGGGCGGTGTAGCTGGCGCTGGTGTTGACGACGACCAGGACGTACCGGCCGAGGACCGCCACCGAGGTGGGCTCGTCCTCGGCGTCACCGAGCTGGGCGAGGGAGAGCGTGCCGAGCCCGCGCGGCCGGTCCGGGCGGGAGATGTCGAGGAAGCCGATCCGGCGGGCCGCCGCGTCGGTGTAGACCAGGGTGCGGCCGTCGGGGCTGACCGCCGAGATCTCGGCGACCGTCTCCGTCGCCGGGTCCTCGCCGGCCGGCCGGTTCTGGAACACGGGGTAGGTGGCGGTGCGGTCGAAGGTGGGGCCCCCGGCGGGGTGGTGCCGGCCGGCGTCAGCGGGGCCGGCGGCGGCCGTGCCGGTGACGGCCAGCGTGCCGGCGATGGCCAGCGCGGCGGCGGCGATGCCGGCCGTCGGGGTGAGAATGCGTTTCGGTGTCACGTCGTCCTCCGTCATGTCGCTGCGACGGAGGCTGGCACGCAGGGCCGAGCGGGAGCTGGCCCGGCCGTGAACGGCGGGCGAACAACCTCAGGCCAGGCCCTGCGTGGGGGGCCACGACCGGTGAGCGGGGTGGGGCGTCAGCAGGTGGTGTTGCCGCCCGGGACCCAGCCGTCGATCGCCGGGTCCTCGGCGCCGTGGCCGTAGATCCAGACGTCGTCGTCCTCCGCCCACACCTGGCCGTGCCAGCGGAAGCCCCGCCCGGCGGTCAGGGTGCGCAGGACCTGGGCGTGCGGGGCGGCCCGCAGCCAGGTGTTCTGCGTGAGGTTGCAGACGATGCCCCACGCGTCGCTCGCCGAGGCGGCCGTGGGGGCCACGGCGGAGCCGGCGAGAGCGACGGTGGCGACCGTCAGTGCGGACAGGATTCGGCGCTTCACTCGGGTCCCTTCCGGCGGGTGTCGGTGACGGTCCCCGATTGTGCCACTGTGGACGGACGTCGGGGTGCCCGTGCAGGACGACTCGGTCAGGTTGGCGTCAGTCGAGGGCGGCGGCGAACATGCCGGGCTGATAGGAGCCGCCCCGCTGGTGCACGATCACGGCCAGCCGGTTGGCAGCGTTGATCAGGGCGACCAGGCAGACCAGCGCGGCGATCTGGTCGTCGTCGTAGTGCTTGCGCACCCGGGCCCAGGTCTCGTCGGACACGCCCTGGTGGGCGTCGGCGAGCCGGCTGCCCTCCTCGGCTAGCGCCAGCGCGGCCCGCTCCGCCTCCGTGAAGACCGTCGACTCGCGCCAGGCGGCGACCAGGTGCAGCCGGACCTGACTCTCGCCGGCGGCGGCCGCCTCCTTGGTGTGCATGTCGATGCACCAGCCGCAGCCGTTGATCTGGCTGGCCCGCAGCGACACCAGCTCCTGCGTGGCCTTCGGCAGCGGCGACTGGTGGATCACCATGCCGGCGTTGGCGAACCGCTTGGCGAACCTCGTGGCCAGCTCGTTGCTGAACAGGTCGAATCGGGTGTCCATGGCTTCCGTCCTTCGCTCGTTCGCTCGTCGCCCCGGAGAGTCGTCGCCCCGGAGAGGGGACGAACACGAGATGCCGGCGCCCGGCTCCCCGTGACGGCCGGGGTCGGGTGACGATCGCCACAGGCGGAGGTGTCACACGTCGGCGGGGACCGGCGTCTGATGGGCGACCAGCCGAAAACGAACCGACGCAGCCGAGAACGAACGGGGGCCGACCATGGCGGGCACACCGCAGACCGCAGCCGACGCCGGCCGGGGCGCCGGCTCGCCGGACCCGGCCACCGAGGCGTTCCTCGCCCACCGGAACCTGCTGTTCACCGTCGCGTACGAGCTGCTCGGCTCGGCCGCCGACGCGGAGGACGTCCTGCAGGAGACGTGGCTGCGGTGGGCGGGCGTCGACCTGGGTGCGGTGCGGGACCAGCGCGCCTACCTGGTCCGGATCGCCACCCGCCAGGCGCTCACCCGGCTGCGTGCGCTCGGCCGCCGCCGGGAGTCCTACGTCGGCCCCTGGCTGCCCGAACCGCTGCTCACCGCGCCCGACGTGGCCGACGACGTCGCGCTCGCCGACAGCGTGTCGATGGCGATGCTGCTGGTGCTGGAGACCCTCGGGCCGACCGAACGGGCGGTGTTCGTGCTGCGCGAGGTGTTCGACCTCGGGTACGACGAGATCGCCGAAGCCGTCGACAAGAGCCCCGCCGCGGTCCGGCAGATCGCGCACCGGGCCCGGGCGCACGTGGCGGCGCGCCGCCCGCGCCGGGTCGTGCCGGCGGCCGAGACCCGCACCGTGCTCGACGCGTTCCGGCGGGCGGTCGAAACCGGCGACCTCCAGCGCCTGCTCGACCTGCTCGCCCCGGACGTCGTCCTGCTCGGCGACGGCGGCGGCGTCAAGCAGGCCGTCCTGCGGCCCGTCGTGGGCGCCGACAAGGTGGCCCGCCTGCTCGCCGGCGGGTGGGGCAGGGTGCCAGGTGTCACGTCGCTGCTGCCGACGCAGGTCAACGGCAACCCGGCGCTCGTCATCCGGCTCGACGGGGAACTCGACACCGTGCTGGCCGTGCACGTCGACGACGGTCGCATCGGCGGGCTCTACGCCGTACGCAATCCGGAGAAGCTGTCGCACATGACGAAGGAGACCAGGCTGAGCCGTTGAGCCGGTCGCGCGGGCGTCAGTCCACGCTGGGCAGCGGCGGGCCCAGGACGTCGTCGGCGTCCACGATCGTGTACGCGTAGCCCTGCTCCGCCAGGAAGCGCTGCCGGTGCGCCGCGTACTCGGTGTCGATCGTGTCCCGGGAGACGACCGTGTAGAAGTGCGCCTGCCGCCCGTCGGCCTTCGGCCGCAGCACCCGACCCAGCCGCTGCGCCTCCTCCTGCCGCGACCCGAACGTGCCCGACACCTGGATCGCCACCGCCGCCTCCGGCAGGTCGATCGAGAAGTTGCCGACCTTCGAGATCACCAGCGTGCGCACCTCGCCCGACCGGAACGCGTCGAACAGCCGTTCCCGCTCCTTGTTCGTGGTGGACCCCTGCACGATCGGCGCGTCCAGGTATTCGCCGAGCTGGTGCAGCTGGTCGATGTACCCGCCGATGACGAGCACCTGCTCGTCCGGGTGCCGGTCGACCAGCGCCCGCACCACCGGCAGCTTCGTGCGGGCGGTCGCCGCCATCCGGTAGCGCTCCTCCGCCTCCGCCGTCGCGTACGACATCCGCTCCGCGTCGGTGAGGGTCACCCGCACCTCGGTGCACTGCGCCGGGGCGATCCAGCCCTGCTGCTCGATGTCCTTCCACGGCGCGTCGTACCGTTTGGGGCCGATCAGGCTGAACACGTCGCCCTCCCGGCCGTCCTCGCGGACCAGGGTCGCGGTGAGGCCCAGGCGGCGGCGGGCCTGGAGGTCCGCCGTGAACCGGAAGATCGGCGCGGGCAGCAGGTGCACCTCGTCGTAGACGACCAGGCCCCAGTCGCGCGCGCCGAACAGGTCCAGGTGGGTGAACGCGCCGCCGCGCCGCGAGGTGAGCACCTGGTACGTGGCGATGGTGACCGGCCGGATCTCCTTGCGCTCACCCGAGTATTCGCCGATCTCCTCCTCCGTCAGCGAGGTGCGGGCGATCAGCTCCCGCTTCCACTGCCGGCCGGCGACCGTGTTGGTGACCAGGATCAGGGTGGTGGCCTTCGCCTCGGCCATGGCCGCCGCCCCGACGAGGGTCTTGCCGGCGCCGCAGGGCAGCACCACCACGCCGGACCCGCCGGCCCAGAACGCCTCCACGGCCTCCCGCTGGTACGACCGCAGCGTGAACGGCTTCCCGCCGTCCTTGCCGCCCTCGGCCAGCTCGATGGGGTGCGCCTCGCCGTCGACGTACCCGGCGAGGTCCTCCGCCGGCCAGCCCAGCTTCAGCAGCGCCTGCTTGAGCCGCCCCCGTTCCGACGGGTGCACCGCGATCGTGTCGTCGTCGAGCTTCGCGCCGAGCATCCCGGCCAGCTTTTTGCTCTTGGCGACCTCGATCAGCACCAACCGGTCCAGGGCGCGCAGCACCAGGCCGTGCGCCGGGTCGTTGGCGAGCTGGAGCCGGCCGTACCGGTCCATCGTCTCGGCCACGTCGACCAGCAGCGCGTGCGGCACCGGGTAGCGGCTGTACTTCAGCAGCGCGTCCACCACGGCCTCGGCGTCGTGGCCGGCGGCGCGGGCGTTCCACAGGCCCAGCGGGGTCAGCCGGTACGTGTGCACGTGCTCCGGCGAGCGTTCCAGCTCGGCGAACGGGGCGATCGCCATCCGGCAGGACTGGGCGTCGGGGTGGTCGATCTCCAGCAGCAGCGTCTTGTCCGACTGCACGATCAGTGGTCCACCGCTCACGCCGGCGTCCTCTCTTTGGCCTGGTCAACGGGCCCCCGCCGGGCGGCTACCCACCCCGGGCCGACCAACCAGTGTTGCACGAAGCCCGAATGGGGCCGAAAATTCGGACACCAGGTGCAACCATTCCGGTACGTCCGGCGTCTAGGCAGTGGGACGACCGACCCGGGGAGGCCTCATGAGACAGGTTCGCTTCAGCGCCCGGGTCGTCGCCCTGGCCGTGGTCACGCTGGTCGGCGTCGGTGCGTGCACGCCCGAACGCCAGGCCGACCCGGGTGGCCGTGGAGGAGGGCTCGCCCAGGCCGGCTCGGCGGAACGGGAAACGGGGGCGGGCGGTTCGTCCGGCTCCGACCAGCGGACCCGGCCGGAACCGAAGCCCACCCGCACGAAGGCCAAGCCGAAGCCGAAGCCCACCCCGACGAAGGCGAAGCCCGCGCCGGAGCCGACGCCGGCCGGGTGCCCGCTGGGCGAGCACCAGCGCGAGGTGGAGACCTACCTCGCCCGGCTGGGCGGCTTCGGGCGGGTGACCGTCGACGGCCGCCAGTCCGCCGCCGACTGCGCCGCCATCAAGAAGTTCCAGCAGCGGTACGACATCCGCCCCGCCGCCGGTCGCGCCGGCCCCACCACGTACGACGTGGCGAAGCGCCTCGCCACCACCGACACGAAGCGCTGCAAGGCCGCCTCCTCCGGCACCACGTTCTGCATCGACCTGACCCGCCAGACCACGTGGGCGCTGCGCGGCGGCAAGGTGGTGTGGGGCCCGACGGTGACCCGCACCGGCATGAAGGGCTACGCCACCCCCGCCGGCACGTTCACCATCAACTACCGCAACATCAAGGAGTGGTCCGACCCGTACGAGGTGTGGCTGCCCTACTGGCAGCACTTCACCCAGGGCATGGGCTACCACCAGACCACCACCTACCTGCACGACAAGTCGATCGGTTCGCACGGCTGCGTCAACCTCCTCCCCGCCGACGCCCTCCGCGCCTGGGAGCTGGGCAAGGTCGGCAGCCGGGTCGTCCTCTTCGGCCGCCGGCCCGGCACGTGACCGCCGACGACGAACCCGCGCCGGCCGGCGAGGTCTCGGCGGCGACGCTGCTCGCGTACGCGACCGCCGCCGTGCTCCTCGTCGGCTGGTTCCTCTATGGCTGGCTCGTCCAGCGGCAGGGCTTCGTCGCCTCCGTCGGCGAGTCCGCCGGGGCCGGGTTCGCCCTGCTGCTGGCCGTCTCCGTGGTCGGCACCGTGCGCCGCAGCCGCCGCTGACGCCCCCGTCGACGGTGACGCCCGACCCGGCGGCCGGGCGGCTCAGGAGCCCTCCAGCACCGCCGCGGTGATCCGGTGCAGCGCGAACGTGTGCAGCATCTCCGTGCGCTCGTCCTCGGCGCGCAGGTAGCCCGCCCCGATCGACACCGGCCGGACCAGCCGCGACGCGGTCGCCCCGTGCGCGTCGACGTAACCCACCCAGACCAGCGCCTTGTCCCGCACCGCCTGCTGCAGCACCGCCAGGGCGTCGGAGTGACCGTGCACCGGGGCCGGGCCGGTGCGCGCCGCCGTGCCGCGTACCACCGCCGGGGCCCGCCGGGCCGCCCGCGCCGCCGCCTCGCCCCGCCGGATCTGCTCCACCACCCCGAGCAGCCGGGGCAGGGCCAGCTTCGGCGACGCCAACGGGTCCACCGTCCGGCCCACCGGGGCCCGCCCCGGGGCCCGCCGGGTCCTCGGCCGCGACAGCACCGCCGCCCCCGACGCGTCCTCGGGCACCGGGGCGTACCCGGCGTCGCGCAACGCCAACAGCATCCGGTTCACCTGGTACGGGGTGACCAGCACCGTCGGGGCCAGCCGCCGGAACGCCAGCGCCTCCAGCCGCCGGTCGGCGAGCACCTCCGCCAGCAGCGCCTCGTCGTCGCTGCGCACGTACCCCCCGGCGGAGCCGACCCGCAGCCCGCCGTGCTTGCGCGCGACGTCGTCCACCAGGTACGTCAGCCCCTGCGGCACGGGTGTGCGGGACCGGCGGCGGAACAGGTCGTGCAGGTCGTCGGCCGAGTAGCCGGCGTCCAGGGCCCGGCGCACGCTGGCGGTGGTGACCCGGTGCACGCTCGCCCCGCCCGCCGACTCGTGCTCGGCCACCACCTCCAGCTCGCCGGCGAGCGCCGGGTCGGGCGGGCCGGGCACCACCACCGTCAGGTCGGCCTGCACCAGGAAGTGGTCGACCGGCGCGGGCAGCAGCCCGTCCAGCGCCCGCACGGCCGTGGACGCGTCCTCGGCGTCGGCGCGCAACCCCAGCGGGTCGTCCCCGCCCCGCTCGTCGGCCTCGGCCACGTCGGCCAGCAGCAGCCGCCCGTACGAGGTGAGCGCCCCCAGCCCCGTCACGCCCAGCCGCGCCGCCTCGACCAGGGCCTCCCGGTGCGGGGCCTCCCGGCCCCGACTACGCCGGGGCGCCCGCCAGTCGAGCAGCTCCAGCACCTCCTCCGGGGTGGGCGCGACGGCCGGCTCCAGGTCGGCCAGCACCGCCAGCACGGCCCGGCGGGCGGCGGGCGCCCCGGCCCGTTCCGCCTCGGGCGAGAGCGCGCCGATCGGGCGGTCCCGGTCGTCGCGCTGCCCGACGAGGCCCACCTGGCGGGTCATCAGCAGCCACGCCCGGGCCAGCTGCTCCCAGCGCCGGGCCAGCGACATGGCCCGCCACACCTCGTATCCGCCGGTGGGCAGGACCTGCTGGTCGGCGCCGTACCGGGTGGTCGTCGCCCCGGACAGCTCCAGCTCGCCGGCCAGCCCCGCCGCGTACGCCACCTCCAGCAGGAGGGCGGTCGTCGCCTCGTCCAGGGCGAGGGCCTTCGCCAGCCGGCGCAGGTCACGCACCCCGATCCCGCCGGAGCGCAGCACGGGAGCCGGCTCGGCGGAGAGCAGCTCCAGCAGCGCCTCGGTGTGGCGTACCACCTCCATGGTCTGCCCGGCCCCGGCCGAGTCGACGGCCTTCGCCTCGCGCGCGACGGCGGCCACCGGCGGTGGGCTGGTGCGCAGCGGCCCCAGGGGGCCGCTGTCGCGGCGCAGCAGCAGGCCGACCTCGCGGGGCAGCTCCACCGTGCCGGCGGACACCGCCACCAGCAGCCGGCTGTCGACCAGCCAGCGCACCGGCGAACCGGTGGGCGCGCCGCCGTTGGTCGGGTCCGGCGGGACGCTGTCCTCCGCCCCGAGCGGCGGGGCCTGGAGCGCGCCCGGGGGCACGCTGCCCACCGGCGGGCCGGCGGCGAGCCGGTCCAGGATCGCCCGCGCCGACGGGGGCGCGGCCAGCAGCGTGCGACGCAGCTTCGCCGGGTCCGCGCAGAGGGCCGCCGTGCGCGCGTCCAGCTCCGTCGCGGGTCGGCCCAGCCCCGCCGGGTACGGGGCGACCTCGTCGACGCCGTCGACCACGCGCAGGGCGTGCTCGGGCCCGTACAGCAGGAACAGCGCCCGCAGCTTGTGCACCGCGCCCCGGATGGTGGCCGGGGCGGGCGGGCGCGGGCCGGCGGTGGCCATGGCGAGGACGGCCTCGGTGGAGGTGGTGCCGTCGTCCGGGTCCCGGGTGAGCCGGGCGGCGTCGAGGATCTGGAGGGTGAACTGGTCCAGCCCGTCCAGCGCCCGGGCCACCGAGACCCGGGACTGGGCCCGGACGGCGAGCGCGGACACGTCGGCCGGCACGGGCACGACGAGGTCCGGCCGCAGCTGGAGCAGGGCGGCCAGGGACTCGTCGGGCAGCGTCCGCAGGTGGTCGGCGAGTGAGGTCGTCATCGTCGTTCCACGCTAGCCCGGGACGGGGCCCGCGCGCCCCTCGGACGTCCGGCTGGACCCGCCGGCCGGGTAGGTTCTCGGCATGCCCCCGCTCACCGTCGGTTTCGACCTCGACATGACCCTCGTCGACTCGCGTCCCGGCATCGCCGCGGCGTACCGGGCGCTGACGGCGCGCACCGGCGTGCCCGTGGACGCCGACGCGGCGGTGTCCCGGCTCGGTCCGCCGCTGCGGGTGGAGATCGCCCGCTGGTTCCCGCCCGAGCAGGTCGAGTCGGCCGTCGAGGCGTACCGCGAGCTGTATCCGGCGTACGCGATCACCCCGACCCTGCCGATGCCCGGCGCGGTCGCGGCCATCGAGGCCGTGCACGCCCACGGCGGCCGGGTCGTGGTCGTCACCTCGAAGCTGGGCCGGCTGGCCCGGCTGCACCTGGACCACCTCGGGCTGGCCGTCGACGAGCTGGCCGGCGACCTGTTCGCCGAGGAGAAGGCGACGGCGCTGCGCGCGCACGGCGCGACCCTGTACGTCGGCGACCACACCGCTGACATGGTCGCCGCCGGGGCGGCGGGTGTGCCGGGCGTGGCGGTCGCCACGGGCCCCTGCTCGGCCGACGAGCTGCGCTCGGCCGGGGCCAGCCTGGTCCTGGCCGACCTCACCGGATTCCCGGCGGCGCTCGCCACCATGATCCGGCTAGCCTTGGAGCAGTAGACGTCTCAAGTGAAGCAGGGGTTCTCAGGTGCCGACGGGTCGAGTGAAGTGGTATGACGCGGCCAAGGGATACGGGTTCGTCACCAGCGACGAGGGTGGCGACGTGTTCCTGCCGAAGGGCGCGCTGCCGGCGGGTGTCACCGACCTCAAGGGTGGTCAGCGGGTCGACTTCAGCGTGGTGGACAGCCGCCGGGGCGCCCAGGCGATGGGGGTCAAGCTGCTGGAGGCCCCGCCGTCGGTGGCGGAGCTGCGCCGCCGGCCGGCGGAGGAGCTGCACGGCCTCGTGGAAGACATGATCAAGGTGCTGGAGGCGAAGGTCCAGCCGGACCTGCGGCGGGGGCGGTTCCCCGACAAGAAGACGGCGCAGAAGATCGCTCAGCTGGTCCACGCGGTGGCGCGCGAGCTGGAGGTCTGAGGGCCGGCGGCCCGGGGCACGAGCCCGGCGTCGGCGGCCCGGCCCAGCAGCGCCTCCACGGCGGCGAACCCCGCGTCCCCCAGGTCTGCGGTGAACTCGTTGACGTAGAGGGCGATGTGCCGGTCCACCACGTCGGGCTCCATCTCCTGCGCGTGGGAGAGCACGTACGGCCGGCTGGCCTCCGGGTCGGCCCACGCCTGGCGTACGGACTCGCGGATCCAGCCGGCCGCCTCGACCGGGTCGACCGCGCCCCGGCGGGCCAGGATCGCGCCGAGCGGGATCGGCAGCCCCGTGTCGCCCTCCCACCACTCACCGAGGTCGACCAGGGCGGTCAGCCCGTGCCGCTGGTAGGTGAAGCGGGCCTCGTGGATCACCAGCCCGGCGTCGTACCGGCCGGCCGCCACCGCCGGCATGATCTCGTGGAACGGGACCACCTCGATCCGCGCCGGCGGGCGCTCGGCCGACCAGAGCCGGAACAGCAGGTACGCCGTGGTGCGGTCCCCGGGCACCGCCACCGTCGCCCCGCTCAGGTCGGCGCTGTCGGGCTGCGCGTTGCCGACCCGTGCAGTGTCGGTCTGCCCGTCGCCGGTCTGCCCGCTGATGGCCCGGTCGGGGCGGGTCAGCACCAGCGGCCCGCAGCCCCGGCCGAGCGCGCCCCCGCAGGGCAGCAGGTGGTAGTCGTCCAGCAGCCACGGCAGCGCCGCGTAGCTCACCTTCACCAGGTCGAACGCGCCCCGCCCGGCAGCGGTGTTCGTGACGTCCACGTCCGCGTAGGTCACCTCGACCGGCGGCGCGCCGGGCACCCGGCCGTGCACCAGGGCGTCGAAGACGAACGTGTCATTGGGGCAGGGCGAGATCGCCAGGGTGAGCGCCACGCCCCCACCGTATCCCCGCCCCCCTTCTGGCCCGCCACCCGCTCGGTGCGGGCGCCTGCCGTGCGGCGACGGTTCTGCCGTGCGGCGACGGTGCCGGCGGACCTCGGGTACTTCTTCCGCCGGCTAGGGAGCTGATGTCGTGGATGACTCAGCGAACAGGCCGGCCCCGAACAGGCTGGTCCCCGGGCGGGCTGTTGCCGGGCAGGCTGGTCTCGGGCAGGTTGGTCCGGGCAGGCTGGTCCCCAGGCAGGCTGGTCCCCAGGCAGGCTGGTCCCCAGGCAGGCTGGTCCCGGGCAGCCGGTCCGGGAAGGGCGGTTCCCGACATGCCGGGAATCGTCCTGCCGGCCTCCTTCGCTGCGCGCCGCCTTCCGGCCTTCCGGCCGCGTCGCCACGCCCCGCGCTGTCCTGCGACCCCGCCGTGCCGCCTCGCCTCGCGCTGTCTTGCGACCCCGCCACGCCGCCTCGCCTCATGCTGTCTCCTGGGTCCGCCGTGCCGCCTCGCCTCGTGCTGTCTCCTGGGCCTGCCGTGCCGCCTCGCCTCGCGCCGCCCCCTGGCCTGTGCCTGGCAGGTGGCTCTGGTGTCGTGCTCCGGTCCCTGATGTCGTAGGTGACTCAGCTCCCTAGCGAGCGGCACGCAGTATCGGTCCTCAACAGCGAGTGGAGTTATCCACAGGTTGTCCACAGCCTGGCGGGGGTTGTTGATGACCGGCGGGGGTGGGCGACAGCATTGAGGCATGGCAGAGACAGCGGACCGGGTCGATCTGGGCGGATCGCTTCGGGCATTGCGTCGCCGCGCGGATCTGAGCCAGCGTGAGCTGGCGGACCTCGCCGGGGTGCCACAGGCGACGTTGGCGCGGATCGAGTCGGGCCGCTCCGGGGACGTCCGGTTCCGGACGGTCGAGCGGCTGGTGCGGGCGGCCGGCGGGCGGGTGGCGATCGGGATACCCGGCGATCAGGCCAGCGACCACACCTGCGACCAGCCCGGCGACCGCACCTGCGTTCAGCCCGGCGACGACCGGGTGCCGGAGGTGGTGCCGGTGCCCGGGGTGCCGCACGACGGGCTGCGGGACGAGGCGGGGCGGCGGTACCCGGCGCACCTGGACGCCTGGGAGGTGCATGGCCCGAAGGACTGGCCGGGTGCCTGGTGGGCGGGGTGGTGGAACCTTCCGCCGCAGCACTGGCCGCGGCGGTTGCCCGCGGCGACGTACGAGCTGAGCCGCGAGCGTCGGGACCGCCGTCGGTGGGGCGAGCGGATCCGCCGCGAGGTGACTGTGCGCCGGGTCACCGACGACGGGCTGCCCGGGACGTGTTGGCGGTTCGTGGCGGAGTTGCCCGACGGCCGCCTGGTCGGGGAGCTGCGCGCCCACGAGCGCGATCCCCGGTTGCTGTACGGCGACCTGATCGACGCCGGTGAGCGGGAGATCGTGCTGGACGGCGTGCTGGTGGCCGGGCCGTGCCGGCTGCTGGGGATCGGGCGGCGGCTGGTGGCGGCGTTGACTGCGGAGATGGAGCGGGCCGGGGTCCGGGTCGCCCACGCCGTCGCGGACTTCGGCGGTGTCGACCTGCTGCTCGCCTGTGGATACCGGATCGAGGGGCGGGGGCACTACGCGATGCGCCTCGACCGTGCGTGGCTCGGTGCTGCGCTGCTCCCTGGCCCAGCGCCGCTCCAGCCCTAGCCCAGCGCCGCCGCGGCCGCCGTGAGGGCGGCGAACGCCTCGCGCATCCGCCACGCGCTGCGGTCCCGGGGGCCGATCGGGTTGGAGACGGTGCGCAGCTCGGCGAAGGGCACGCCGGCCTGGGCGGCGGCGACCGCCACGCCGTACCCCTCCATGGCCTCGGCCACCGCGTCGGGGTGCCGGTCGGCGAGCGCGGCGGTGCCGGCGGCGGTGCCGGTGACCGTGCTGACGGTGAGCACCGCGCCGACCGTCGCCGCCGGCAGGGCCGCGCGCAGGGCGGCCAGCAGGCCCGGGTCGGCGGGCACGGCGGTGCCGGCGCCGAGCAGCTCGGGGGGCATGCCGAGCTGGTCCACCGGGATGAAGCCCGTCGGCGACTCGGCACCGAGGTCGGCGGCGACGCTGCGGCTCGCCAGCACCGTCGCGCCCACGGCCGCCCGGCCGACGAAGCCACCGGCGATGCCCGCGCTGACCACGGCCCGGTACGGGCGGCCGGCGGCCTCCGCGAGCGCCAGCAGCCGGGCGGTGGCCGCCCCGGCGACGGCCGGACCCACCCCCACGGGCACCACGGTCACCCCGGCGGCGGTCGGCGAGGTCCCGGCCGGCGCAGCCGCGGGCGGGGTGGGCCCGGGCGAAGCGGCGGAAAGGCCGGCGCGGATCGCCTCGGCCTCGGCCGGCACCGCCGTCACCACGAGCAGGCCGGCCTCGCCGAGCAGGCCGGCCTCGCCGAGCAGGCCGGTCCCGCCGAGCCGGCCGGTCACGCCCGTCCCGCCGGTCACGCGAGGGGCTCCCGGCGGGCCTCGTCGTCGGCCGCGCCCGCTCCGCCGGCGCCGGCGACCGCGGAGGACGGCCGGTAGACGTGGTAGCCGGGCGGGGCGGAGGAGGCGGGTGCGGGCGAGGTGGGGGCGATGTCCGTCACCGGGTCGTGGTCGGTCACCGGGTCGTGCGTCACCGGGTCGGGTGTCACCGGTCCGTGCGCCGTCGGGTCGTCGGCTGCCGGGCGGTCCCCAGGAGCCGGCTTCCCGGCGGGATCCCCGACCGGCTCGTCGGCCAGCTCGTCGTCGCCGAGCGGACGGCCGAGCAGCCGCTGGTCGCGGAGCTTTCCGGCGACGTACGCGCCCCGGGCGGCGGCGAGCACGCCCACGCCGGCGGCCACGGCGATGCCCAGCCGGCCGTCGAACGGGACCAGGCCGAGCGCACCGCCGGCCACGAAGGCGAGCATCAGCGCCGTCTCCGAGTGGGCGAACGAGCTGGCCCGCAGCCGCTCCGGGATGCGTTCCTGGATGGAGGCGTCGACCGCGAGCTTCGCCACGCCGCTGGCCAGCGTGGCGACCAGGCAGAGCAGGGCCACCATCGGCAGCGAGAACTGGATCGTGGCGAGAACGGCCGTGCCGGCCACGATGATCGTGCTGCTGGACTGGATCGCGGTGGGGCGGTGGATGCGCAGCCGGGTGCCGACCGCGGTGGCCAGGAAGCTGCCCACCGCCAGCGCACCGCCGACGAGGCCGAGCGCCATCTCCGCGCTCAGCTCGCGCCCGAAGAAGTCGGTGGTCAGGTCGCCCTTCTTCAGCGCGAAGGCGAGGAAGAGCAGCAGGAAGCCGTAGACGACGCGGAGCAGCGCCGCGCCGAGCAGGCTGGCGATGACGAGGCGGCCGGACGGGCGGCCACGCCCCAGCGGGCGGTCCCCGGCGGCCCGCCGGCCCAGGGAGCGCAGCGGGCGGGGCACCCGCTCGGGCGGCTCGGAGTCGGCCCGGGGCGGCAGCCGCAACGCGACCACCATGCCGACCAGGAAGAGCACCGAGGCGACCCGCAGCGGCCACTGCGGCCCGAACCAGAACGCGGCCAGCCCGATCGGGGCGACGAGGGCGCCGGCCACCGTGCCGTAGACGCTGGCCCGCGCGCCGACCTGGGACAGGCCGAGCCCCTCGGGCAGCAGCCGGGGCACGGCCGCCGAGCGGGCCACGCCGTACGCCCGGGAGAGCGCGAGCACCCCGAAGGCCGCCGGGTAGAGGCCGAAGCCGTGCATGTAGTCGGAGATCAGCCAGGCCAGGAAGGCCCGGCCGAGCATGGTGGCGGCGAGCGCGTACCGCCGGCCGTGCCGGAAGTGGTCCAGCAGCGGGCCGACCACCGGCGCGAGCATCGCGAACGGCACCATCGTGACCAGCAGGTAGAGCGCGACCTTGCTGCGCGCCTCGCCGAGGGGGACGTTGAAGAAGATCGTCCCGGCGAGGCCGATCGCGATCAGCGTGTCTCCCGCGCAGGAGAGGGCGTGCAGGTCGAACAGGCGCACCATGCCGACCTCGCCGCCCGCGCCCCGGGCCCGGGCCGAGCCGGCCTGGCGGGTCATCCAGCGCCCGCCGCGGGCGGAGCCGCGCAGCACGAGGCGGCCGGCCCGGATGCCGGTGCCGACGGTCCGCCCCAGCATGGACCGATCGGAGCGGGAGAACAACGGCATGTGCACCATCCTCGCCCATGCCCCCCACCTCCGCGCCAGCACCGCCGGAGAACGACCTTGCGGGGAGTGCCTGTCGGTCTTCGGCACCCATGGGGAACAATGGTCGGGTGACCAGGCCCGCCTCCGCACGTGCCGCCCGCCTCGACCAGGTCTGCGCCGCCGCCGTCGAGGTGGCCCGCGACGCCATCACCGAGGTGGAGCCCTCCGACGTCGGCGACCACCTCCAGGCCGTCGCCGAGGGGGACCGGGTCGTCACCCACTACTTCGAGTGCCGGCTGTCCGGCTACCGGGGCTGGCGGTGGGCGGTCACCGTGACCCGGGTGCCGCGCAGCCGCAAGGTCACCGTCTGCGAGACGGTCCTGCTGCCGGGCTCGGACGCGCTGCTCGCGCCGGGCTGGCTGCCCTGGCAGGAGCGGCTCAAGCCGGGCGACCTGGGCCCGGGTGACCTCCTGCCGACCCCGCCCGACGACGAGCGGCTCGCCCCGGGGTACGTCCTGTCCGACGACCCGGCGGTGGAGGAGACCGCCTGGGAGTTGGGCCTCGGTCGGCCGCGGGTGCTGTCCCGGGAGGGGCGCAGCGAGGCCGCGCAGCGCTGGTACGACGGCGACCACGGCCCGTCGGCGCCGATCTCCACCGCCGCCCCGGCCGCCGCCCGCTGCGGCACGTGCGGCTTCTACCTGCCGCTGGCCGGCGCGCTGCGGCAGGCGTTCGGGGCGTGCGGCAACTTCTACGCCCCCGACGACGGTCGGGTGGTCAGCGCCGACCACGGCTGCGGCGCGCACTCGGAGACGCTGGTCGAGACGCCCGAGAGCCCGGTCGACGAGCTGCCCACGGTCTACGACGACAGCGCCGTCGAGGCGATGTCGGTGAGCCGGGCCCCGGGCTCGGTGGAGGCGGCGGAGCCGGGCGAGCCGTACGGCCACCCGTGACCGGGCGGGCTCAGCTTCGGGTGTCGGCGGGCTGACCGGCCCGCGCGGCGGCGCGACGGCGACGCCGGTTGGCGTCGTGACGCATCATCACGGCGAGACCGGGGAAGCCCCAGAGGAAACCGGCCAGGCAGATCCAGAGCCAGTCCTGGTGGCCGTGCTCGGTCAGCCAGCCACGGAAGAAGAGCAGCAGCACCAGGCCGGCGACCGCCCAGGCGACCAGCCCGGCGACCGCGAACGGCACCATCGGCGGGTCGAGCGGCTCGGGCCGCGGCGGTTGCTCCTGTCGCACGGGGGCAAGCGTACGCGATCAACTTTCCCAGTTGGCGTGTGATCTGCGACGATGCGCGCGACAGACGGATGATCACCTGCGAGGACCAGATGGCCATTGCGCCGCCGGACAACGGCACTCCACCCGATCCCGCTCACCCCCGCAACGCCTTCGACCGCTTCTTCGAGATCACCGCGCGCGGCTCGACACCGGGCCGGGAGGTGCGGGGCGGCCTGGCGACGTTCTTCACGATGGCGTACATCGTGGTGCTCAACCCGCTGATCATCGGCAGCGCCGTCGACGGCGACGGCAAGAAGCTGGCGATCCCGGCGCTGGCCGCCGCGACGGCGCTCGTCGCGGGCCTGATGACGATCCTGATGGGGGTGGTCGGCCGGTTCCCGATGGCGCTGGCCGCCGGCCTGGGCGTGAACGCGCTGGTGGCGTACGAGATCGCCCCGCAGATGACCTGGGCCGACGCGATGGGCCTGGTGGTGATCGAGGGTGTGCTCATCGCGATCCTGGTGCTCACCGGCCTGCGTACGGCGGTGTTCCGCTCGGTGCCCACACAGCTCAAGACCGCGATCGGCGTCGGCATCGGCCTCTTCCTGACGATCATCGGCCTGGTCGACGCCGGCTTCGTCCGGCGGGTGCCGGACGCGGCGAACACGACGGTCCCGGTGGGGCTGGGCATCGGCGGCAAGATCGTGAGCTGGCCGATGCTGGTCTTCGTGGTGGGCCTGCTGGTCACGATCGTGCTGGTGGTGCGCCGGGTGCGCGGCGCGATCCTGATCGGCATCCTCGCCTCGACCGTGCTGGCGATCGTGGTCGAGGCCGTGGCGAACGTGGGCCCGTCCTTCGTCAACGGCAAGCCCAACCCCAAGGGCTGGTCGCTGAACGTGCCGGAGCTGCCGAAGACGGTCGTGGACGTGCCCGACCTGTCGCTGCTGGGCAACTTCAACGTGCTGGACTCGTGGACCCGGGTCGGTTGGCTGGTGCCGCTGATGTTCGTCTTCACGCTGCTGATCACGGACTTCTTCGACACGATGGGCACGATGGTCGCGATCGGCCAGGAGGGGGACATGCTCGACGAGCGGGGCACCCCGCCGCGGGCCAAGGAGATCCTGCTGGTCGACTCGATCGCCGCGGCTGCGGGTGGCGCGGCGAGCGTCTCCAGCAACACGTCGTACATCGAGAGCGCCGCCGGTGTCGCGGAGGGCGCCCGCACGGGCGTGGCCAACCTGGTCACGGGCGCGTTGTTCCTGCTGGCGATGTTCCTCGCGCCGCTGGCGGTGGTGGTGCCGTTCGAGGCGGCGTCGACGGCGCTGGTGGTGGTCGGCTTCCTGATGATGACGGCGGTGCGGACGATCGACTGGACCGACTACGAGATCGCGATCCCGGCGTTCCTCACGATCACCCTGATGCCGTTCACGTACTCGATCTCCAACGGCATCGGCGCGGGCGTCATCTCGTACGTGATCGTGAAGCTGGCGAAGGGGAAGGCCCGCGAGGTCCACCCCCTGCTGTACGCGGTCGCGGCGCTGTTCGTCCTGTACTTCCTGCGCGGGCCGATCGAGTCGGTCGTACTCTGACGCCCCATGTTCCCGGGGGTCGGGGTGCCGGACCGGTACCCCGGCTTCCGGGGCGCACACCCCCTGGTGAGCATGGTCATAACGGCTGTCGTTAGCCAGGCTCATTAGTTAGGCTAACTATCGTGACGGAGCGGACGGTGACGGCGAGACGCGTGCCACCGGCGCAGCTGGCTCCCCAGTTGCGTGATGCGATCACCCGGCTCAACCGGCGGGTCCGACAGGCCCGACCGGTCGGCGACCTGACGGTCACCCAGCTCTCCGCGCTCACCAGCCTCGTGCTGGCGGGCGCGCTGACGCCCCGGGAACTGGCCGACGTCGAACGGGTGCAACCGCCGACGATGACCAAGATCGTCGCGAAGCTGGAGGAACGCGGCCTCGTGGGCCGCACCCCCCACCCGACCGACGGCCGGCAGGTCATCCTCTCGGCGACCGAGGGCGGCCGGGCCGTGCTCGACCAGTTCGAGCGGGCCCGCAACGAGTGGCTGGCCAGCCGGCTGGCCGAGCTGCCCGAGACCGACCGGGAGACCCTGCAACGGGCTGCCGAGATCCTGCAGCAGCTCGCCCGCGCCTGACGCGCCGCGCCCACCGGGGCGCGCCGCCGCCGGGTCCGCGCCGTCCGCCGTCGATGAGGCGTACGAGCGAGGAGGCGCATCCAGGGTGCAGGCGAAGCTGAGCACGATGTTCCAGTCACTGCAGGTCCGCAACTACCGGCTCTTCGCGTCCGGGCAGCTGATCAAACTGATCGGCGTCTGGATGATGTTCATCGCCCAGGACTGGCTCGTCCTCGAACTCTCCGACGACTCCGCCACCGCCCTCGGCGTGGTCACCGCCCTCCAGTTCACCCCCGTGCTGCTGCTCACCCTGCTCTCCGGGCGGCTCGCCGACCGGTACGACAAGCGCCTGCTGCTCTTCGTCGCGAACGCGTTCTGGACGGTGCTGTCGTTCGGGATGAGCCTGCTGGTGCTCACCGGGCTTGTCCAGCTCTGGCACGTCTTCGTCTTCGCCGCCCTGCTCGGCGTCGCCAACGCGGTGGAGACGCCCGTGCGGCAGGCGTTCGTCTCCGAACTCGTCGGCACGTCGCTGCTGCCCAACGCGCTGTCGCTCAACGCGGCCGTGTTCAACTCGGCCCGCATCGTCGGCCCCGCCGTCGCCGGCCTGGCCATCGCCGCCGTCGACGTCGGCCCGGTCTTCCTGTTCACCGCGCTCAGCTCGCTCGGCCCGCTGGCCACCGTGGTCCGGATGCGCCCCGCCGAGCTGCACCGCAAGGACCTCCTCCCCGTCGCCGAGCGGGACTCCGCCCGGGTCGTCGACGGCCTGCGCTACGTCGCCCGCCGCCCCGACCTGCTGCTGCCGATGGCCGTGATGTCGGTGATCGGGATGAGCCTGTTCAACTTCCAGCTCACCCTCGCCGCCCTGGCCAAGACCGTGTTCAAGACGGGTGCCGCCTCGTTCGGCCTGTTCAGCACGGCGCTGGCCGTCGGCGCGCTCGTCGGGGCGCTGGCCGGCACCGGGCGGCGCAGCCGTCCCTCGGTGTGGCTGGTGCTCGGCGCGGCGGTCGGGTGCGCCGTCTTCGGCACCCTGGTCGGGCTCGCCCCGGCGTACTGGATGGTCGTGGCGCTGCTGCTGCCCGCCGGGTTCTTCATGGTCTTCTTCGCCCAGTCGGCCAACCAGCGGGTGCAGCTCGGCACCGACGCCGCGTTCCGGGGCCGGGTCATGGCGCTGTGGGTGCTGGTGTTCCTCGGCACCAACCCGGTCGGCGCGCCGGTCATCGGCTGGGTGGCCGAGCGGTTCGGCGCCGGTGCGAGCATCTGGATCGGTGGGCTGATCTCGCTGGCCACCGCCCTGCTGGCGCTCGCCTGGCAGTTGCGCCGCTCGGGGGCCCGGCTGCGCCTGCGGGTGCTCCCGTCCCCCCGCTTCTACGTGGTGGAGGCAAGGAGGGGCACCCTGTTAACGCCTTCTGCATAGCAGGGGCCCCTTCCTAACCCCACCGGGCGGCTCGCGGCCCGCCGCGAGCGCCGGCTCGCAGGCCGGCAGCGCGCTCCCGGCGGGCGCCAGGAAATTGGCGTCTATGAATGTCAACAAACCGGTGGCGGTGAGGCTCGCGGGAGCATAGCGTCGATACGTGGAGGTAGGCCGAGCGATGCTCCTTGCCCTGGCGTTCGTCGCTGTCGCGAGTCTTCCGGTCGCCTTTGCGCTGGTGTTCTGCGCCGACGAGATTATCGACCGGGTCGCCTGCGGCTATGCCGAGTGGCGCGAACGACGCCGGGAACGCCGCACCATCGCCCAGCTGGACCGAGCCGTCGACGCCGAGGGGCTGACCCGAGGCATCGACCTCACCGAGTTCGACCGGGAGGACCGCCGGTCCCTCCAGCAGATCGCCGCCGACCTGCACCGGTTCGCCGGGCACCGGGTCAACCCGGGCGGCCGGGCGGTGATCTGGCACGCCGCCGTCGTCGACGCGTACGACGAGCACCTGAGGGCCGCCTGCCGCTGCCTGGGGCTCCCCGAGCACCTGGGCGAGCTGGAGGGCGTCGACCGGCAGATCGAGCGGGTCCGGGTCGAGGGGATGCTGCACGCGGCCGGTCTCACCCTGCCCGCCGCGCGGCCCCGACACCGCCAGCGGCACCGCTGACCCCCG
Organism: Micromonospora sp. DH13; assembly: GCF_020873825.1. Lineage (NCBI taxonomy): Bacteria > Bacillati > Actinomycetota > Actinomycetes > Micromonosporales > Micromonosporaceae > Micromonospora > Micromonospora sp. DH13. The sequence continues at coordinate 219,599 of NZ_JAHWGR010000007.1, forward strand.
CCGAGCCCCCGTTGACCGGCACCGTCGTGCCCGCCGCCGGGATGCGGCTCTTCGTCGCGGTCTTCCCGCCACCCGAGGCCGTCGCCGACCTGAGCGCCGAGGTGGCCCGGCTCCGGGTCGGCCGCGCGGCGGCGGCCGGCACCAACGTCAGGCTCGCCGACCCGGCGCGGGCGCACCTCACCGTCGCCTTCCTCGGCCAGGTCGACGCGAGCCGTCTCGTCGACGTCGAGAGCGCCCTCGGCATCGCCGCCGAGGCATTCCGCACCCGCGACCTGCCGCCGGCCGAACGACCGGCGGGCGGCCGGACCGGGCCGGCCGTGCTGCGGCTCGGCGGCGGGCGCAGCTTCGGCCGGGGCCGGTTCACGGTCCTCTGGGTGGACGTGCGCGGCGACGTCGAGGCGTTGCGCGTCCTGGCCCGGTTGGTCCGGTCGGGGCTCCGTCGGGGCCGGCTGCCGTACGACGAGAAGCCGTTCACCCCGCACCTCACCATCGCCCGCCCCGGCGACCGGATCGACCGCGCCGACGTGGCCGCCGACCGGGAGGCCCTGCACGACTACCTGGGGCCGCCGTGGCCGGCCGCCGAGCTGGTGCTGGTCCGCAGCCACCAGGGGCCGCAGCCGGCGTACGACCGGGTGGCCGCCTGGCCGATCTGACCGGGACCGGCGAGGCCGGGTCGGGCCGGTGGGCCCGGGTCGGGCCGGTGGTGGCCCGGTCGCCCCGGCGAGGCCGGGCCGGGGCCGCGTCGGGGCCGGGTCGGGCCGCGTCGGGGCCGGTGGTGGCCCGCCATGTCGGCGACATGGGGGCTTCCCGCCTCGGGGATACCGCCATGTCGCCGACATCGCGGCGCGTGCCCGGCCGCGGCGCGACGCGCGCCTACCAGGCCCACGCCTCCGGACCGGGGCCGCCCTTGCCCACCGGCGGGAACAGCTCGTCGAGCCGGGCCAGCGCCGCCTCGTCGAGGCGGACGTCCAGCGCGCCCAGCGACCGGTCGAGCTGGTCTATGGTGCGCGGGCCGATGATCGGGGCCGTCACCCCGGGCCGGGAGAGCAGCCAGCCGAGCGCCACGTCCGCCGGGTCGTGGCCGAGGTCGGCGCAGAACTTCTCGTACGCCTCGATGGTCGGCCGGTGCTCGGCCAGGCCCTCGGCGGCGCGGCCTGCGGCGCTGCGGGCGGCCCCGCCCTCGGCCATCTTGCGCAGCGCCCCCGACAGCAGCCCGCCGTGCAGCGGTGACCAGGGGATGATGCCGAGGCCGTAGTGCTGGGCGGCCGGGACCACCTCCAGCTCGACGGCCCGGGTCAGCAGGTTGTAGATGGACTGTTCGGAGACGAGGCCGAGGAAGTTGCGCCGCTGCGCTGCCGCCTGTGCCTGCCCGATGTGCCAACCGGCGAAGTTGGACGATCCGACGTAGACGACCTTGCCCTGGGCGACCAGGGTCTCCATCGCCTGCCAGATCTCCTCCCACGGGGTGGCCCGGGAGACGTGGTGCATCTGGTAGAGGTCGATGACGTCGGTCTGGAGCCGGCGCAGCGAGTCCTCGCAGGCCCGGATGATGTGCCGGGCGGAGAGCCCCTGCTCGTTGGGCCAGTCGCCCATCTTGCCGTAGACCTTGGTGGCCAGCACCACCTTCTCCCGCCGGCCGCCGCCCTGGGCGAACCAGCGGCCGATGATCTGCTCGGTGATGCCCTCGCCGGTCTGCCAGCCGTAGATGTTGGCGGTGTCAAAGAAGTTGATGCCGTGCTCGAGCGCCCGGTCCATGACGGCGTAGCTGTCCGGCTCGCTGGTCTGCGGACCGAAGTTCATCGTGCCGAGGCAGAGCCGGCTCACCGACAGACCGGTGCGTCCCAGATTCGTGTACTCCATATGACCCACCCTGCCACGGCGGGATGCCGACTGCCTGCCGCCGCCGGGCGGTGCGCGGGGAACGCGTGCCGCCCGGCGCGGGCGGGTGGGTCAGGAGGACTCGCGGGCCGCCGGGCCGCTGCCGAACAGCACGTCGTCCCAGCTCGGCAGGCGCTTGCGCGGCTTGCCGGACGCGTCGGTGGACTCGCCGCCGGAGGCCGCCGCGGCAGCGCCCGTGCGGCGGGGCCGGAGCACCGCCAGCGACGGCACGGCCGGGACCTCCTTGGGCGCGTCCGAGTCGTCGTCGAACGCCGAGCCCTGGCCGCCGCCGAGCAGGGCCGCCGCCCCGCCGCCGACCGGCCGCTGCCGGGGCGCGTCCGACCCGGCCAGCGCCGCCGGCGTGCGCGGCTCCAGGCCGCGACCGGACGTCGAGCCGAGCGGCCGGTCCAGGGAGGCGAGCAGGGCGTCCCGCCCGGCGCGGATCGGGTCGCGCCCCGGGCGGCTGTGGTCACCGGCCGCCGAGGGCAGCCCGTGCCCGCCCCGGCTCGGCTCGCCGCGCGAGGGGCCGGGCAGCGCGTGGCCGCCGCGCTCGGGTGCCGGCTCCTGGCCGAGGATCGGCGTGGGGCGCTCGGCGCAGAGGTATTGCGCCATGTCGTCGTGCGGGACGACGTGCTGCCGGGTCTTGTCCAGATCCCAGACCGCCTGCGCGGTGGCCTTGCCCGACGGCCAGGTGGCGATGATCCGCCAGGTGCCGTCGTCGCGGCGGTAGGCGTCCCAGGAGATCTTCTCGGTGTCGATCCCGTGCTGGGCCAGCCGGCCGTTGACGACCTCGGCCAGGGGGGTCGGCTTCTCCGCGCCCTTGAGGCGGGTGCGCCGGGCGTGCTGGGCGAGCATCGCCCGCTCCTGGAGCACCGGGCCCGCGTAGCGCAGCACGCGGTCGACCGGGACGCCCGCGATGCGGGCCACGTCCTCGGCGGACTCGCCGGAACGGATCTTGGCCTGGATGTCGCGCGGGGACAGCGATGGCAGGGGGTGGTCGGTGGTGTTCGGCACCACGGCGAGCGGGGGCGCGCCCGGCTCGGCGTGCAGGGCGCCGGCGATGCGCTCGTCGATGGGCAGGGCGAGCAGCCGCCCGACCTCGTCGGCGAGCACCAGAGCCTGGCCGTCCTCGGAGAGGGCGACGAAGCGTACTGGGCGCATGAGCGTTGCCTCCGTCCCGCTTCGCTGGCCGCACGCCACGGGTCGGCCACCCGGGCGTCCCGCACCACGGTACGCCCATCCGCAACCCGGTGGGGGATGCGACACCCGCATGTCGCGGATGAGCTGCGAAGATGATCACACTGGGTGGCCGGCGGCGGTGCGGCGGCCACCCAGTGTGACGTTGCCTCAGAGCCGCTCGACCACGTAGTCGATCGAGGCGGTCAGCGCCTCCACGTCGGACGGCTCGACGGCCGGGTAGAGCGCGATGCGCAGCTGGTTGCGGCCCAGCTTCCGGTAGGGCTCGGTGTCGACGATGCCGTTGGCCCGCAGCGCCTTGGCGATCGCCGCCGCGTCCACCCCGTCGGCGAAGTCGATGGTGGCGACCACGTTGGAGCGCAGCGCCGGGTCGGTGACGAACGGGGTCGCCACGGCGGAGCGCTCGGCCCAGCCGTACACGATGCCGGCGCTCTCGGCCGTGCGCTTGGCCGCCCAGGCCAGGCCGCCCTGCTCGTTCATCCAGTCGGTCTGCTCGGCGGCCAGGAAGATGGTGGCCAGCGCCGGGGTGTTGTAGGTCTGCTCCAGCCGCGAGTTGTCGATCGCGGTGACCAGGTCGAGGAACGCCGGGATGTAGCGGCCCGACGCCTTGATCTCGGCGGCCCGGTCCAGGGCGGCCGGCGACATCAGGGCCAGCCAGAGGCCGCCGTCGGAGGCGAAGCACTTCTGCGGGGCGAAGTAGTAGACGTCGGTCTCGGCGACGTCCACCGCCAGGCCGCCGGCCGCCGAGGTCGCGTCGACCAGCAGCAGCGAGCCCTCGTCGGCCCCGGCGACCCGGTTGATCGGCACCGCGACGCCGGTGGAGGTCTCGTTCTGCGGCAGCCCGTACGCGTCGACGCCGGCCTCGGCGACCAGCGCCGGAGCGCTGCCCGGCTCGGCCTTGCGCACGGTGGGCTCGCCGAGGAACGGGGCGTCCTTGACCGACTTGACGAACTTCGCGCCGAACTCGCCGAAGCTGGCGAACTGCGCCCGGTCGCGGATCAGGCCGAACGTCGCGACCTCCCAGAAGGCGGTGGTGCCGCCGTTGCCGAGGATCACCTCGTAGCCCTCGGGGAGGGAGTAGAACTCGGCGATGCCGCGCCGCAGCCGGGCGACCTGGTCGCGGACGGTCTTCTGCCGGTGCGAGGTGCCCAGGAAGCCCGTCGCCGCGTCGGCGAGGGCGGAGACGGCCGCCGGACGGACCTTGGACGGCCCGCAGCCGAACCGCCCGTCGGCGGGCTTGATGTCGTCGGGAATCCGGATGGTCGGTGCGTCAGCCACGGTTGTCGAGATCCTTCCGCGTGGGCGGGGCCCGGTCACAGGTGGTGGTCGGGCGCGGAGGACGGACGCGTGCGTGGGGCGCACGGGCGGCCGGATCCGAGCCCGGTGCGGCGGCACTGCCGAGCCCCCATCCTCGCACCCGGGGCGGCCCGGACACCCGAGGGTCCCGCCGCCGGAGCTGAGGCGTATGACACATCCGCCCGGTTACGTCGCCACCCCACCCCCGGTTACGCGGGGCCGGACGGACCTTCTGGTACGCGGAGGGGCCCCGCCGAACCGGCGGGGCCCCTTCCGTCGTCGCGTCGACGGGTGGATCGGACGGGCGTCGCGCACCCAGGTGGTGGGTGTTAACAGGGGGCCCCTGCTATGCAGAAAGCGTTAACAGGGTGCCCTTCCTTGCACTGATCACACGCCGTGCGGGATGGCGTCCCAGCCCTCGACCTGCTGCGGCTTGCGGCTGCCCGGCCCGACGTAGCGGGCCGACGGGCGGACCAGCCGCTGGAGCTTCTTCTGCTCCAGGATGTGCGCGCTCCAGCCGCCCATCCGGGCGCAGGTGAACATCGAGGTGAACATGTGCGCGGGCACCTCGGCGAAGTCGAGCACGACGGCCGACCAGAACTCGACGTTCGTGGCGAGCACCCGGTCGGGGCGGCGGGCCTGCAGCTCGGCCAGGGCCGCCTTCTCCAGCGCCTCGGCGATCTCGAAGCGCGGCGCGCCCAGCTCCTTGGCGGTGCGGCGCAGCACGCGGGCGCGCGGGTCCTCGGCCCGGTAGACCCGGTGGCCGAAGCCCATCAGCCGCTCGCCCCGGTCGAGGACGCCCTTGACGTACCCCTCGGCGTCGCCGCTGCGCTCGACGGCCTCCAGCATGCTGAGCACCCGCGACGGCGCGCCGCCGTGCAGGGGGCCGGAGAGCGCGCCGATGCCGGAGGAGATGCAGGCGGCGGCGTCGGCGCCGGTGGAGGCGACGATCCGGGCGGTGAAGGTGGAGGCGTTCAGGCCGTGCTCGGCGGCCGAGATGAAGTAGGCGTCGACGGCCTTCACATGGCGGGGGTCGGGCTCGCCGCGCCAGCGCTTCATGAAGCGCTCGACGATCGTCTCCGCCTTGTCGATCTCCTTCTGCGGCACGGCCGGCAGGCCCAGGCCGCGCGCGGACTGGGCGACGAAGGAGAGCGCGGTGACCGACACCCGGGCGAGGTCCTCGCGGGCCTGGGAGTCGGAGATGTCGAGGAGCTGGCTGAGCCCCCAGTACGGGGCGAGCATCGCGACGGCGGACTGCACGTCGACCCGGATGTCGCCGGAGTGCACGGGCACCGGGAACGGCTCCGCCGGCGGCAGGCCGGGGCCGAACCGGCCGTCGACCAGCAGCGCCCAGACGTTGCCGAAGGAGACCTGACCGATCAGATCCTCGATGTCCACGCCGCGGTAGCGCAGGGCACCGCCCTCGCGGTCGGGCTCGGCGATCTCGGTCTCGAAGGCTACGACGCCCTCCAGGCCCGGTTTGAAGTCGGCCATTCTTACTCCTGGATCTGCTCGATGCGCCCGCCTGGGCTCATCCGGCCCGGCCGGCCGAGCGCCTTAGGCGACCCTCAGGGACGTGTTCGTGACATCTTGCCTGGTGGGTAACCGGCTGCGCGACCCGCGACGACTGTGCTGCACGCGACATCCCCGCCGGTGGACAAAGGTGCGGGGTCGATGAGACTGGGCGGTAGGGGCTGGCCAGCGTCGCCGAGGGTGACGGGGCCACCGAAGGGGAGGGTAGCTGTGACGGGTGACACACCCGGCCCGGCCGGCATGCGTAACGAGTACGCCGCCGACCTGGGCCTTTCCGAGGCTGATCTGGCCGCCGACTGGCACGCCCAGTTCGCCCGCTGGTTCGCCGACGCGGTGGCGTCCGGCCTGCCCGAGCCGAACGCGATGGTGCTCGGCACCGCCGACGCCGCCGGCCGCCCCAGCGGGCGCACCGTCCTGCTCAAGGGGTACGACCCGCAGGGCTTCGTCCTGTTCACCAACCACGGCTCGCGCAAGGGCACCGAGGCGCTGGCCAACCCGTACGCCAGCCTGGTCTTTCCCTGGTTCCCCAGCCAGCGGCAGGTGGTGGTCGCCGGGCGGATCGAGCCCGTCGACCGGGCCGAGACCGAGGCGTACTTCGCCAGCCGGCCGCGCGGCTCGCAGCTCGGCGCGTGGGCCAGCGAGCAGTCGCGGGTGATTCCGGACCGGGCCGCGCTGGACGCCGGCTACCGGGCGGTGGCCGAGCGGTTCGCCGACGTGGACCCGGTGCCCGCGCCCCCGCACTGGGGCGGCCTGCGGGTGCGCCCCGAGACGGTGGAGTTCTGGCAGGGCCGGGCCAGCCGGCTGCACGACCGGCTGCGGTTCCGCCGCACCGCGCCCGACCCGGGGCCGGCCGACGACGGCCGGTGGGTGGTGGAGCGGCTCGCCCCGTGACCGCCGTCAAGGAGACCCGGCCGCGCGGGGCGCGTCGCTGGGCGATCGACCTGCGCCCGCTGCGGGTGCCCGTCTACCGCCGGATCTGGGTCGGCAACAGCGTCGCGATGCTCGGCTTCCAGTTCACGGCCGTGGCCGTGCCGGTGGAGATGTTCGCGCTGACCCGGGACTCGTTCTGGGTCGGGCTGCTCGGCGTGGCCGCGTTCCTGCCGCTGCTGGTCTTCGGGCTGTGGGGCGGCGCGGTCGCCGACGCCCGGGACCGGCGCGCGGTGCTGCTGGTCAGCCAGGCGGTGCTGTGGGCGTCGATGGTGGGGCTGCTGGCCCAGGCCGTGTTCCGGGTGGGCAGCCCGGTGCTGCTGCTGGTCCTGGTGGCGTTGCAGTCGGTCGGGTTCGCGGTGAGCGGGGCGGCCCGCACCGCGAGCATCCCCCGGCTCGTCCCGGCCGAGCTGGTCCCGGCCGCGAGCACCCTGAACTTCACCACCCACACCGCCGCGTCCGTGCTGGGGCCGCTGCTGGCCGGGCTGATCTTCGCGGCCTGGGAGGTCGGGGTCGCGCTGCCCATCGCGTACGGCGTGGACACGGTCTTCTTCACGGCGGCGGTCTGGGCGACGCTGCGGATGCCGGCGCTGCCGCCGGAGCCCGACCCCGACGGCGACGGCTCGCCCCGCCGGGCCGGGCTGGCCAGCGTCGTTGACGGGCTGCGCTACCTGGCCACCACGCCGGTGCTGCTGCTCTCCTTCGCCATCGACCTCATCGCGATGGTGCTGGCGATGCCCCGGGCGCTGTTCCCCGAGATCGCCGAGGAACGCTTCGGCGGCGGCGCGGCCGTCGGCTGGCTGTTCAGCGCCATCGCCATCGGGTCGATGCTCGGTGGGCTCACGTCCGGCTGGATCGGCCGGCTCCACCGGCAGGGGGTGGCGCTGGTGTGCGCCGTCGTCGGCTGGGGGCTGGCCATCGCCGCCGCCGGGCTGGCCCGCCAGCTCTGGCTGGTGGTCGGGCTGCTCGCCGTGGCCGGCGCGGCCGACCTGGTCAGCGCCGTGCTGCGGCAGACGATGCTGCTGGTGCACGCGCCGGACCGGATGCGGGGCCGGCTCCAGGGCGTCAACACGGTGGTGGTGGCGGGCGGGCCCCGCCTCGGCGACCTGCGGGCGGGCACGATGGCCGCCGGTTTCGGCACCGGCGTCGCCTGGGTCGGTGGCGGCCTCGCCGCGGCGGTGCTCGCGCTGCTGCTGGCGGCCGTCTTCCCGGCCCTGGTGCGCTACCGGGCGGCCACGTCGGGGGCGCCGTCCGAGGCGCGCGGCTGACCGTCCGGCCGCCGGTGACGGGCAGACACCGGCGGCCGGGCGGGGTGCGCGCGGTGACGGACCGCGCACCCCGTGCGCAGAGGTGACCGACTAAGGTCACCGGCATGCAGAACGCCGCACCCCGCCCGCCGTCAGGCACCCAGTGGACCATTTCCGCCGCCGGCCACGAGGCCGTGCTCGTCGAGGTCGGCGGCGGCCTGCGGACGTACCGGCACGACGGCGTCGACTACGTCGACGGGTTCGCCGCCGACGAGCTCTGCCCCGGCGGGGCCGGGCAGGTGCTGGCCCCCTGGCCGAACCGGATCCGCGACGGCCAGTACGCCTTCGGCGGCCGGGAGTTCCAGCTGACGCTGACCGAGCCGAGCCGGGGCGCGGCCCTGCACGGCCTGGTCAACTGGGTGCCGTGGCACCTCGTCGAGCAGTCCGACGACGCCGTGACCCTCGGCTACGACCTGCCCGCGCAGCCGGGCTACCCGTGGGCGCTGCGGCTGCGCAACCGATACTCGGTCGGCCCGGACGGCCTGCGCATCGACCACGAGGCCACCAACGTCAGCGGGGAGCCCTGCCCGTTCGGCTTCTCGATGCACCCCTACCTGCAACTGCCCGGGGTGGCGGTGGACGACCTCGCCCTGCGGGTGCCGGCGAAGCTGCGGGTGCAGGTGGACGGTCGGCTGCTGCCGGTCGGGGCGACCCCGGTGGCTGGCACCGAGTACGACTACACCAGCCCCCGGCGGATCGGCCACGCGGTGCTCGACACGGCGTTCGGCGACGTGGTCCGCGACGCCGACGGCGGCTCCTCGGTGACCCTGGCCGCCCCGGACGACGCGGCGGCCGTCACCGTCTGGGCGGACCGCGAGTTCGGCTGGTGGCAGGTCTTCTCCGGGGACACCCTGACCGGCGAGCGGCACCGCCGCTCGGTGGCGATCGAGCCGATGACCTGCCCGCCGGACGCGTACCGCTCGGGCAAGGACGTGATCACCCTGGAGCCGGGCGACACCTGGCGGGGCACCATGGGCATCCGGCCCGGGGCCCGGTAGCAGGGGGAGCAGGCGGCGTGGAGTTCGCCGAGGTGCTCCGGCGACGCCGGATGGTGCGCAACTACGACCCGGACCGCCCCGTCCCGCCGGAGGTGGTGCAGCGGCTGCTCGACCACGCCGTGCGGGCCCCGTCGGCCGGGTTCGCCCAGGGCTGGGGGTTCCTGGTGCTGGAGGAGCCGGCGGACCGGGAACGCTTCTGGGCGGCGACCACCCCGGACGGCGGCGGGCGCGAGCGGTGGCTGGCCGGGATGCGGCGGGCCCCGCTGATCGTCGTGCCACACGCCAACCGCTCGGCGTACCTCGACCGGTACGCCGAGCCGGACAAGGGCTGGACGGACCGCGCGCAGGAGCGCTGGCCGGTGCCGTACTGGTATGTCGACACCGGCTTCGCCGCCCTGCTGATGCTGCTCACCGCCGTGGACGAGGGGCTGGGCGCGTGTTTCTTCGGCATCCCGCCGCAGCGCACGCAGGCGTACCGGGAGGCGTTCGGGGTGCCGGCGGAGTACGACCCGGTCGGGGCGCTCACCGTCGGCTACCGGGCACCGGACCACCGGTCGCCGTCGTTGCGGCGGGGGCGTCGCCCGGTCGACGAGGTGGTCCGGCGCGGACGCTGGAGCTGACGCCGGGGGGTGTCGGCGGCCCGGCCCGGCGTCGCCGGGCGGGGTTGACCAACAGTGGTCGCGAAAGCGACATGAGGGAGTAAAACGCGGTGTGGCGGGGGCGGCTACGCTGGCACGGTCATCGGTGCCGTGCCGCGCGGTGCCACGCCGCGATCCGACCCGGCGCGGTGGGTCGGAACGGTGAGGGGGAGGGGAGCGTGCCGTCGTGATCTTCAGAGCGGTCCGGGACGGGCGTCCCTATCCGGAGCACAACCTGACGCTCAAGCAGTGGGCGGAGATCCCGCCGCGTCCGCTGCGGCTGGACCAGTTGATCACCACCAAGCGTGAGCTGGCGCTGGACAAGCTGCTCGCCGAGGACTCCACCTTCTACGGGGACCTGTTCCCGCACGTGGTGCAGTGGAACAGCGGGCTCTACCTGGAGGACGGGCTGCACCGCGCGCTGCGCGCCGCGCTCCAGCAGCGCAACCAGATCCACGCCCGGGTGCTGGTGCTGGCCGGTCAGCACGAGTGACCCGCTCCTGAGGCTTCGTTAGGGTGGCGGGATGACTCCTGTCGACCTGCTGGACCTGGACTCCCTCCTCGACGACGAGGAACGCCAGATCCGGTCCGTCGTGCGCCGGCTGGTCGACGACCGGGTCCGGCCGCACGTCGCCGACTGGTACGAGCGGGGCCACGTCCCGGCCCGCGAGCTGGCCCGGGAGTTCGGCCGGCTCGGCCTCCTCGGCATGCACCTGACGGGGTACGGCTGCGCCGGCTCCACCGCCGTCGCGTACGGGCTGGCCTGCCTGGAGCTGGAGGCCGGTGACTCCGGCGTGCGGTCCCTGGTCTCGGTGCAGGGTTCGCTGGCCATGTACGCGATCTGGCGCTACGGCAGCGAGGAGCAGAAGCAGCGCTGGCTGCCCGCCATGGCGACCGGCGAGGCGATCGGCTGCTTCGGGCTGACCGAGCCCGACCACGGCTCCGACCCGGCGTCGATGGCCACCCGGGCCCGCCGCGACGGCGACGACTGGCTGCTGCACGGCGGCAAGATGTGGATCACCAACGCGCCGGTCGCCGACGTCGCCGTGATCTGGGCCCGCGCCGAGGAGGGGGTGCGCGGGTTCGCCGTACCCCTGGACGCGCCCGGGGTGTCGGTGCGCGAGATCCGGCGCAAGATGTCGCTGCGCGCCTCCCTCACCGGCGAGATCGCGCTCGACGACGTCCGGCTCCCGGCGGACGCGCTGCTGCCCGGCGCGGCCGGGCTGAAGGCCCCGCTGAGCTGCCTCACCGAGGCCCGGCACGGCATCGTCTGGGGCGCGCTCGGTGCGGCCCGCGACTGCCTGGAGACCACCCTGGCGTACGCGGGCACGCGCACCCAGTTCGGCCGGCCGCTCGCCGGCTTCCAGCTCACCCAGGCCAAGCTCGCCGACATGGCGGTCGAATGGCAGAAGGGCTTCCTGCTGGCGCTGCACCTGGGCCGGCTCGCCGACGCCGGGAAGCTGCGCCCCGAGCAGGTCAGCGTGGGCAAGCTGAACAACGTGCGGGAGGCGCTGGCCATCGCCCGGCAGTGCCGGACGATCCTCGGCGCGAACGGCGTCTCCGGGGAATACCCGATCATGCGGCACGCCAACAACCTGGAGAGCGTGCTCACCTACGAGGGCACCTCCGAGATCCACCAGCTCGTCATCGGGCAGCGGCTGACAGGGCTCAACGCGTTCGCCTGACCTTTTCCGGCTGGCTCAGCCACGGGCGCGGGCCCACGAGAGGAAGCGCTCGGTCGGCAACGACGGCCGCGCCCTCCCGCCCGCCACCTTGCCGGTGGTTGCGGAGAGAACACGCTGCGTTGCACTATGTCTCCCTGGCGTGCGGGATGTCGCGTAATGTTGCGGGAGGGTGCGTGATGCACAAGGGTGTGCAGGTGGCGATGGTGGAGTCTGGGCACACGGCGGAGAGCCTTGCGGCCGAGATCGGCGTGGACCCGAAGACGGCGGCCCGATGGGTGAGCCAAGGACGGATTCCGCAGACCAGGCACCGTGCCAAGGTCGCGCAACTTCTCGGCAGGGACGTGCTGGAGTTGTGGCCGGACGTTCTGCGCCGGAAGGAACCGGCGTGGTTCCGCCCGTGGACCGAGATCGAACGCGAGGCCACCGGCCTGCGATGGTATGAATCCGCCGTTCTGCCAGGGCTCCTCCAGACGGAGGCATACGCTCGGGCGGTTCTCTCCAGCGGCCCACTGTGCGCCGAGGCGGACGACCACGTCGAGTCTCGTCTCCGGCGGCAGGTTGCGGTCTTCGACCGCCCTTGCCCTCCGATGGCCGTCTTCGTGATCGACCAGGCGACGCTGCTCCGCGGCCATCCCGACGTGATGGACGATCAGCTCGACCACCTCGTGGCCATGGCGCAGCGTCCCAACGTCATGGTGCATGTGCTGCCGTTGAGCGCCGGCCTGCACGCGGGGCAGGCGGGACCGTTCATCATCGCGACGACGCCCGACGGTGAGGACGTCGGTTACCTCGACGATCAGGCGGCCGGTCGTGTAACCAAAGACGTTGCTCCACTCTGGGCGGTCTGGGATACCGTCAGGTCAGTCTCGTTGCCGCGAGACCAGACCATCGATTTGCTGAGGGCGAGAGCATGGATGATCTGATCGGCGCGCGGTGGCGGAAGTCCACCCGCAGCAGCTCCAACGGCGGCGCGTGCGTCGAGGTCGCCGACAATGTTCCGGGCATCGTCGGCGTACGTGACTCTAAGGACCCGGCCGGGCCGGCGCTCACGTTCGGGCCGGTCGCGTGGCGCGCGTTCGTCGCGCACGTCCCCGAGCGGGCGTGAGTCGCCACGAGCATGACGCGCCCGTCGCGTACCCGGGGCGGGCGTTTGCCGTTGGGCTGCGGGACCTCGTCCGCCGTCACGACGCGGTGGGTTCTGCCTCGTCGTAGGCCCGGCGGGCCGCCTCGATCGCGCCCAGGTGACCGTCGGCCCAGTCGAGGAGGGCGTCGACCGGCGACCGGAGGGTCTTGCCCAGCGGCGTGATCCGGTATTCGACGGCGACCGGCCGCGACGAGAGGACGCGCCGCTCGACGATGCCGTTACGTTCGAGCCGGCGCAGGGTCGCGCTCAGCGACTTCTGGGAGACGGCCGGGATCGCCTGGCGCAGCTCGTTGAACCGCGAGGGTCGTTCGCAGAGGGTGTTGAGCACCTCCAGCGACCACTTGTCGAGGACCTGGTTCAGGAGTTCGCGGTGCGCCGGGGTGACGTCGAGGCGTTCCGCCGTGCCGGGGTCGGTATCTGCCATGACACCTAGTCTCGTTGAAGTTTCCGCTAAGCACCAGGTATCAAGGAGATACCAAGTTGGTTCGAGGAAGGAATCGCGATGGGTGTCCAGCTCTTCTCCCCCCGGGGCATGATGCAGCCCGTTCCCTACCACCACGTCGCGGTCGCGTCGGGGGCGCGCCACGTCCACGTGGCCGGCCAGGTCGGCCGCGACGAGGCGGGGCGGCCGGTCGCGTCCGGTGACCTCCGGGGGCAGGTCGCCCAGGCGCTCCGCAACACGGCCCGCGGTCTCGCCGGTGCCGGCGCGGGCTTCTCGGACGTGGTCCGCCTGACGTTCTACGTGACGAACTGGGCGCCGGAGCGGATCGGCGACTTCATGGCCGGCGTCGACGACGTCGCGGGGGAACTCGGCCTGCCGCAGCCCCTGTCTCCGGCGTCGCTCATCGGTGTCGACTGCCTCTTCGAGCCCGACGTCGAGGTCGAGGTCGAGGCGACGGCGATCCTGGACTGACTGCGCGCTGCCCTGACTGGCTCGATTCCGTTGGTGGACTCGAATCTTGGAAGATTCCGGCCCCCGGAGGGGCCGTCGGCTTCCAAGATCTCCTGGCCGGGCGGGGCGCTGCGGCGCACGGTGGGCGGTGACGGGCGCGGGCTGGGTTCACCTGCCCGGGGGCGGGGCGTCGTCGGGGAAGAAGATCTCCTCGATGGGCTGCGCGAACAGCGCCGCGAGGGCGAAGGCCAACGGCAGTGACGGGTCGTAGCGCCCCGTTTCGATCGCGTTGATGGTCTGCCGGGCGACGCCGACTCGTTCGGCGAGGTCGGCCTGCGACCAGTCGCGCTCGGCTCGTAGGACCTTGAGTCGGTTCCGCACGTCGTTACCGGAACCTGCGGGAGACGAACCCGGACGACAGGCCCCACAGCATGACCATCGCCGGCCCGATCCAGATCGCGCTGAGCCGGGGAAGCCCGGCGTTCTCCAGGAACCCGTAGCAGAAGCTGATCAGCGCGCTGGCGCCGAACGCGATCGCCAACGCCTCAAGCTGGATGCGGCGCTGCAACTCGTCGATGTCGCGCAGGTAGCGGACGAAGGCGATCACGAGCCCGACGGCCGGCAGGACCGGCAGCGGCGCGATGACGTAGCGCAGCAGGCTGTCGTCGGGCAGGGCGCGCAGGCCGATCAGGGTGCCCACCAGGACGCCGACGTAGGCCGCCATGGCGGCGGTGAGGTTGCGCGCGTAGCGCTTGATGGGGGTGCTCATGACGTGAAATATCAAGCACGCGCGACTTCATGTCAAGGGTGCTTGTCATTAAGTCGCGTGGGCTTGTCTCACACTTCGTCGTCGAGCACGGTCCCGTGGCCGGGGCGGGCGCAGCCGGGAAGGGGCGTCACCACTGGCGACGCGGGGTCGCCTTCGCGCCGGTGACCAGGGTTGCCGGCGGTACGTCGTCGGCCACGACCGCACCGGCGGCGACCACGGCGTCCCGGCCGATGCTGACGCCGGGCAGGATCGTGGCGCCCGCGCCGATCCACACGTTCTCCGCCACGTCGATGGGCGCGCCGGTGAGATGCAGCCGCCGTTCCCCGGGGTCGACGGGGTGGCCGCTGGTGATGAAGGTGACCTTCGGGCCGACCATCACCCGCTCGGCGAGCCGGATGCCGGCGTAGTCGAGGAACGTGCAGTTCTGGTTGATGAACACCCGCTCGGCGAGGTCGAGGTTGAGGCCGTGGTCCGTGTAGAAGGGCGGGTAGATCGTGACCCGCGCCGGCAGCGGCCTGCCGAGGATCTGCGCGAACAGCTCCGCCTTGCCTGCCTCGTCCTCGAAGGGCAGCACGTTCAGGCGGGAGGTCAGCTCGGTGACCCGCAGGACCCGGGCGGCCATGGCCTGGAACTCGGCGCTGTGGATCCGCATGATGTGGTCGCTGGGCACCCATGACCTCTTTCCCGGTGCGGAAACCGACTGAGAACCACCTGCCTAGCGGTCACCGTAGTGGTACCGGCAGGCGATGATCTCGACGTCGTTCTTGGTGATCCGATACACCAGCCGGTGTTCGCGATCGATCCGGCGGGACCAGTAGCCGGACAGCTCCCCCCGAAGGGGCTCCGGCTTGCCGATTCCTTCGTGTTCGTTGCGCATCACGTCGGCGATGAGGTCGTTGATCCGCTTGACCAGCTTGCGATCGGTGTGGCTGAGGTACTGGTTCCATGCTGTCGCCGTGAAGACCAGCCTCACGCGACGTCCCGCATGGTGGCTGGGTCGATCAGTTCCCGCTCGGCCGCGTCACCCGCCTCAAGCTCCGCGATCGATCGGCGCAGAGCGGCGGCGTTACTCGGGCTGCGTAGGAGGTACTCGGTTTCTTTCATCGCCTCGTACTCTGCGAGCGGCACTATGACCACCGGCTCGTGGCCCGACCGGGTCACCACGACCTCTTCCGCGTCGTTGATGACGCTGTCGAGTTCGGCGGCCAGGTTCTGCCGAAGCTGGGTGAAGTTCACAGTCCTCATGATCACCTCCGGTTAAGTACAGAAAACTGTACCTCAAGTGGGCGGCTTGCCCTGACTCGCCTCGGTGATCAAGAAGTTTGCGTCACGGTGGGGCGCCAGCCTGACGCAAACCTCTTGATCACCGGGCCGGGGCGGGGGCGGGGCGTTGGCGGGCGGGTGTCGCATGGGGGCCGTAACGTCATCCGCAGACGATGTTCGATCGAGGATGGTGAGCGATGTCCCACGACGGTGAGGTCGACCGGCCCGCCCCCAAGGGCCCCTCCGGGCCCGCCCGGGGGTTGCTCGTGGTGCTCGGCGCGGCGGCGGTGGCCGTGGTCGTGCTGCTCGGCGCGCAGGCCACCAACGTGTTCCCCGACTTCCGCAACCCCTTCGCCAAGGAGCAGACCGACCGCAGCCAACCGCCGCTGCTCAAGTCGATCCAGGATCTCAGCCGCTACGTCGCGGCCGAGGGCAACTTCCAGGTCGTGGTCGACCTGCAGAACGACCGCGACAACGTGCCGGAGTTCCTGCTCAACCAGCGCACCCTCTTCGTCGGGGCGGGCAGCGTGGAGGCGTACGTCGACTTCACCAAGATCGGTGAGGGGGCGGTGGTCGTCTCGCCCGACGGCAAGTCCGTCGAGGTGAAGCTGCCCGCGCCGCAGCTCGGCCAGACCAACCTCGACATGGAGAAGAGCTATGTGGTGACGGAGCAGCGCGGCCTGCTCAACCGGATCAACGACCTGGTCAAGGGCGACCCGAACCGCCAGCAACAGGTCTACAAGCTGGCCGAGGACCGGATCACGGCAGCCGCCCGCGACAGCGGCCTGACCGACCGGGCGCAGGAGAACACCAACAAGATGCTGGAGGGCCTGCTGCGCTCCCTCGGCTACGAGAAGGTGACCGTCACCTACGTCGCGCCCTGACCCGCCAGCGCGCAGAGCCGCGCGAACACCAGCGCGCACAGCGAACGAACGCCCGCCCCGGGGGGAGCCGGGGCGGGCGTTCTCGTGCGGCGGGTCAGTAGCGGGTGGTGGTGGCGTAGCGGTCCTCGTTCGGCATGAGCACCCACAGCACCAGGTAGACGATCACCTGGGTGCCGGGCAGCAGCAGCGACAGCAAGAACAGCAGCCGGACCAGGTTGGCGGACGTGTTGAACCGGCGGGCCAGGCCGACGCAGACGCCGGCGAGCATGCGCCCCTCGCGGGGCCGGACCAGTTTGCGACTCATCGTCGTACTCCCACTCTGCGGCGTGCCCGCCGCCTCTGACTCAACGGTAGGAACCGCCGTTGCACCCGCCCTCCGTCGCGAGGGGGATCCCGGTACCCCTGACCCGTAGGTGCTTACCCGGGCGGGCCCGCCCCGACGCGCCGAGCAGGGAAGCGGGCGGCGGGTAGGCTCGCCCGTCGGGTCCGTACAAGGGCGTACGACGGCGAGGAAGTGCACATGATCAGCGTTTTCGACCTCTTCAGCGTGGGCATCGGCCCGTCCAGCTCGCACACGGTGGGACCGATGCGGGCGGCCCGCACCTTCGTGACCGGGCTCAAGGCCGACGGCCTGCTCGCCGGCGTCGTCCGGGTGCGCGCCGAGCTGTTCGGCTCGCTGGGCGCCACCGGTCACGGCCACGGCAGCGGCCCGGCCGTGCTGCTCGGGCTGGAGGGCGAGGCCCCGGAGACCGTCGACACCGACACCGTCGCCCCCCGGGTGGCCGCGATCCGCGCCGGGCGGCGGCTGACGCTGCTCGGTGCGCAGGAGGTCGACTTCGACCCGGACCGGGACCTGGTGCTGCACCGCCGCCGGTCGCTGCCGTACCACCCGAACGGCATGACCTTCGTCGCGTACGACGGGGGCGGGGCGCTCCTGCGCGAGCGGACGTACTACTCCGTCGGGGGTGGGTTCGTGGTCGACGAGGCGGCGGCCGGGGCGGACCGGATCGTGCCCGACACCACCCGCGTGCGGTTTCCGTTCGGCACCGGGGCGGAGCTGCTGGCGGTCAGCGCCGGCAACGGGCTGTCGATCAGCGAGGTGATGCTCGCCAACGAGCTGGCCCGCCGCACCGAGGGCGAGGTACGGGCCGGGCTGCTGGACATCTGGCGGGTGATGCGGGAGTGCGTCGAGAACGGGTGCGCCCGCGACGGCGTACTCCCCGGGGGGTTGAAGGTGCGGCGGCGGGCCGCCGAGCTGCGGCGCGGCCTGGAGGCGGACGCCGCGAGCGCCGACCCGCTGCGGGTGATGGACTGGGTGACCCTGTTCGCGCTCGCGGTCAACGAGGAGAACGCGGCCGGCGGGCGGGTGGTGACCGCGCCGACCAACGGCGCGGCCGGCATCATCCCGGCGGTGCTGCACTACTACACCCGGTTCGTGCCGGGGGCGGACGAGGCGGGCGTGGTCCGGTTCCTGCTGGCGGCCGGGGCGATCGGCGTGCTGTTCAAGGAGAACGCGTCGATCTCCGGGGCCGAGGTGGGCTGCCAGGGCGAGGTCGGCTCGGCGTGCTCGATGGCCGCCGCCGGGCTGGCCGAGGCGCTCGGCGGCACCCCGGAGCAGGTGGAGAACGCGGCCGAGATCGGCATGGAGCACAACCTGGGGCTGACCTGTGACCCGGTCGGGGGCCTGGTGCAGATCCCCTGCATCGAGCGGAACGCGGTGGCTAGCATCAAGGCGATCACTGCGGCCCGGCTGGCGCTGCGCGGCGACGGGGTGCACCACGTCTCGCTCGACAAGGTGATCAAGACGATGCGCGAGACGGGCGCCGACATGAAGGTCAAGTACAAGGAGACGGCGCGGGGCGGCCTGGCCGTCAACGTGATCGAGTGTTGAGCGGGCGAGGAGGCGGGCGGTGACGTCTGGCGTCCGGGCTGCCGGCCCGCACGGGCCCGTGGCCCGCCTGTGGGCGCACCGCAACTCGCTGCGCATCCTCGTCCGCCGCGACCTCGCGGTGAAATACCAGCAGTCGGTGCTGGGCTACTTCTGGTCGCTGATCGAGCCGCTGGGCATGGGCGCGATCTACTGGTTCGTCTTCGGGGTGCTCTATTCCGGCGACACGAGCCGGCACCTGGGGCAGGCCGCCGGGTCGTACCCGCTGTTCCTGATCACCGGCATCTTCGCCTGGATGTGGACCAGTTCGGCGCTGAGCGAGGCGACCAACGCGCTCACCGGCCAGGCCCGGCTGATCACCACGATGAACGTGCCGCGCCAGGTGTTCCCCATCGGCCGGATCACCGGCCGGTTCGCCGAGTACGCCGCCGGCCTGCCGATCCTGGCCGCCATCGCCGTCGCGTACGCGGTGCGCGGCGAGGTGCACCCGGGCTGGTCGGTGCTCGCCCTGCCGCTGGCCGTGGCCGTGCAGGCGGTGCTGCTGGTCGGGCTGGCGCTGCTGCTGTCGGCGCTGAACGTGCTGATGCGCGACATCGAGCGGTTCATGCGGCTGGTGATCCGGGTGCTGTTCTACGCCACCCCGATCATCTACCCCCTGAGCCTCGTGCAGGAGTCGACGCTGCCGGGGTGGGTGAAGACCGCGTACGAGCTGAACCCGCTGGTCGGCATCTTCCAGCTGCACCACGCCGTGTGGTACCCGGACCAGTTCCCCGACGCCCGGCTGCTCGTCACCACGGTCGTGGTGAGCTTGCTCGTGCTGGTGGCCGGCTGGTGGGCGTTCCGGCGGCTCGAACCCGCCGTGCTCAAGGAGCTGTGATGGCCGCCGATCCGATCATCGAGGCGGACGGGCTCGGCATCCGGTTCGTCCGCAACCGGCGGCGGCAGCTGCGGCTGCGTGAGTTCTTCATCCGCCCCGGCGGCCGGGGCACCGACGGCCGGTCCGCCGACGACGGGCGGTTCTGGCCGCTGCGGGACGTGTCGTTCCGCGTCGCGCCCGGCGAGACGCTCGGGGTGGTGGGCCGCAACGGCACCGGCAAGAGCACCCTGCTGCGGCTGATCGCCGGGGTGCTCATCCCCGACGAGGGGAGCATCCGGGTGCGCGGCGACGTGGCCCCGCTGCTGGAGCTCTCGGCCGGCTTCTCCAACGACCTGACCGGGCGGGAGAACCTCTACCTCGTCGGTGGCCTGCACGGCCTGTCGGCGCGTTACCTGCGGAAACACTTTCATGAGATCGTCTCCTTCGCCGGCGAGCAGGTGGAACGGGCCATCGACACGGCGGTGCGGCACTACTCGTCGGGGATGAAGGTCCGCCTCGGCTTCGCGATCATCTCCCACCTCCCGCACCCGATCCTGCTCATGGACGAGGTGACGGCGGTCGGGGACGCGGAGTTCCGCGAGAAGTGCTATGCGACGATCGAGAGATTGCTTCGGGAGGGACGCACACTCGTGCTGGTGTCACACAACGAAAAGGATCTGACCCGGTTCTGCCGTCGGGGGCTCTACCTCGACGCCGGGCGGCTGACCGTCGACGGGACGATCGCCGAGGCGCTCGACGCGTACCACGCCGCGGTCGCGCGGTGACCGTCGCGATCGTGCTCGCCGCCGGAACGCCGGCCGCGGGCCAGCCGACACCCGCCGGTGCCCGGGCAGGGGTCGGGGACATCCTCGCCGACCGGCTCGCCGAGCAGTGGCACCGGGCCGGGGTGACCCACGTGCGGCGCGCCGCGAACCTGACCGAGCTGGCGACGCTTGTCGACGCCGCGACCGGGCCGGTGATCGTCAGCGGGACGGACCTGGTGGCGCACACCGCCGTACTGCGGCACCTGGCCACCAGCCCGGTGGGCCCGACGGTGGCCCTGGTGCTGACCGACCCGCCGGCCCCCGGCCAGGCCGTGGTGCGCGAGGAGCGCGGCCAGGTCGTCGACGCCGGCCCGGACGGGCGGCTCGACGGCGGGCAGACCGGGGTGTTCGGCGGCGCGCTGCGGGTGGGCCGCGACGACCTGCCCGCGCTGGCCGCCGCCGCCCGCGCCGCCGTCGCGGGCACGCCGATCGCCGGCACCGACCCGGCCGCCGTCGCGGGCACGCCGCCGGCCGCCGGGCCCGAGGCGGCCGGGTCCGCCGTGGACCGGCTGTTCACCGGCCTCACCGCGCTGGGCACGCTGACGTTCGCCCATCGGGTACGCCTGCTCGTCGCCCACCGGGTCGCCGACCCGGCCGGGCTGGCCGCCGCCGAGGCCGCCGTCGCCGCCGTCGACGAGGACCGGGCCGAGCTGCGGCTGTCGGTGAAGGAGAAGGACGACTTCTTCACCACGTTCTTCGTCAGCACCTGGTCGCCGTACGTGACGAAGGCGTCGGCGAAGCTCGGCCTGACGCCGACCGGGGTCACCGCGATCTCGGTGCTGTTCGCGGCCGTCGCGGCGGTGCTGTTCGGCGTCGGCGGCCGGCCGGCGCTGGTCACCGGCGCGGTGCTGCTCTACCTCGGCTTCATGCTGGACTGCGTCGACGGGCAGCTCGCCCGCTACACCCGGCACTTCAGCGCGTGGGGCGGCTGGCTGGACACGATGGCCGACCGGGCCAAGGAATACCTGGTCTACGCCGGCCTCGGCTACGGCGCGACGGCCGCCGGGTTCCGCTACGGCTGGGCGCTGGCCGTCGCCGCGATGACGTTGCAGACCGTCCGGCACATGACCGACACGTGGTACGGGGTGCTGCACGACGAGGCGGCCCGCCGGCCGAAGGCCGTCGGCGGGGGAGGTGGGGGAGGCGGCGGGATCGGCGACCGGCTGAACGCCGCGTCGACCCGGGTGCAGGCCGACACGGGCTCGCTGTCGTACTGGCTCAAGCGCACGGTGGTGTTCCCGATCGGGGAGCGGTGGGCACTGATCGCGCTGACGGTGGCGCTGTTCGGGCCGCTGGTCAGCCTCGTCGCCGTGCTGACCTGGGGGGTGTTGGCGTTCGCGTACACGGGTGCGCTGCGCACGCTGCGGGCCCGCTGGATGTGGGTGCCGGTGCTGGACACGGTCGACGCGACCCTGCACCGCGACGACGGGCCGATCGCGGCCCGGTTCCCGGTGCTGCGGCCGATGGGCCCGCTGACCCTGGCGGTGCTCGGGGCGCTCGGCCCGGCGGCGCTGCTGGTCGCGGCGGGGCTGCGGGTGCGTGCCGGCGACGAGGCGGGCGGGCTGGCCTGGGCGGTGCCGGTGGCGCTGCTGGTGCTGCTGGTCGCCGCGCTCGGGGCGGGGGCGGCGCACAACGGCCCGCTGGACTGGCTGGTGCCGGCGGCGCTGCGGGCCGGCGAATACCTGTTCGCCATCGCCGCCGGCGTGGTCGGCGGGGCCCCCGCGTGGGTGGTCTTCGGGTACGTCTTCGTGCTCACCCTGCACCACTACGACCTGACCGCCCGGCTGGAGAAGCGGCAGGCGGCCCCGCCGCTGCACGGTGCCACGCTGGGCTGGGAGGGGCGCTCGGCGGTGCTCGCGGTAGCGGCTTTCGCCGGCTTCGCGGGGATTGCCATGGCTACACTCGGTGCGTACCTGCTCGTGGTTTTCGTCGGGAGCGTGGTCCTGGCCTGGGTCGTCCTGCCCGCCCGCGCCCGGCGGGGCGTGGGGGTCCCGGCGGGCGGCGAGGTCCGCCAGCCGGGCTGACGTGAGGGGCCGGCCGATGACGCTGATCAGCTTCGTCGTACCGGCCTACCGGGTGCAGGCCTACCTGAGCGAGTGCCTCGACTCGATCCTCGGCCAGCCGTTCGACGACGTCGAGGTCATCGGCGTCGACGACCACTCGCCGGACGGCAGCGGCGACATCCTCGCCGACTACGCGGCCCGGGACCACCGGGTGCACGCCGTCCGGCTCGACGACAACGTCGGCCTCGGTCCAGCCCGCAACATCGGGCTGGACCGGGCCGGCGGCGAGTACGTCTGGTTCGTCGACGGCGACGACTGGCTCGCCCCGGACTGCCTCGCCGAGGTGGCCGCCCGGCTGCGCCGGACCCGCCCCGACGTGCTGCTCGTCGACCACGTGCGGGTGCGCTGGGACGGGCGGGCCACCCGCAGCGCGCTGGCCGACGTCCTCCCCACCCCGCCCGGCGAGGAGCCGTTCCGGCTGGCCGAGCGGCCGGAAACGCTGCGGCTGCTGCACACCGCCTGGAACAAGCTGGTGCGGCGGGAGTTCCTGGTCGACCTCGGGCTGCGCTTCGAGCCCGGCTGGTACGAGGACGTCGCGTTCAGCTATCCGCTGCTGCTGGCCGCCGAGCGGATCGGGGTGCTCGACCGGGTCTGCCTCAACTACCGGCAGCGGCGGGCCGGGGCGATCACCCGCACCCGGGGCGACCGGCACTTCGAGGTCTTCGTCCAGTGGCACCGGGTGTTCCGGTGGATGGACGGGCGGACGCCGCCGGTCGACGGCCTGCGGCCGGCGGTCTTCGAGCGGATGATCTGGCACTACCTGACCGTGCTCGGCAACGGCGAGCGGATCGCCCCCGAGCTGCGGTCGGCCTTCTTCGACCGGATCACCGCCGACCACGCCCGCTGGCTGCCGCCCGGCGGCTACCCGGCCCCGCCCGGCGTGGAGGGGCTCAAGCACCGGCTGGTCGCCGCCGGCCGGTGGCGGACGTTCAGCGCGCTGCGGGCCGCCAACCAGGCCCGGGAGGTCGCCGGGCGGCAGGTCCGCCGGGGCAGGCCCGTTGCCCGCCGGGCCGCCCGGCTGGGCCGCGACGCGGTGCTGCGCGAGTACTACCTGGCGGAGCTGCGCCGGCCGCTCGACCCGCACCTCGCCGTCTACGCCGCCTACTGGTTCCGGGGGTACGCCTGCAACCCGGCCGCGATCTACGAGGCGGCCCGCCGGCTGGCCCCGCAGGTGCGCGGGGTGTGGATCGTCCGGCGGGACCGGGTCGCGTCCCTGCCGCCCGGGGTGGAGTACGTCGTCGCCGGCACCCGCGAGTACCACCGCGTGCTGGCGCGGGCGACGTGGCTGGTCAACAACGTGAACTTCCCCGACTTCGTGCGCAAGCGCCCCGGGGCGGTGCATGTGCAGACCCACCACGGCACCCCCGTGAAGGTGATGGGGCTGGACCAGCAGCGGTACCCGGTCGGCGCGGTCGGGATGGACTTCGCGAAGCTGCTGCGCCGGGTGGACCGTTGGGACTACAGCGTCTCGGCGAACAGCTTCTCCACGCAGATGTGGGAGCGGGCGTACCCGGCCGCGTACACCACGCTGGAGGTGGGCTACCCGCGCAACGACCGGCTGGTCACCGCCACCGACACCGAGGTGCGCGAGGTGCGCGCCCGGCTCGGCCTCGCCGCGGGCGACCGGGTCGTGCTGTACGCCCCGACGCACCGCGAGCACCTGCCCGGGTACCGGCCGCCGTTCGACCCGGAGCTGCTGCGCGACGCGCTCGGCCCGGCCGGGGTGCTGCTGATGCGCAGCCACTACTTCGCCGACCGGGACCGGCGGCGGCCGGTCCCCGGTTCCGGGGCGGCCCCCGGCCCCGCGCGGGTGCGCGACGTCAGCGGGCACGACCGGGTGGAGGACCTCTACCTCGCCGCCGACGTGCTGGTCACCGACTACTCGTCGGCGATGTTCGACTACGCCGTGCTGGACCGGCCGATCGTGGTCTACGCGCCGGACTGGGAGGCGTACCGGCTGGCCCGGGGCGTCTACCTCGACCTGCTCGCCGAGCCCCCCGGCGCGGTGACCACCAGCTTCCCCGGCCTGCTGGACCTGTTCCGCTCCGGCGCGGTCGACGCCGAGCCCGCCACGGCGGCCCGCCGCCGGTTCCGGGAGCGGTTCTGTGCCCTGGAGGACGGGCATGCCGCCGAGCGGGTCGTCCGGCGGGTGTTCCTGGGGGAAGTCGGCTGAACCGCAGGTTCATGTAATAGGTCTGTCACGAGCCGAACATGGCACGTTTACCCGATGTGCGGCGTCCATGATCCTGGTCACATTCATTCGGGGTTCAACCGAGGGGCTGGGGAGGAGACGGTGACAACCGTCGCGCTCAAGGATGTGACCAAGGTATTTCAGGACGGCACAGTAGCCGTCGACAAAATAAATCTGGACGTGAACGACGGGGAGTTCATGGTCCTGCTCGGCCCGTCGGGTTGTGGGAAGTCGACGGTGCTGCGGATGATCGCGGGCCTGGAGGACCCGACCGCCGGCGCGGTGCTGCTCGACGGCGAGCTGGCCAACGACCTGCCGCCCCGGGACCGGAAGATCGCCATGGTCTTCCAGGACTTCGCCCTCTACCCGCACATGACGGTGGGCGACAACATCGGCTTCCCCCTGCGGCTGGCCGGGGTGGACCCGTCGCCGCGCGGGGAACGGGTCGCCGACGTGGCCAGCGCGCTGGGCATCGGCGACGTGCTGGGCCGCAAGCCCAGCCAGCTCTCGGGCGGGCAGCGCCAGCGGGTCGCCATGGGCCGGGCCATCGTCCGCCGGCCGGGCCTGTTCCTGATGGACGAGCCCCTGTCGAACCTCGACAGCGGCCTGCGGGCGGAACTGCGCGCGGAGATCTCCGCCCTCACCCGCGAGCTGGGCGTCACCACCATCTACGTCACCCACGACCAGGCCGAGGCGCTCACCATGGCCGACCGGGTGGCGATCATGCGCAAGGGCGTCCTCCAGGACGTCGGCACCCCCACCCAGGTGTACGGGCGGCCGGCGACCCTCTACGTCGCCGCGTTCCTCGGCAGCCCGAGGATGAACCTGCTGGAGGCGTCGGTCTACGTCCACCTCGACCGGTACGTCGCGCTGAACCTCGGCGAGCAGTCGCTCTACCTGCCGTGGGACGACATCCGCAGCCGGGCCGTCGCGCACTACCACGGCGAGCGGATCGTGGTCGGGATGCGGGCCGAGGCGCTCACCCCGGTCGCGCCGGACACCCCCGGGCACGTCCTGCAGGGCCGGATCCGCTACCTGGAGCACCACGGCCACGAGTCGCTGGCGTTCCTCGACATCGGGGCCACCGCGATCGTGGTCGACGAGATGGGCAACCGCGCCGAGGAGACCGGCGGCGGCCAGCGCGGGCTGCGCCGGTTCGGGCAGGTCATGCAGCGGCTCACCGGGCGCTCCGGTGACGCCGAGGAGGCCCCCGCCGAGTCGGCCCGGAGCGGCGGCGGCAACCGCACCAGCGTGCTCAACGACCCGGGCCGGCACCACCGCCGCCCCGCCGAGCTGGCGGTGCGGCTCGCCCCGTACCCGGCGGTCAGCGCCGGGCACCCGCTGGCCATCTCCGTACGCATGGACGCCCTGCACTTCTTCGACGAGCGCGGCGACCGGATCGACGTGGGCTGGCGCTGAGCGGCCCGTTCCGATCCGCTCCGGCGCGGAGCGGGGTGGCGGGCGGGGCGGGCGGTGCCCTACGGTCAGCGGACCTCGTCCACTGAGCACAGTGTGAGAAAGGGGTCAGCCCGTGTCGGGTGACCGTCCGAGCCCGCTCGTCATCGAGCGCATCCTGCGCGACCGGCAGGGCATCTGGCAGCAGATCGTGGCCGACCGCGACCTCAATGGCCTCACGCTGCGCATGCTGGCCAGCTCCGGCGTCGCCCTGGCCTGCTACGGGGCGGTGCTGGGGGCGTTCCACAGCGTGCTGATGGCGCTGACGTCGGCGGTCAAGCTGCCACTGCTGTTCCTGGTCACCCTCGCCATCTGCCTGCCCACGCTCTACCTGTTCAACCTCGTGTTCGGGGCCCGGCTGTCGGTGCGGCAGTCGCTGGCGCTGGTGATGGTGGCGATCACCGTCACCTCGATGCTGGCTGTGGCGTTCGCGCCGATCAGCCTGTTCTTCCTGATCACCGCCCCGGACTACGGCTTCTTCAAGCTGCTCAACGTCGCGATCCTGACGCTGAGCGCGGTGGTCGGGCTGCGCTTCCTGACCGGCGGGATGCAGGTGCTCAACGCCCACGGCCTGCTCGCCCCGGCGGCGGCTCCTTCCGTCGCTGCCCCGGCCGTCGTCCCGGCTGCCCCGGCCCTTGTCCCGGCCGCGCCGGCTCTGGCGGTGCCGGCTGTTCAGGTGACGCCGCAGGTCGTCGGTCAGCCCGCCGCCGAGCCGGTGGCGGTCGGCGCGAACGGCGCGAGCGCCGCGACCCCGGCGGTCCCGGCCACTCCGCCAGTTCCCGCCGCCCCGGCCACTCCGGCAGTTCCCGCCGGCCCGGCTGCCGCCGCCCCGGCGAACGGGGCCGGCGAGCCCGCCGCGCCCGTACCCGTCGCGGTCGGCGTCCCGCCGCAGCAGATGGTGGCCGGGCAGCACCTGGTGCCGGCCGGGCCGGGCCTGCTCCCGCCCGGGTTTCCGGCGCAGCAGCACCGGCAGTGGCCGTACCCGGCGGCCCGCCCCGGACCGGACGCGCAGCGCCCGGCCAGCATGACCCTGCTGTACGTGTGGATCCTGCTCTTCGGCTTCGTCGGCACCCAGCTCGCCTGGACGCTGCGCCCGTTCTTCGGCAGCCCCGGCGAGGGGTTCGCGCTGTTCCGCAGCATCGAGGGCAACTTCTACGCCGAGATCATCCGCACCCTCGGCAACCTCTTCTGACGCCCGTCCGCGCCACCGGTGGCCCCGGTCATGGGGGGTCGGGGGTGGGTGGGCGGCGACGGTACGGGCCCCAGGCGACGAAGCGGGCGTACAGGTCGGCGGGGGCGGGGCCGTCGTCGGGGTTGAGCCGGTACAGGTCCCGGGCCGCCTCGTAGAACATCCCGCACAGGTAGATCGACAGGCCGATCGCGTTGCCCGCGTAGTCCGCCTTGAGCAGCAACCGCGCCTCAGCGCACGGCCACGGCTGCCCGCACGCCCGGCAGCACCACAGTGGGCGCAGCGGGGTGTGCGGCGTGGCGTGCGGAGGGTACGCCCGGGGGCGGTCCGCCGCCGGCCCGTCACCGGGCTGCGGGAGCTGGTGGCTGATCACGTACGTCTCCTCTCTCGCCGGGAGGGGCCCGCCCCGCCGGGGGAATGGCGGGGCGGGCCCGTGCGGTCGCGCCGCGTTCCCGGGGGTGGAAGCGGCAGCGGCCCCGCTGTGTGACAGTCTGCTGATCGCGGTACTACTCTCAGAAGTCTTTCCGCTCCCACCAGCCCGGCCGTCCGGATCGGCCGGGGCGTGCGTGCAGAGGTGTGCAGATGAGCCATCGGATCCCCATGTTGGAGCTGTTCGCCGGCGAGCTGCGCCGCCTGCGGACGGGCGCGGGCCTGTCGCAGGAGGCCCTCGGCGAGCGGGTGAACTACTCGGCGTCGCTCGTGGCGGCGGTCGAGCAGTGCCGCCGCCCGCCCCGGGAGGAGTTCACCCAGCGGTGCGACGACACGCTGGGCGGCGAGGGGCTGCTGGTGCGCATCCGGGACACGCTGGTGCGGGAGAGCCTCATGCCGTGGTTCCGCGAGTGGGTGACCATCGAGCAGGAGGCCACCACGCTGCGCAGCTTCCAGCCGCTGGTCGTGCCGGGCCTGCTGCAGACCGAGGGGTACGCCCGCGCGCTCTACGAGGGCGCGGCCCAGCTCGTCGGCGAGGCGATCGAACCGCCCCTCGCCGCGCGGCTGGCCCGGCAGGCGGTGCTCGACCGGCCCGCCCCGCCGCAGCTCGTGGCCGTGCTCGATTACACCGTGCTGGAACGCCCCGTCGGCGGGCCCGCCGTGATGCGCGAGCAGTTGCGGCACCTGGTCGAGATGGGCCGCCGCCCCCGGGTGCACCTGCACCTGGTGCCGCGCGGCACCGGCGCGTACCCGGGGCTCAACGGCGCGTTCGTGCTCGCCACCCTGCCCGAGGCGAACGACGTCGGTTACCTGGACAACCAGTTGCAGGGCACCATCGTGGAGCGCACAGTGGACATACACTCGCTGCGGCAGGGGTGGGAGTCCGTGCGGGCGGAGGCGCTGCCGCACGGTGCCACGCTCACGGCGATCACGGAGGCGGCAGAGGCATGGACCTGACCGGCGCGACCTGGCGCAAGAGCTCCCGCAGCAGCGGCAACCAGGGCGACTGCGTGGAGGTGGCCGACAACCTGCCGGGGGCGGTCGCGGTGCGCGACAGCAAGGACCGGCGGGGCCCGGTGCTGGTGTTCGCCCCGGCGAGCTGGGCGGCGTTCGTCGCCCACGCGAAGCACCGCTGAGGCACGCGCACCGCTGAGCCGCCGCCGCCCGCCAGGGGCGTTCGGGTCAGGGCCGGTCGAGGGCGCGCGCGACGGCGGTCAGCGCGTCGGCGACGAGCCGCTCGTCCAGGGGCCGCGACACCGAGGTCACGGTGAGCGTGACGAGGTTGTGGCCCACCCGGACCATGACGAACGCGCTGCTGCCGGTGATCTCGTTGACCCCGCTGCCGACCGAGAGCCCATAGTCGACGCGCCAGGACTGCTCGCCGACCGCCGGCGCCGGCCGGGCGCGCACCGCGAACCGCACGGGCGGGCCGTCGTCGTTGCTGCCGGTGAACCGCCGGCACGCGGCGCGGTCGGCCTCCGCGGCGGCGAACACGGAGGCGGGCACCGGCTCGGCGTACGAGGCGACGGTCACCTTCGCCGTGGTCGACGCGATGCCGACCTGGCCCGGCGGCGTGGAGTAGCGCGCCTCGGCGGCTGCCCGCTCGCCGGGCTTCAGCCCGTCGAGGTAGGCGTCCCGGGCCAGCGGGCGGCAGGCGGCCGGCTCGATCCGGGACTCGGTGGCCGGCCCGGCCTCCTCGGAGACCCACGACCTGGGCAGCGCCGACCGGACCGCCCGCGCGACCTTCCGGGCCTCGGTGCCGGTGAGCAAACGACCGGCTTCGGCGGAGGTGCCGACGGTCGGTGGCCCCGTGCGCGCCGGATCCGTGGTCGTCGTCGGAGCGGCGGGGATCGTCCCGCCCGCGCCGGGCCCCGGCGAACCGACCGGCGCGGCGGTGCCGGTGCCGGTGCCGTCCGGCGGAGCCGACGGGAGGGCGGCGGGCAGCGGCACCGGCGCGTAGCTGCCGGGCACTCCCGGGCCGAGGACGACCCCGGCCAGCAGGCCGATGACCAGCCCGGTCGCCGGCACGACCAGCCGCCCCGGCAGCGCTGGGCGGTCGGGCGGCTCCGGAACCCGGCCGGGCGGCGCGGCGTGGGCCGGGGTGCTGTCGGGCGGCGCGGTGCGGGCGGGGGTGCCGTCGGGCGGCGCGGCGCGGGTCGGGCGCAGCAGCAGGACGGCCGACGTGAGCGCCGTCAGGAACAGCAGCCAGACCAGGGGCGTCCCGACGGCGAGCCGCAGGGCCAGGGCGTCGGCCGAGCGCCCGGTCACGGCCGAGTGCGCGTACTGGAGGAAGCCGGCCAGGACCGTCGCGGACCCGGCGGCGAGCAGCCCACGGGCGAGGGCCCGCGGGCCCGGCCTCGTCGCGGTCGCGAGCAGGACGACCCAGCCGGTCAGGGCGCAGAGCAGCCACCGCGCCTGCGCCGCGCGGAGCGCCTCGTCGATGGTCGCGGGCGGATCGAGTTGGGTACGCAGGATCGCGGCGGTGCCGCCGACGAGCGTGGCGAGCGCGACCACCTGCGCCTCCATCGACCCGGCAACCCGGCGCAGTGCACCCGGTCCGGTGGGGAGCAACCGCGCCGCGAGCAGCGCCAGCAGCGCGAGCGCCGCCGGCCAGGCGGCCTTCGGCAGCGAGTAGACCAGCCAGGCCCGGAACGCCTCCGGGAGGTCCGTGTGCAACACCGCAGCGAGTAAGGGCAGCGGCCACAGCAGGACCGCCGTGGCGGCGATCGCCACGAGGTGCCCGGCGAGCCGCCCCGCAGCCCGTGCCGGGCCTGCCGCGGGCCTCGGCCCGACCAGCACGGTCGCGAGGGCCACGCAGAGGCCGGCCGCGCCCGCGCCCAGCGCTGCGGAAGCGGCGGCGAACAGCAGGCCGTACGCCGTCCCCGGCGTCAGGAACAGTCCGTTGGCCCCGGGCAGGGGGAGCATCGCCGTGCCGAACGCGGCCACGAACAGGCCGATCGCCGTGCCCGCGACCGGCCGCCACCACGTGGCCGGCACTCCGGTCCGCCGGGCCGACTCCGCGCGGCCGAGCAGCGACGGCAGGAGCCCGCCGACGAGCAGCGCGGCACCGACCCAGGCGGCGACGGCCGTCGGCAGCCAGCCCTGCGCCGCGTAGTGCAGCTCCCGGGTGAGGTTCCCGGCGGCGGCCATCGCCATGACCGTCACCGCGCCGACGGCCAGCCCCTGCGCCAGGTCGCCGTCGCGTCCGGTCGGCTGCCGCAGCGACCGGACCCGGTCCAGCGGCAGGGGGTGGCGGGCGAACGGCCGGCGCAGCGCGGCGGCCACCCGGTTGCCGGTCGGTGCCGTGCTGGCGGGGGCGTCGCTCAGCAGCGCGGCCAACGCGTCCGCCTGGCCGGCCCGGGCTGCGTGCCGATCCGCCTCCCGCTCGCGCATCCGGAGCAGGCTGGCCGCCAGGAGCGCGACCAGCCCCGCCAGGAGCAGGACCGTGAGCACCGAGCCGCCGAGGGGCACGTGCGTTCTGTCGCTGGCGATCCTCGGCAGCACGTCGCCGAGGGGGAAGGTCATGCGGATGAAGGCGACCTCCACGAGTACGCCGATGGCGATCGCGGGCACGGGCAACCAGACGAGTCCCCGTACGGCGGCCACCCAGGTCACGTCGCGGGCCCGCACGTGGGCGAGCTCGTGCTGCACGACCGGGTCGAACCGGGCCGGGTCGCGGTACGCCACGGCCACCCCCGCCGGGAGCACGACGAGCGGCCGCCGGCCGACGACCCCGATGGTGAACGCCTGCCGGACCGGCGGGCCGGCGATGAGCAGGCGTGGCCGATTGCGGCCGGTCAGCCCGTTGTCGTCGCAGAGCACGGCGAACCGGTCGGCCGCCCCCGGCACGGCGAACCGGCCCCGGTGCCGGCGCAGCCGCCACTGGTCGACCGCCGGCACCAGCAGCAGCAACAGGGCCGCGCCGGCCAGCACCACGCCCACCGCCCCGAGCATGACCAACCCACGTTCTCGGGCCGGACCGGCCATGCAGTCGGTGAACCCGGGCGGGACGGGATTTGTGGCGGTCGCCCCGTATGCCAGCTCGCACTCGGCGAAGGCGGCTGCCCAGGGCAGGCTCCACGCCCGGTTGGCGAGGAAGAGCAGGTCACCCGCCCTGATCCCGACGGCGACCAGCGCCGCGACGACGAGCAGGTACAGCCAGCCCAGCCGGTACGGCGTGCCGCCGTCGCCGTCGTGACCGGGCGTCGTCGTGTCGCGGTCGTCGGGTGGCGTCGTGTCGCGGCCCTGGGACGTCGTCGTCGGGTCGCGGTCCTCGGGTGGCGGGGGCTCGTCGCGGTCCTGGGGTGGCGGGGGCTGGTCGCGGCCCGCCTCGGGTGTGCCGGCCGGCCGGGTCACCGGTCGCCCGGTGCGGCCAGCGCGCCCACCAGGGCGTCGGCCAGCAGATCGGCCGCGTCCGCCGGCAGGCCCAGCGCGAGCGCGTGCCGGCGGCACGCCTGTTGGAGTGCGGCCACCTGGGGGCCGGTCAACCCGAGCCCGTCGGCCGGCCCGGTGTCTGCCCCCGGTGCCGTCGGTCCGGTGCCGGCTGCGGGTCCCGCCGAGCCGGTGGCCGGTCCCTCCGGTCCGCTGGCGGCCTTCGCGGATTCGCCGGCCGGCCTCGTCGGTTCGGGCGCCTCCGTCGGTTCGGGCGCCTCCGTCGGTTCGGGCGCCTCCGTCGGTTCGAGCGCTTCTGTCGGCCCGGCCGTCGTCGCGTCCCGGCCGCGGCGTCGCAGCCACCTGGCCCGGAGCCCCGCGCCGGCCCCCGTCACGCCGAGCACGAGCACCTCGGTCACGGCGGCGGACGTGGCCTGGAGGAACAGCTCGCTGACGAGCGCGGTGTCGATGCCGAAGCCGACCGCGCTGCCCGGGGCCTCCTGCTGCCGGGCCCCCCTCGCGGCCTGTTCCCGCCAGCCGGCGGCCACCCCGTCGAACACCTCCAGCTCCTCCGGGGCGTAGCCGGTCACCGCGCGGCGCGCGGCGTCGACGACGAGGGCTGCGGCGCGCTGCTGTGCATCGATCACGCTCCCCATCGTGCCGCCGCCGCGCCAGCATCCGACAGCGTCGGGTCAGGAACCGAACACTTCCACCCGCTGGCCCTCGCAGCCGACGCTTGAGCCGGAAGTTACTGCGGAGTAACGTGCGGGCATGACCATCGACTCGCGCCAGGTCGCCGCCGGCCTGCTGGAGGCGGTGCCGTTCGCCCGCACGCTCGGCGTCGAATTCGTCGAGGTGGCCCCCGAGGCCGACGGCGGCGTGCGCGCCGTGGTCCGGCTGCCCGACTCGCCGGCCACCCACAACCACGTCGGCGGCCCGCACGCCGGAGCGATGTTCGCCCTCGGCGAGACCGCCTCCGGCGCGGTGGTGCTCGCCGCGTTCGGGCAGCTCCTCGACCGGGCGGTGCCGCTGGCGGTGCGGGCCGAGATCGCGTACGGGAAGGTGGCGATGGGTGCGGTGCTGGCCACCGCGCGGCTCGGCCGGCCGGCGCCCGAGGTGGTCGCGGAACTGGAGGCCGGCCGGCGGCCCGAGTTCCCGGTCGACGTCGAGATCGCCACCGAGGACGGCACGCCGACCTCGGCGATGACGGTCGTCTGGACGCTGCGCCCCCACCGCTGACCGGTGCCCTGACCCCCGCGCCCGCCGCGCCGCGCGCCGCTGCGCCGCCGCGCCGCGCGCCGCCTCGCGCCGCCTCGCGTGGTGAGAAGGGTGCCCTTCTATACCGTATGCGTTAACAGGGGGCCCTTCCTTCGCAAAGGGGTTTGGGGGGTTCCGGGGGTGGATAGATTCGTACCGTGCTGGGCCTGCCTGCTCACGTGACCGCGTGTCTCTTCGACCTGGACGGTGTGCTGACGCAGACCGCCCGGGTGCACAACGCCGCGTGGACCGAGACGTTCGACGCGTTCCTGAAGCGTCGCGCGGCGGCCACCGGCGAGCCGTACCGGCCGTTCGACCCGGGGCCCGACTACAACCGGTACGTCGACGGCAAGCCCCGCGCCGACGGGGTGCGGTCGTTCCTCGCCTCCCGGGGCATCGTCCTGCCGGAGGGCTCGCCCGACGACCCGCCCGACGCGGACACCGTCAACGGCGTCGGCAACCGGAAGAACGCCGTACTGCTCAAGCGCATCCACACCGACGGGGTCGAGGTCTACCCGGGCTCCGTGACGTACCTGCGGGCGGCGGCCGCCGCCGGCCTGCGCCGCGCCGTCGTCTCGGCCAGCGCCAACTGCCGCGACGTCGTCGCCGCCGCCGGGCTGGAGCCGCTGCTGGAGGCCCGGGTCGACGGGGTGGTCGCCCGCGAGCAGGGGCTGCGCGGCAAGCCGCACCCCGACACGTTCCTGGCCGGCGCGAAGCTGCTCGGCGTCGACCCCGCGCAGGCC
This sequence comes from Micromonospora sp. DH13, assembly GCF_020873825.1. Taxonomy (NCBI): domain Bacteria; kingdom Bacillati; phylum Actinomycetota; class Actinomycetes; order Micromonosporales; family Micromonosporaceae; genus Micromonospora; species Micromonospora sp. DH13. The sequence goes on from NZ_JAHWGR010000007.1 coordinate 253,276, forward strand.
GCCGTCTTCGAGGACGCCCTCGCCGGGGTGGCCGCCGGCCGGGCCGGCGGATTCGGGTACGTCGTGGGCGTCGACCGGGTGGGCCAGGCCGACGAGCTGCGCGCGCACGGGGCGGACGTCGTGGTGACCGACCTCGCCGACCTGGTGGACAGGAGGCCCGACGCATGATCCGGGAACGCGCCTATCCGGTGGAACCCTGGCACATCCGCGAGACCCGGCTCGACATGGACGTCCTGGCCCAGTCCGAGTCGGTCTTCGCGCTCTCCAACGGGCACATCGGCCTGCGCGGCAACCTCGACGAGGGCGAGCCGCACGGCCTGCCCGGGACATACCTGAACAGCTTCTACGAGCTGCGCCCCCTGCCGTACGCGGAGGCCGGGTTCGGCTTCCCCGAGTCCGGCCAGACCATCGTCAACGTCACCAACGGCAAGCTGATCCGGCTGCTCGTCGACGACGAGCCCCTCGACGTCCGGTACGGCGAACTCCTCGCCCACGAGCGGGTTCTCGACCTGCGCGCCGGCACCCTGCACCGGGAGCTGCACTGGCGCACCCCGGCCGGGCGCGAGGTCAAGGTGCGCAGCACGCGGCTGGTGTCGTTCACCCAGCGCTCCGTCGCCGCCATCAACTACGAGGTGGAGGCGGTCGACGGGCCCCTGCGGCTGATCCTCCAGTCGGAGCTGGTGGCCAACGAGTCCCTGCCGGCGCAGAGCCGCGACCCCCGGGTGGCGGCGGTGCTGGAGTCGCCGTTGCAGGCCGAGGAGGAACTGACCACCAACGACGGCGGGCTGCTCATCCACCGCACCAAGGTCAGCGGGCTGCGGGTGGCCGCCGCCATGGACCACGACGTGCACGCCCCGGAGCACACCACCGTCACCACCGAGGGGTACGAGGACTGGGTCCGCACCACCGTCGGCTGCGTGCTCAAGCCCGGCGAGAAGCTGCGGGTGGTCAAGTACCTGGCGTACGGCTGGTCGAGCCGCCGGTCGCTGCCGGCGCTGCGCGACCAGGTCGGCGCGGCCCTCGCCGCGGCCCGCCTCGACAGCTGGGACGGGCTGCGCCGGGAGCAGCGGGAATACCTCGACGAGTTCTGGGACGCCGCCGACGTCCGGGTCGAGGGCGATCCGGAGGTGCAGCAGGCGGTGCGGTTCGGTCTGTTCCACGTGCTCCAGGCCGGGGCGCGGGCCGAGCGCCGGCCGATCTCCGCGAAGGGCCTCACCGGCCCGGGGTACGACGGGCACGCGTTCTGGGACACCGAGATGTTCGTGCTGCCGGTGCTCACCTACACCCAGCCGGGCGCGGTGCGCGACGCCCTGTACTGGCGGTACTCCACCCTCGCGCAGGCGCAGGAGCGGGCCCGCACGCTCAACCTGGCCGGGGCGGCGTTCCCGTGGCGCACGATCGAGGGGCCGGAGTCGTCGGCGTACTGGCCGGCGGGGACGGCGGCGTTCCACATCGCCGCCGACGTGGCCGACGCGTTGCGCCGGTACGTGCTGGTCACCGGCGACGAGGGGCTGGAGCGGGAGATCGGCCTGGAGCTGCTGATCGAGACGGCCCGGCTGTGGCGCTCCCTCGGCCACCACGACCGGCAGGGCCGGTTCCACATCGACGGCGTGACCGGCCCCGACGAGTACACGGCCGTGAAGAACGACAACGTCTACACCAATCTGATGGCGCAACGGAACCTGCTCACCGCCGCCGAGTGCGCGATGCGGTTCCGGGACCAGGCGATCGACCTCGGGGTCACCGAGGAGGAGGCGGCGGCCTGGCGGGACGCGGCGAACGCGATGTGCGTCCCGTACGACGAGGGCGTCGAGGTGCACGAGCAGGTGGAGGGGTTCACCCGGCTCCAGGAGTGGGACTTCGAGCACACGCCGACCGAGAAGTACCCGCTGCTGCTGCACTACCCGTACTTCGACCTGTATCGCAAGCAGGTCATCAAGCAGGCCGACCTGGTGCTCGCCATGCACTGGCGGGGGGACGCGTTCACCGAGGAGCAGAAGCGGCGCAACTTCCTCTACTGCGAGCGGCGCACCGTGCGGGACTCGTCGCTGTCGGCCTGCACGCAGGCGGTGATCGCCGCCGAGGTCGGCTACCTGGAGCTGGCCCACCGGTACCTGCGCGAGGCCGCGCTGATGGACCTGCACGACCTCAACGAGAACACCCGAGACGGGGTGCACATGGCGTCCCTCGCCGGGGCGTGGATCGCCCTGGTCGCCGGGTTCGGCGGGCTGCGCGACCACGACGGGCTGCTGACGTTCGCGCCCCGGCTGCCAAGCCGGCTCGACCGGCTGGAGTTCTCGTTGCAGTGGCGGGGGCTGCGGCTGCGGGTCGACGTCCGGGCACACCAGACGACGTACGCGCTGCGTCACGGCTGTTCCGGCGACGGGGTGGAGCTGCGGCACCACGGCGAGAAGGTGCGGGTGACCTGCGCCGAGCCGGTCACCGTGCCGGTGCCGCCGCTCACGCCGCCGAGCACCGAGCCGGAGCAGCCGCCCGGCCGGGCACCCCTGCTCCACCTGCCGGAACACCTCGGCTGAAGCTCCGCGCCCGGCGGGCGGTCCCGGTCGGCCGGGGCGCTTCCCCGACCGACCGGGGAGGGGTCAGAACTGCCGCCCGTTCGAGGGGCGACCGGCCGCGTCGTGCGGGGCGACGGCCCTCGGGTCGTCGGCGGTGCGGGCCTGCGCCGCCTCGTCCGCCCAGTCCCGGCTGCGCTCGGCGTCCCGTTCCCGCTGTTCGTCCCGCTCGGCGGTCTGCTGCTTGGACCTGTCCTGTCGTCGGGCCATGACGATCCTCGCGATCCGTCGGGGCGCGGCTGCGCCGGTGCTGCGGTCACCCCGGGCCTTCCCGCCCGGCCCGGCGGCAAACAGCGACGGCGGGCGGCGGCCGGTGGCATGGGGCGGCGGCCGGTGGCATGGGGGTAGCGCCGGGCGGCCGGCCGGGTCAGGGCCGCCAGGGCTCCAGGTGCCGGGCGAAGCTCAGCCGCAGGTTGCTCTTGGGGCGGGCCCCGACGGTGGAGCCGACCACCTCCCCGTCGCGGAACACCAGCAGGGTCGGCATCGACATCACCTGGTACGCCCGGGTCGTCGCCGGGTTCTCGTCGGTGTTGAGCGTGACGATGCGCAGCCGGTCGCCGAACTCCCCGGCCAGCTCGGCGAGGCTCCGGGAGACCGCCACGCACGGCGGGCACCACTCGGCCCAGAAGTCGACGACCACCGGCCGGTCGGCGGCGAGCACCGTCGCGGCGAACGAGGCGTCGGTGACGGCGGTCAGCGGGGTGGTTCCCGTTTCCTGAGGCATGTTTCCTCCCGGTACGCGATGGCCTGGGCGAGTTGGTCGTGCAGTTGTCGCCGCACCGCGCCGAGCCGGTCGAGGTAGGCGTCCACCTCGGCCAGCTTGCGACGCAGCACGGCCACCGAGTCCGGGCAGACGTCCCCGGAGGCGTGCCCGGCCCGGAGGCAGGCCACGAACGGCCGGATGTCGTCCAGGCCGAAGCCCACCGCGAGCAGGGCCCGGATCTCGTGTACGACGCGCAGCTCCGCCTCGTCGTAGACGCGGTAGCCGTTGGCGGAGCGGCGGGGCCGGACCAGCCCCTGCGACTCGTAGTACCGCAGGGTCCGGGTGCTCGTGCCGGCGCGTTCCGCAAGCTCACCGATCAGCATCCGACCTCCTTCACCCGCCACCGACCGCAACGCTAGACCTTGCCGCCGATGTCAAGGCAACGGCGAATCCCGGCCGCCGGGGCGGGTAAGCGACGCCGGACGAGGCGGAAGCCGTGGGGAGGATGTGCGATGGCGGCACGGGGACAGGTAGGCACGACGACCCGGGGTGGCGAGGTCACGATCCCGGCGGGTGACGCCGGGCTGCCGGCCGACGTCCTGGTCCCGGCCGGGGCCACGGGGGTCGTGCTCTTCGCGCACGGCAGCGGCAGCTCCCGGCACAGCCCCCGCAACACGGCCGTGGCGGGGGTGCTGAACGGGCGGGCGCTCGGCACGGTGCTGGTGGACCTGCTCACGCCGGAGGAGGACCGGGTCGACGCCCGTACGGCCGAACTCCGGTTCGACATCGGGCTGCTCGCCGACCGGCTGGCCGCGATCGTCGACTGGATGGCCGTCGAGCCGACGCTGGCCCGGTTGCCGGTGGGCCTGTTCGGCGCGAGCACCGGTGCCGCCGCCGCGCTGGTCGCCGCGGCGGCCCGCCCCGAGCGGGTGCGGGCCGTGGTCTCCCGGGGCGGCCGACCGGATCTGGCCGGCGCCGCCCTGCCCCGGGTGGCCGCCCCGACGCTGCTGCTGGTGGGCGGGCTGGACGAGCAGGTGATCACGCTCAACGAGCAGGCGAAGGCGGAGCTGGGCGACGTCGGCGAGCTGCGGGTGGTGCCCGGCGCGACCCACCTGTTCGAGGAGCCGGGCGCGCTGGAGCAGGTAGCCGACGCGGCGGCCGACTGGTTCGCCACCCACCTGCGCCCGCCGGCCTGACCGCGCCCGCGCCCCGGGCCCGCCGGGTCCGAGCGGGGTAGGCGGGTCTCAGGCCGGTGCGGGTGGTCGGGCGGCGGCGGCCTGCCGGTGCCGCTGCACGGTGTCGATCACCCGGTACACGACCGCCGTGATCGGCACCGAGACGAATGCCCCGGCGATGCCGGCGATCAGCGTGCCGGCCGTCACCGCCACCAGGACCACCGCCGGATGCAGCTGGACCTGCCGCTTCATCACCAGCGGCTCCAGCAGGTTGCCCTCGATCTGCTGGACGGCGATCACGGCGGCCAGCGTGAGCAGCGCGACGGTCGGCCCCTTCGCGGCGAGCGCCACCAGCACCGCCACCGCCCCGGCCACGGTGGCCCCGATGATGGGGACGAACCCGCCGAGGAAGGTGATCAGGGCCAGCGGCAGGGCGAGCGGCACCCGGAGCAGCACCAGGGCCAGGCCGATCCCGAGCGCGTCGATCGCCGCGATGATCATCGTCCCCCGGCTGTACGCGCCGAGCGTCCGCCAGCCCACCCGGCCGGCCTCGGCGGCGACGTCCCGGTTGGGGCCGGCCGTGCGGCGCAGCACCCAGTGCCACATGGACCGGCCGTCCTTGAGCAGGAAGAAGAGCAGCACCAGGGAGAGCAGGACGGAACCGGCGACCTCGGCGGCCGTCCGCGCCCCGCCGACCGGGTCGGGGGCGCCGCCCAGCCCGTCCCGGGTCTGCCGGATCAGCTTGTCGAGCTGGTCGTCGGTCACCGGGAGGGTGGAGGTGACGAAGTCCCGCGTCCGCTGGAGACCCTGGTCCAGCTCCTGGCTCAGCTCGCTGAACTGGCTGGCGGTCAGGTTCCACACCAGCACCCCGACGCCGACCAGGATGCCGAGCAGGAACAGCACGGTGAGCAGGGCGGCCAGCGCCGCCGGAAGCCGGAGCCGGCGCAGCAGGAGCAGCACCGGGTCGAGCAGCGCGGTGAGGAAGAGCGTCGCGGCCAGCGCGATCGCCAGCGGGGCCAGCAACACGGCGATCTTCCCGACCAGGTACAGCCCGGCGACGACCACCACCAGGCAGGCGCTCCACAGCACGGCCGAGCGGACCAGCCACGGCAACCCGGCCCACGCCTGGCGCGGCCCCGCCCCGCTGGCGTCGACCGCGACCCGCCGGGCGCGCTGCCCGTCGTCCGTCGTCGGCGGGGTGTCTCGCTCGTCTCCCGTCGCCGACTGGCTGTGTCGCCCGTCGTCCGTCGTACCCCCGGCACCGTCGTCGACCACGTCACCCTCCCACTTCTCGGCGAGTCCCCCGTACCCGAACCTCACCTCCCCGACACCCGCCCCACCTCGTACCAATCTTGGACGGTTGTCGTTCGGGCGGAACGCGAACTGTCCAAGGTCGGCGGGCGCGGCCGACCCGGCGGCGGTTTGTGCGGGTGGGGGGAGGGAACGCTTCGGTCAGGACCCCAGCGGAGGGATCCAGCAGAGGGATCCAGCCCGAGGAGGAGAAGCGCGTGAGTGACTTCATGGACAAGGCCAAGGACCTCGCCGACAAGCACGACAAGCAGGTCGACCAGGGCATCGAGAAGGCCGGCGACATGGCCGACCAGCGCAGCGGCGGCAAGTACGACAAGCAGATCGACAAGGGCGTCGACATGGCCCAGCGGCGCACCGGCGAGGGCGACACCTCGCCGCGCTGACCCCGACCCGCCTCCGGTCCCGGGCCGCCACGCCGAGGCGCCCCGGGACCGTCGTGTCGGAGCAGCCGCCGCGCCGGGGCGAACGTCGCGTCGGAGCGGCCCACCGCGCCGGGAACGGGCCAGGGGGACTCTCGTCAAGGCGACCCGGGCCGGAAATCCGGCCCCGCTCACTGGCCGATCATCGAACTCTCTCGCTACGATCCGTATTCGGGGCATGACTCCAGGTGGGTCGCCCCGGCGGACCGGGCGGCCCGACGGCGGGGCCGCGGACGAGAGGGAGTCATCCGGTGACCGACACATCCGAGGCGACGATCCAGCGCTACCCGTTCGGCGATCCCGACCGGCTCAACCTCGATCCGCGCTACGCCCGGTTGCGCCGGGACGAGCCGCTGATCCGGGTCCGCCTGCCGTACGGCGAACCGGCGTGGCTGGCCACCCGGCACGCCGACGTGCGTACCGTGCTCGGCGACGCCCGGTTCAGCCGGGCCGCCGCCGTGGGGCGCGACGAGCCGCGCAACACCGCGCGGCAGATCCAGGGCGGCATCCTGTCCATGGACCCGCCCGACCACACCCGCCTGCGCCGGCTCGTGGCCCGCGCGTTCACCGCGCGCCGGGTCGAGGAGCTGCGGCCCCGCACCCGGCAGATCGCCGACGAGCTGGTCGACAACCTGCTCGCCGCCGGCCCGCCGGCCGACCTGGTGGAGCACGTGGCCACCCCGCTGCCGATCCGGGTCATCTGCGACCTGCTCGGGGTGCCGGTCACCGACCAGGATCGGTTCCACACCTGGTCGGAGGCGATCGTCTCGACCACCTCGCTCAGTCAGGAGCGGATCCAGCAGTACATCGACAACCTGTTCGCGTACATGGGCGAGCTGATCGCGCGGCGGCGCGACGAACCCACCGACGACCTGATCGGCGCGATGGTCCGGGCCCGCGACGCCGACGACCGGCTCAGCGAGGAGGAGGTGGTCCAGCTCGCGGCGGGGCTGCTCGCCGCCGGCCACGAGACCACCGTCACGCAGATCCCCAACTTCGCGTACGTCCTGCTGCAGCACCCCGACGAGTGGGCCCGCCTGCGGGCCGACCGGACGCTGGTGCCCCGCGCGGTCGAGGAGCTGATGCGCTTCGTCCCGCTCGGCGCGACCGCCGCCTTCGCCCGCTACGCGAAGGAGGACGTCGAGATCGGCGGCGTGCTCGTGCGCGCGGGTGAGCCGGTGGTCGTGTCGATCCCGTCGGCCAACCGCGACGAGACGGTCTTCGCCGACGCCGACCGGCTCGACCTGGGACGGGAGGTCAACCCGCACCTGGGCTTCGGGCACGGGGTGCACCACTGCGTCGGCGCCCAGCTCGCCCGGATGGAGCTCCAGGTGGTGCTGGACACGCTGCTCGACCGCACCCCGGGGCTGCGCCTGGCGGTGCCCGAGCCGGAGCTGGTCTGGAAGAGCGGCCTGCTGGTACGCGGCCTCACCGCGATGCCGGTGGCCTGGTGAGGGGGAGGATCAGGTGAGCATGGAGGAAGGGCAGTCCGGCCCGGGGTGGCGGCTGCACGTGGACCCGACCCGGTGCATCGGCTCGGGCATCTGCGCCGGCACGGCACCCAGGCACTTCGGCCTGGTGGACGGGTTGTCCCGCCCGCTGGCCGAGCGGGTGTCCCCGGCGCAGGCGGTGCTCGACGCGGCCGACTCCTGCCCGATGGAGGCGATCCTCGTCTCCGAGGCGGACAGCCGCCGGCGGATCGCCCCCGAACCCTGACCGGCGACGCACCCACCATCCACTGAAGACGAACGCATCGCCGCCTGCCGGGTCGCCCGGGGGAGGGCCCGGCAGGCGGCGGCGCGAGTCCTGTCGTCAGAGCTGCTTCTCGCGCAGCTCCTCCATGGAGGTGGGCCGGCCGCTGAGGGCGTCCCGGAGCCGGTCCACCAGACCGGTGCCGGGGGCGAGCAGCCGGTTCGCCGGCGGGTGGTCCGGCGCGGCCGGGTGCGGCCGGGTCGGTGCCGACCTCTTCGCCGCCTGCACCCTGCCGGCCAGCTCCACCAGTTCCTCCCGGGCCATCGCGGCGCGCAGCCGGGGGAACAGGTCGGACTCCTCCTCCTGCACGTGGTGGCGGATGGCCTTGGTCAGGTGGGCCAGCAGCGGCTCGAACCGGGCCTCCGACGGGTCGACCGACTCCAGCTCCTTCATGGTCCGCTCGGCTTCGGCGTGCTCGGCGATCTCGTGCTCGGCGAGCTGGTCGCCGTCGGGCAGCGCCCGGCGGGCGGCCGGGTAGACGTACTGCTCCTCGGCGACCGAGTGGCGGACCAGTTCGGCGATCACCACGTCGGCGAGCTGCCGGCGGTGCTCCGGGGTGCCCTGCCGGCCCTCCAGCTCCACGAAGATCGCCTCCACCTCGCGGTGGTCGGCGACGAGTACGTCCACGACGTCCTGGTCGGTCACGCCCTGCGGGTGGTCGGTCCTGCTCTGCGGGTCGGTCATGTCGGTGCCCCTTACCGGTTGCGGGTCGGTCGGTGCTGAGGCTGGTACCCCGACGCGACCGTCCGAACCGGTCAGAGACTGCCCAGCACCCGGGTCACGGCGATCTCGATGACGACCCGCTGCGGATTGGGGCGCGGGATGCGGTAGCGCTCGGCGTACCGGCGCTCGGCCTCGGCGACCGACGCCGGGTCGGCGCGCAGCACCGCCCGACCCTCCACGGTCAGCCAGCGCCTCCCGTCGACGTGACAGACCGCCACCGGGGTGCCCGCCTCGCCGGCCGCCGCGACGTGCCGGGCCTTGGCCGACGTGCCCGACGTGATCACCCGGGCCAGGCCGGCGGCCGGGTCGAGGGTCATCCCGACCGGTACGACGTGCGGGGTCCCGTCCGCGCGCAGCGTCGTCAGGGTGGCCAGGTGCCGCTCCCGGCAGAACGCGAGGACCCGTTCGTCGTGGATGCCCAACCGATGGTCGCCCGGCATTGTCCCGCCCCCGTCCGATCCGGCCGCCCCGCGCGGGCCCCTGTGCGGTCCCCCTTCGTGCGGGGCCCGGCCCCGATCATGGCACGGGCTCAGCCGACCGGGCGGCGCGTCCTGCCTTCCTGGGGCCCGGGCTGGCCGGGGAGCTGCCGCTGGGCGGCGCGGTGCTGCCGGACCAGCCGGCCCAGGTAGAGCAGGGCGGCGGCGAGCACCCCGATGTCGTCGAGGTAGATCGGGTCGGGAAGCACGTCGATCGGGAAGATCGTGTAGGCCAGCGCGCCCCAGAAGGCGACCTTGCCGCCGACGCCCAGCGTGCCGAGCAGCTTGCGGGTGCGGACCACCCGTACGGCCAGCACGACGGCACCGACGAGCGTCGCCGCCACGATGAGGCCGGCGACGACCAGCAGCCAGGTGCGCTCCGTCATGCGCCCACGCTAGCCGACCGGGGGCGAAGGAGGGCGGCAGAGTTTGCGCCGTCGGCGCTCAGGGAAGAGGGGGTGCCGACAGTGATCGATGGGTGACCGTACGGTGACGGGGGATTCTGCGATGGACAGACGTGCCTGTGTCGGGTTGGCGGCGACGCTCGCCGCGGTGGCCGGGGCGGCGGTGCCGGCAGGCGCCGGGGCCGCGAGCAGCGGAACGTTCGCGCCCCCGCAGTATCTCGCCAGCGGGTCGACGGCCACCAACGCCGTCGCCGTCGCCGACGTCACGGGGGACGGCCGGCCCGACATCGTCGTCGGCGTCGACGCCGTGGACGGCACGCAGACGAGCTCGGTGCTGCTCTTCGCCCAGCGCGCCGACCACAGCTACGGCGCTCCGACGAGGATCGTCGCGCACGGCGGCTACAACAGCGACGTACGCCTCGCGGTCGCCGACATCGACGGCGACGGACGCATGGACGTGGCGCTGTCGTCGTCCGCCGGGGTCGACCTGCTGTACCAGCGGGACGGGCGGCTCGCCGCACCCGTGCTCGTCGCGGGGAGCGCCGGAGACGTCGTGATCGCGGACATGACCGGGGACGGCCGGCCGGACCTGGTGGTCAGCGCGCGGCCGGGCGAGGTGCGGATCCACGCGCAGACCGCGACGGGTGCCTTCCCGGTCCACTCGACGGTGACCGGGCCGTACCTGGCCGGTGCCCCGGGCGAGCAGGTGTTCGCCGCCGACCTCAACGGGGACGCCCGGCTCGACGTCGCGCAGTTCTACCGGCACGGCACGTGGGTGCGGCTGCGCCGCGCGGACGGCTCCTTCGGACCGGCGACGACGTACCGGACGCCGGAGGACGGCAACGGCTACCGCCGGGTCAGCAACGGCGCGGCGGTCGGTGACGTGACCGGCGACGGCCGGGCCGACCTGGTGACGAGCGTCGACGGCAACAGCCCCGACTCCGCCGTCCAGGTGTTCACCCAGGGCGCCGGTGGGCTCACCACGACGCCGGTGCGCTATCCGGCCTACGACATCGCCTCCGGTCTCGCCGTCGGTGACCTCACCGGCGACGGTCGCAACGACCTGGCGGTCGTCCACGACAGTTGGCTGGCGGTGAGCGTCCACCTGCAGCAGCCGACCGGGGCGCTCGGCGGGTACACGACGAACCGGGTCGACGGCGTCGGGCCCCAGCGGGACGGGGTGGCCATCGGCGACGTCACCGGGGACGGCAAGCCGGACGTCGTCGCCGTCGCCTACGACAAGGTGGCCATCCTGCGGCAGCTCTGAGCCCCGTGCCGGCCGCCCCGACCCGCCCGGCGGCGGCCGGCACGGGACCCGGGGCGCGGCGGCCACCCGCACCGCCGGGCGAGGCCGCTCAGGCCGGGACGGCGGCCCGGCCCCGCGCCACGGCCGGCTTCTGCCGGGCGACCACCGGCATCTCCCGGGTCTGCTCGGCGGCCGGCGACGGCTCGTCGCCCACCCCGGGCAGCAGCGACGCCTGCTCCTGCGGGGCGGGCACGGTCGCGGCGAAGGCCTCGTCCCGCAGACTGCGCGCGGCGACGGCGGCCTGCTCGGCGGCCCGCCAGGCGGCCTGCTCCCGCTCCTGGGCGGCCTCCTGCCGGGCGCGCAGGTGGTCGCGTACGGCGCGGCGCAGCACCAGCTCCTGGTCGACCGGGTGCAGCCGGGGGTCCCACCCGTTGCGGTGCGCGAACACGTCGCTGAGCTGCTCCTCCGACAACTCCCGACGCCAGTACGCGTCCAGCGCGGCCCGGTGCAGGTAGCGCTCGCGGTCGGCGTACTCGGCGGGGGTGCGCTCGGTGTGCGGGCGGGGCAGGGCCGTGGCGGCGGCCAGCCGGCGGACGTCGGCCTCCGCCGCCTCGTACGCCTGCCACGCGGCCTCGACCTCGTCCTGCGCGGACAGCCACTCGGCCCGCATCCGGCCGGCGGTCGCCGCGGCCCGTTCCGCCGCGGTCGCCACCTCGTCGGCGTACCGGCGCTGGGCGCGTTCCTCGGCGGCCTCCTCCAGGAGGCTGGGCATGGCGGCCTCGCGGATCCGCCCGCCGATCACGGAGCGGAACAGGTCGGGCCGGGCGACCAGGCCGGCCACGGCGACGACGGCGAGGACGAGCAGGGCCAGCCAGATCGCGGCGGCCCGGGGCACGTCGAGCAGGACGGAGGAGAGGGCGGTCTGCATGAGGGGCACCTCGGAGGGGACGAAGTGGACTGACGGTCGGGGCCCGCGGTGCGGGCGGGGGCCGCGCGTCGACCGGTGCCGGACGGGGCCCGCCGGAGTCGTCACCGATGCGGGTGACGGCGGGCGGGGTCGTCGGCGGCGCGGGGCGCGGCCGGCGGCGGGCTCGCGACGGGCCGGTGCGGTGCCGGCGCGCTGCGACGCCGGGGCGGACCGGATCGGCGCCTGGTGGCGGCCCGGGTCAGTGCCGGGGCGGCCCGCGCCGGACGACGGCGCCGGCGGTCGGGTCGACGGCGGGCCGGTCGGCCGGGACGGCCGCCACGGGCCCGCCCACCGGGGCGGGGACCGGCCGCCGCGCGTCGCCGACGGCCGGCCGGGCCTGCGGGGCGGCCGAATCGGTGCGCGGCTCGGCCGTCGCGGCGGGGCCCAGCGAGTCGACCCGGCTGGCCACCACGACGGGGTGGGCCGGGCCGGTGGCCGCGGACGCCATGGCGGGAGTGCCGGCCGTGAGGGCGGCGACGCCGCCGAGGCCGACGGCGAGGACCAGGGTGGTCAGCGCGAGGCGACCCAACTCCCCGATGCGGCGCAGCCTCGACCGCCACGAGAGGCGCGACCCGCGCAGCGTCGCCGGCAGGGACGGCCGGGCGAACGCTACGGACTGCACGACACCAACCTATCGCCGTTGCGGCCCGTCCGCAGCCTCGGCGGCCGGCCCGGCTGGTGACCCGGGCCACGACCCGTCGCAGTGGACAGAGGTGCCCGTCGGGATACGACGGTCGCGCCGCCGGCGGATGCATCGACAGCCATGAGAATGCCGACAGTTTCCCGGCGGCGGCCCCGGGCACCTGTCGGGCAGCGCGGCCCCGCCGTCGCCCGTGGGGTGCCGCACCCCACGGTGGAGCCCAAGACCGGAGGAGACCCCATGGGAGTACGTCGACAGGTGGCGCACGCCGCCGCCACCGCCCTGCTCGTGGCCGCGACGGTGGCGGCCACCAGCGCGCCCGCCAGCGCCGCGCCGTCGGTGGACGCCGCGGCGGTGACCCCGGTGGCGGCGGTCGACCTCCAGCGCTACGCCGGGGACTGGTACCAGGTCGCCGCGATCCCGGCGATCTTCGAGATCCAGTGCTTCAAGAACGTGCGGGCCCGGTACGACGTCCAGCCCGACGGCACCGTCGGGGTGCGCAACACCTGCCGGACGATCCTCGGTACCACCAGCGCGGTCACCGGCCGGGCCCGCAGCGAGAACGCCCCGGCCAACTCGGTGCTGACCGTCTCGTTCCTGGAGGTCGGCGGGCGCTGGCTCTACTTCGGTGGGCCGAACTACGTGGTCATGGGCCTCGACGCGGACTACCGCTGGGCCGTCGTCGGCGACCCGGACCGCCGCACCGGCTTCGTGCTGTCGCGCGGGCCGGCGCTGGGCGGCGCCGAACTGGCCGAGGCGAAGGCGGTGCTGACCGCCAACGGCTACGACCTCTGCGACTTCCGCACCACCCGGCAGGACGGCGGGGCCGACGCCGGCAGTTTCTGCTGACCGCCCGGCCGGCCCGTCGACGCCCGGCCCGCCGCCGGGGCGCGACGAGCGGCCGGCCCGCCGCGTCGT